>DDPU01000039.1:0-332 GCA_002342345.1 Verrucomicrobia bacterium UBA2460
TCGGGAACGGAGTGACGCTTGAGGATCTCCGCCACGGCGAACATGTCGGGCGCAATGTGGTCGGGCAGGGCCTTCTGGAGCTTGGGGAGGGAGTCGTAACCGGTGAGGACGGCACAGGAGCGGACGCCACCGTGGCGGGCGGTGGCGATGTCGTGCTCCATGTCGCCGACGAAGAGCGTCTCCTCCGGGCGGAGCTTGTGGTCCTGAAGGATGCCATGGATGGCATCGCGTTTGTCGGGAACGCCGGCGTAGGCCTCCCGAAAGAAGTGGCTCACGCCGAGGCGCCGGGCCTGATCCTCAAAATCCGCCTCGTGGACGGTGCTGAGGAGGAA
>DDPU01000039.1:416-2798 GCA_002342345.1 Verrucomicrobia bacterium UBA2460
GATGGGAGCGTGGGGAATGTGCTCCTTATAAAAGCCCTCGTAGGGCAGGTAGAACTTTTCCCGGAAAGTCTGGCGATCAAAAGGGGGTTTGCCGTGGGCGGCAAAGACCCGGTTGGTGGCCTCCAGAACGGGGGTAAGGTCGTCGACAAGGGTGCCGGACCAATCGAAGATGAGATTGCGGATCATGCCCTGTAAACTTTCCTGAACGTTAACGCATCCCGTGGACGAAAAGCCCCCAAAAGGAGTTTTTAAGAGTGATAATCCTGAAGGGCGCGGACGGAGAGACCATGTTGGCGGAGGGAGCGGATGCCCTCGAGGCTGGCCTCGGCGGCGGCGATGGTGGTCATGACGGGGATCCGCTGGGCCAGGGCGCAGGTGCGGATCTGGACCTCCTCGCTGCGGGCGACGGCCCCGGCTGGAGTGTTGATCACCAGGGTGATTTCCCGGTTTTTCATCAGGTCGACCACGTTGGGGCGCCCCTCGGACAGCTTGAGAAGGGGGGTGACGGGAATACCGGCATCGGCCAACTGGCGGGCGGTGCCTTTGCTGGAGACAATGCGGAAGCCCAGTTCGTGCAAGCCCTTGCCCAGGCGGACGGCGGAGGATTTGTCGCTGTCGCGGACGCTCAGGAAGATGGTGCCGGAGAGGGGTAGGGCCGGTTGGGCCGCCATCTGGCTCTTGGCGTAGGCGAGGCCAAAGGACTTGTCGATGCCCATGACCTCGCCGGTCGATTTCATTTCCGGGCCGAGGAGGATATCGGTGCCGGGGAACCGCGCAAAGGGGAAGACGGCCTCCTTGACGGAGAAGTGCGAGGGGACGATCTCCGAGGTGAAGCCCAGTTCTCGCAGGGTCTTCCCGGACATCACCCGGGCGGCGATCTTGGCGAGGGGCTTGCCGATCGCCTTGCTGACGAAGGGAACGGTGCGGGAGGCCCGGGGATTTACCTCGAGCACGTAGACCGTGCCTTTCTGGACGGCGAACTGGATGTTCATCAGTCCCCGCACCCCCAGTTCCCGGGCGAGGGCTAGGGTGGCGGAACGGATCTCGTCGATAACCTTGGGGGGCAGGGAATGACTGGGAATGACACAGGCACTGTCACCGGAATGGACGCCGGCCTGTTCAATGTGTTCCATGACCGCGCCAATGACCGCGTCCTTGCCGTCGGCGACACAGTCGACATCCACCTCGGTGGCGTCCTCGAGGAACCGGTCGAGCAGGACGGGGCGACCCGGAGCGACCTCGGTGCACTCGTGCATGTAATTGCGCACCTCCTCCTGCGAGTAAACGATGCGCATGGCCCGGCCACCGAGGACAAAGGAGGGGCGGAGAAGGAGCGGAAACCCGATCTTTTGGGCGATGGCGACGGCTTCCTCGGCGTTGGTGGCGGTGCCGTTGGGGGGTTGGCGGAGACCGAGTTTGTCGAGAAGCGCCGAAAAAAGTTTCCGGTCCTCNNGCGCGCTCGATGGCTTCCACCGGAGTGCCGAGGATGCGGAGGCCGGCGGCCTGCAATTCCGAGGCGAGGTTCAGGGGGGTCTGGCCACCGAACTGCAGGATGACGCCACGGACGAGGTCGTCCTTGTTTTCCGCCCGGTAGATATGGATGACGTCCTCGGCGGTGAGGGGTTCGAAATACAGTTTGTCGGAGGTGTCGTAGTCGGTGGAGACGGTCTCGGGGTTGGAGTTAACCATGATGCTTTCGAAGCCGTCCTCGCGCAGGGCGAAGCTGGCGTGCACGCAGCAGTAATCGAACTCGATGCCCTGACCGATCCGGTTGGGGCCCCCGCCGAGGATGAGGATCTTCGGTTTTCTGGTGGGGCGGGACTCATCGTCGTCGGCATCGTGGGTGGAGTAGTAGTAGGGGGTGTGGGCCTCAAACTCCGCGGCGCAGGTGTCGACAAGCCGGTAGGTGGGGAGCAGGCCCTGTTTTTCCCGCCAGGCCCGCACGGTCCGTGCCCGGGTGAGGAGCTCGCTTTCGGGGCCGGGGAGGAGGCGGGCGAGGTCGAGGTCGGACAAGCCGGCCGAGCGGGCCTCGCGGAGGAGGGAAAGGCCGGCCGGGTTGCCGAGCCAGGATTCCTTCTCGAGGTTGCGGGCGATCTCGGTGATCTCGCGAACGTTGTCGAGAAACCAAGGGTCGATGGCGGTGATCTGGTGGATCTTTTCCACGGTCCAGCCCTGGTTGAAGGCATGGCTGAGATACCAGAGCCGGGCCGGATGGGGTGTCCGGAGCAGGTTGGTCAGCTCGTCCTCGGGGACGGGCGGGGTGCGGGAGCCGAGATCAAGACGGCCCTCTTTTCCCTTGAGATCGAGGGAACGGAGGGCCTTCATAAAGGATTCGCGGAAGGTGCGGCCGATGCCCATGGCCTCGCCGACGCTTTTCATGGA
>DDPU01000039.1:2867-7747 GCA_002342345.1 Verrucomicrobia bacterium UBA2460
GTCGCCTTGGAGGCGAGGGCGGAGGAGCGGGAGACGCGGGGATTCATCTCGATCACGACCATCCGGCCGGTTTTCGGGCAGACGGCGAACTGGATGTTGGATCCGCCGGTCTCGACGCCGATCTCCCGGATGACGGCAAAGGAGGCGTCCCGCATGCGCTGGAATTCCCGGTCGGTGAGGGTCTGGGCGGGGGCGACGGTGATACTGTCGCCGGTGTGGACGCCCATGGGATCGAAATTCTCGATGGAGCAGATGATGACGCAGTTGTCAGCCCGGTCGCGCATCACCTCCATCTCGTACTCCTTCCAGCCAAGCAGGGATTCCTCGACGAGAATTTCCGAGGTGGGGGAGGCGTCGAGGCCCTTGGCGGCGATGGCCTCGAACTCCTCCCGGTTGTAGGCGATGCCGCCGCCGGTGCCGCCGAGGGTGAAGGCAGGGCGGATGATAAGGGGAAAGGTGCCGATCTTGGCCATGGCGGTGCGGGCCTCGTCCATGGTGTGGGCGGTGACGGACCGGGCGCACTCCAGGCCGATTTTTTCCATGCAATCCTTGAACAACTGGCGGTCCTCGCCCTTGCGGATGGCCTCCACCTGGGCGCCAATCAGCCTGACGTTGTGGCGGGTGAGTGCGCCGGAGGCGTGCAGGGCCATGGCGGTGTTGAGGGCGGTCTGGCCGCCGAGGGTGGGGAGCAGGGCGTCCGGCTTTTCCCGGGCGAGGATATGTTCGACCACCTCCGGGGTGATCGGCTCGATGTAGGTGCGGTCGGCGAACTCGGGATCGGTCATGATGGTGGCCGGGTTGCTGTTCACGAGGATGACGCGGTAGCCCTCCTCCCGGAGCGCCTTGCAGGCCTGGACGCCGGAGTAGTCGAACTCGCAGGCCTGACCGATGATGATGGGACCGGATCCGATGATCAGGATCGAGTGGATATCGGTCCGGCGGGGCATGATGAGGAACCTTATAGCCTCAAAAGACGGATTGAAAGTTGGTAGATGAAAGAGGGGAGATCGGGGCTGGGAGTATTTGGTAGATAGAAGTCAGGGAAGGCCCGAGCGGAGGACCTAGCCACGAGGGAAAAAGAAGTTCAGGGCCTCGGCGATGCCGGTGCCGCCGGGGGACTGGGCGAGGTAACCGCCCTCCCTTCCTACCTGGGCGAGCACTTCCGGGTGGGAGTTGGAGGGGCAGGCGAGGTAGTGCCCGTACCGGCGGGTCAGCATGGAAAGGTCGTTGAGGTTGTCACCGGCGACGAAGGTGGAACCGGGCCCGAGATCAAGCAGGGTCTGGACGTGGCCCAGGCAGGAGCCCTTGTGGTAATCGGCGTGGGCGAAGCGGAAGTAGGGGCCGTTGCGGACGGTCAGAATCTCGGGACGGTCTTTCAGGATCTCCTGCACCATTTTTTCGGCATGGGCGATTCCGTCCGGGGTTTCCACGACAAGCCCGATGGCGCCGACATCGGGAATCACGGTGACATCCTCATGGGACCCCACCTCCTTTTCGATCCGTTCCAGAATGGCACCATGGCGACCGAAAAGGGCCTCGTGAACCTCGGTGCAGGTGCGGTTCCACTCCTCGAGGGGATAGGCCTCCTTGTCCTTCACGCGGTGGATCTCCCTTTCCACGGTGACGATCCATTCGGGAAAGAGGGGGGCATGGTGTCCCACCAGGGCTTCCCGCAGTCCCTCCCAGGAGCGGCCGGTGGCCACGGCCCAGGAGACGGATCCCTTTTTCCGTGCGGATTGCAGCCAGTCGAAAAATCCCGGGGCGAGGGGCGCGGAAGGATCCTCGGTGGTGAGGGTTCCGTCGAAGTCGGTGCAGACAAGCAGGGGCTTCAATGCGGGAGGTTCAGTTCGTAGTGAAGCGCGGCGGCCACAAAGATCGATGCGGTTTCCGAGCGAAGGATGAGCGGTCCGAGGGAGGCGGGGCGGAAACCCGAAGCGCGGGCGCGACCCGTTTCCGCCGGGGTAAAATCCCCTTCGGGCCCAATCAGCACGTCAAAAGCGGAGGCGGCCGCCTGTTGCCTGGCTTCAGCCACGAGAGAGGAGAGCGGGCGGGCCTCGGGCTGCAGGGACCCGATGATCCGCGCCACGGCCGGGGCCGGTTCCGGGGCGGCCAGAAAGGAGTCCAGGGAAACGGCTTCAGGGATCCTGGGGAGCCAGTTCTGCCCGGACTGCTTGCAGGCGGCGAGGGCGATAGACTGCCAGCGGGAGGAAATCCGCTTTTCGCCCTCGGGCCGGGAGACCGACCGTTCCGAGGAAATCGGCCAGATTTCCGAGACTCCCAACTCGGTGAGTTTTTGGATGAGCAGTTCCATTCCGGCGGGTTTGATCAGGGCCTGACCGAAGCGGATCCTGCAGGCGGGGGGAGGGGTCCTGGCGATGGAAAGAACCTCAAAGCCAACGTTTTCGTTCCCGGTGGAGGTCAGGCGAACACGGGCTTCCGTGCCCCTTCCGTCAAAAACGGCGGCGGAGTCGCCGGAGCGAAGGCGGAGGACATGGAGGGCGTGATGGGATTCCTCGGGGGAAAGCCACCCGGAGGCGATTTCGGGCTGGTAGAAGCGATGGCCGGGCACGGGTCAACCCTGGAAAAGCTTGCGGGCCTTTTCGAGAAAGGAGCTGTGCTCGGGGTGGGTGGACTCGTCGCAGAGCCGAAAAAAATTCTCGAGGGCCTGTTTCTGGGCGGAGTTCAGGTTTTTGGGAATTTCCACGCGGATGCGCACGTGAAGATCGCCCCGGCCCCGGCCGGAGAGCAGGGGGACGCCCTGGCCGCGGAGGCGGAAGACCTTGTCGGAGGAGGTTCCCGCGGGAATTTTCACGTGCAGCTCCCCATCCAGGCCGGGAACACTGATATCCGCGCCGAGGGCAAGCTGGGCAAAGGAGACAGGCACCTCGCAAAAAAGATCGTCCTCCTGGCGTTCAAAAACGGGATGGCTACGCACGGAAAGGACCACATACAGGTCGCCGGGTGCCCCGCCCCGGGTACCCGCCTCTCCCTGTCCGGGGGAGCGGAGGCGTGCACCCGTGTCGACCCCCGCGGGAATTTTTAATTTAATGCGGGCGTTTTGTTCGGTCCGCCCTTCGCCCCGGCAGTGTTTGCAGGGATGTTCGATGGTCTGGCCGGCTCCACCGCATTTCGGGCACGGCTGGGCAATGGAAAAGAAACCCCGGTTGACGGCGACCTGGCCCTGACCCCGGCAGGTGGCGCAGGGGACGGCCTTGGAGCCCGAGGCGGCGCCGGTTCCGTCGCAATGGGAACAGGGAGCGGGACGGCGGATGGTGATTTCCTTTTCACATCCGCGCACCGCCTCAAGAAAATCGATCTCGAGGTCGTAGCGGAGGTCGGCCCCTTGGTTGGAACGTCCGCCGCGACCCCGGCCCCTTCCTCCGCCGCCGAAGGCATCCTCGAAAATATCCCCGAAAATCGTGCCTCCGAGTCCGCTGGAGCCGAAGGCCTCGCGAAAGAGGTCGAACGGATCGTGAAAACCCCCGCCCGCCATGCCGCCTCCCGGGGCAAAGGCACGGTGACCAAAGCGGTCGTAGGCATCCCTTTTCTGCGGGTCGGACAGGGCCTCGTAGGCCTCCCCGATTTCCTTGAATTTTTCCTCCGCCTTTTTGTCCCCCTTGTGTTTGTCGGGGTGATGCTGGAGCGCAAGTTTCCGGTAGGCCTTTTTGATCTCCTCGGCTGTGGCGGTGCGGGCGACCCCGAGCACCTCGTAGTAGTCCCTTTTGGAGGCCACGGATCAGGCGTCCGGGGCGGCCGGGCCGGGCGGGGCCACGGTGACGACGCTGGCCGGGCGGAGGAGGCGGTCGCCCAGCTTAAAGCCGCGACGCCTCTGGTGCAGGACGGTTCCTTCCGGCTTTCCCGGGGCGGGTTCGGTGCCAATGGCCTCATGGAGGTGGGGATCGAAGGGTTTGCCGAGGGCCTCGATGGCGGTGACACCATGGTCGTTGAGGAAACGCTCAAACTGGCTCTGGATCAGGCGGAGGCCGGAAACGACCGAGGCGACGTCCTTGGCGGAAGTGGCGGCCTGAAGTCCCAACTCAAGGTGATCGAGCAGGGGCAGAAGATCGGAGAGGATCGACTGGTTGGCATACTTCAGGGACTCCTCCTTCTCCCTGGTCAAACGCTTGCGGGAATTTTCAAAATCGGCACGGACGCGGAGAAGTTGTTCCTTGAGGGCGTTGATTTCCGCGCCGGCATCCGGCTGCGCGTCCGGAGCCTGATCGGTGGCGGCGGGGCGACCATCGGGCAGGACGATTTGCGGGTCATTCGGGGCCGATCCGGGATTTCCGGGGTTGTGGGAGTGCTTGGCTTTCATGTTTTTAGGCTGGAAAAATCACCTGGATAAGATGCAAAAGTTATTTCCTGGAAAGGGGATGTCAACAGGACGGGATGTGTTTCGTGCGTTTCTCCCCGGGGAGAAACGGGGGAAAAATGGGCAGGGGTTACTGTTCGGACCAGAGGAAGTGGCGGTTGCGGAGGTCGTTGATTTTACGGGCGAAGGCGGCCTGGTTCGGGCCACCGGCGTTTTCGAGGATCCTGTAAATGGCGAGGGCTCCCTTAAAATCGCCCCGTTTTTCCTGGATTTTGGCGGCTTCCGCTCCGGCACGGGCGAACCAGAGGTATTCCGGCTGGGAGGAGTCGGGGTTGGCGCCGAGACGCCCGTAGAGGACGTCGAGGTAAGCCTGCAGGGCCTCATCCTCGCGGCCGAGTTGTTCGAGGGATCTTCCCCGGATGAAACCGGCCTCATTTTTGTCGGCGGCATCGGCGGCCGGGCTCTTCAGCAGGGATTCCGCGGTGAGCACCGCCCGTTCCAGGCTTCCCCGGTCGGTGTTGCCGAGGGCAAATTCGCAGGCGAGGCGGCGTTTGCTGATTTCCACCCA
>DDPU01000039.1:7880-27677 GCA_002342345.1 Verrucomicrobia bacterium UBA2460
AGCCGGATCGCCTCCTCGGGATTACCAAGGGCGAGCGCGCTCAGGCCGGCGTAGTAGAGAGCGTTGTCGGCCAGGGGATCCTGGGGAAACTTCTGGGCCATTTCCCGGAAGGCGGTGAGGGCTTCCCCGTGGTTTTTTTCCTCGAAATGGGTTTGTGCGATCTGGAAGGAAAGGGCGGGGGCCAGGGTGCTGTCGGGAAAACGGCTGAGGATTTTGGCCAACTCCGCCCGGGCCTGGGTGCCGGTAAGTTCGCGGGCGCGGAGGCGGGCCTCGATGCCCGAGGCGAGGGCTTGGGGGAGAAGGGGCGACGCGGGGAACTGCTTTTCAAACTCGCCAAAGGCGAGGGCGGCCTCGGCGAAGTTGCCGCCCCGCAGCAGGGAGTTGGCCCGGCGGAGGACGGCTTCGGCCTGGAAGGAGTCGGAACCCGGCAAACGGCCAACCTCCTGCAGGGCCGAGCGGCTGGCGGTGGAATCGCCCTTGGACTCCAGCATTCGTCCCCGTTCGAGGGCGAGGGAGGCCCGGCGCGCGCTTTGCGGAAATCTTTCCGAAAATGTCTTTTCCAGCCGGGAAAATTCCGCTTGGTCGGGAATCCGGGCGCAGGCCAGGGCCGCATTGTAAAGGGCATCCTCGGCCGCCTTCGGGGTGGAGGCGGAGCGAAGGGCGGACTGATAAGCAGCGGCCGCCTCCCCCGCTTTTCCCTCGGCAAGAAGCAGGTCGCCCAGGGCGAAATGCGCGGCAAAGGATATTTCCGCAGGCAATCCGTCCTTCTTCAGCAAATTGAGAAGCTGTTCCCGGGCGGCCGCCTGCTGCCCCTGTTTTGCCAGGGCCTCGGCGAGGATCAGGCGCGCCTCGTTTCCCGCGGGGGAGAAGGGGTAATTTTGGATGAGGTTGTCGAGGTCGGCGGCGGCGGCCTCGGCGTTCCCGGCCTCCAGGGTGGCGGATCCCAGCAGGAGGAGGGCGGGGGAAAATCGTCCCCGCTTGTCGTCGTCATTTTCCCGTTCACGGACGGCGTCGCGCAGACGGAGTGCGGCGGTGGGCAGGGATTGGGAGGCTTGGGCGGCGGCCAGGTATTCCCGGGCGGCGGCCAGAAAGGTTTCCGGGTCTCCCCCCTGGTCGAGGGCTTTTTCCAGTGCGGTGGCGGCATCGCCGGGTTTGCCGCGGGCGCGGTCGATTCTGCCGATGGCAATCCAGGCCCGTGCGAGGACATCCCGACCGGCTCCGTCCGCATCCTCCACCAGGGACTGGAACTGGCGGCGGGCCTCCTCGTTTTTTCCCCGGGCGGAGGTGATTTCAGCCTGCCAGTAGAGCCCCTCGGTGCGGATCGGGGGTGACGGGGATTCCCGGACAACAGCCAACTGCCTTTCCGCCTCTTCCTGTTTCCCCTCCGCGAGGAGGGTTTTCACCAGAAGGAGACGGGCGTTATCCGAGGAAGAGGGGTCGTTGCGGTCGATCAGTTCACGCAGTTTTTTTTGACCGGAGTCCCTTTGGTTTTCCTTGAGCTGGGCCAGGGCGAACCCGAGGCGTGCCCGGTTGGCCTGGTTTTCCGGAAGGGTGGAGAGATCCAGGCGCTCCCACACCTCCAGGGCCTCCTTCCAGCGGCCCGCCTGGTTCAGGGAAGTTGCGCGGACCAGCAGAGCGCGGGCTTCCAGATCGGGTGGAGAGACTTTCGGGAGATTGGCGAGGGCCTCGGAGGGGCGGTTATCGGCGAGGAGAGCTTCAGCAAGCAGCAGCTGTGCCTCCGGGTGGGGGGAGCCTTGGTTTTTCTGGAGCCAACTGCGGATGCGAATGGCGGCATCGCGGGCCAGGCCATCGCGGATCATCTCCTCGGCGACACGGAGATCCTTGGGAAGCTCCGCGGCCGGCAGCCGCGAGAAGGGGGCCGAGAACAGGATGAGGAGAAAAAGAAGGATTCTCACCGGCTTTGGTCCCGCAGCATCTTGCCGGTGGCGCTTTGGCTACAGCGGGCGACTTCGGCCGGGGTTCCGCGGGTGACGATGCGTCCACCGGCTTCACCGCCGCCGGGTCCCAGGTCGACCAGATAATCGGCGTGGCGAATGACATCGGGGTGGTGCTCCACGACGACGAGGGTATGGCCAGAATCGCACAAGGCGAAGAAAACCGAAAGAAGCCGCTCGACCTCCGCGAGGTGAAGCCCGGTGGTGGGCTCGTCGAGAAGGTAAAGCGAAGGGCCGCGGGTGCGGGAGGCCAAGGCGGTGGCGAGGCGGACGCGCTGGGCCTCGCCGCCGGAGAGGCGGTCGGCGGGTTGGCCGATGGGGAGATAGCCGAGGCCGACTTTGCCGAGGGCTTCCAAAGCGGAGGAGAGGGTGGGAATGGCCCGGAAAAGCTGCCAGGCCCTGTCGACGGAAAGGTCGAGCACGTCGGCGATGGAATGGCCCCGGTAAGTGATGGCAAGGGTCTCCCGGTTGTAGCGGCGACCGGCGCAGGTGGGGCAGGGGGCGACCGCTTCCGGAAGAAGCTGAAGCTGGACGGCCACTTCCCCGTGGCCCCCGCAGGTTTCACAGCGGCCGCCACGGACGTTGAAGCTGAAGCGGGAGGGGCCGAATCCGCGGGCTCGGGAGGCCGGGAGGGCGGCGAACAGTTTTCGGAGTTCGTCGAAGACGCCGAGGATGGTGAGCGGGTTGGAGCGGGAGAGACGGGCCAGAGGGGTCTGGTCGATCACCAGGGCGCGGGTGAGTTGGTCAAAACCCTCCAGGGATGAAAACGAGCCCGGTTCCGGTGCCGCGGAGGGGCCCTGCAGATGGCGCTGCAGGGCAGGGGCGAGGGTGTCGAAAATCAGGGTGCTTTTCCCCGAGCCACTCACCCCGGTGATGCAGCTGAAGGAGCCCAGCGGGATTTCCAGGTCGACCCCCTTGAGGTTATGGGCGGACGCACCGCGCAGAATGAGCCGGCCGATCGGCTCGGAACGGCGGGGAGGAAAGGAAATCCTGCGGCGACCGGAAAGAAACGCGCCTGTCAGGGAGTCTTCCTGGGCGGCGATTTCCTTCGGGGTGCCTTGGGCAACCAGTTTCCCGCCGTCGGCCCCGGCGCCGGGACCAAGTTCGACCAGGTGATCCGCACGGCGGAGCGTCTCCTCGTCGTGTTCCACCACCAAAAGCGAGTTGCCGAGATCGCGGAGGTCGCCGAGGAGATCGAGGAGCCGGGAGTGGTCGACGGGGTGAAGACCGATGCTGGGCTCGTCGAGGACGTAAAGGACGCCGGTAAGTCCTCCGCCGAGTTGGGTGGCCAGGCGGGCACGGCGGGCCTCGCCTCCAGAGAGGGTGTCCATGGGGCGATCGAGGGTGAGGTAACCGAGCCCGAGTTTTTCGAGAAAAGCGAGGCGATGGAGAACCGCCTGGCGGAGGGGGTCAAAGGCGTGGGCGGAGGGACCGGGGGGTTTGGGGAGCTGTTCCAGAAACTTCCGCGCCGCAGAAACGGAGAGCTGGCAAAAGGAGGCGATGCTGTGGCCTTTTCCGGGAGGTCCACCCAGCGTGACAAGGAGTGCATCGGGGTGGAGGCGCTGGCCGCGGCAGCTGGGACAGGTGCCGGGGCTGAAAAAACGCCGGATGCGGTTGCGGGCGGATTCCGAAACGGCCGCAGCCATGCCGCGGTCGAGCTCCGGGAGAATCCCCTCAAAAGGTTTCTTTTCGCGGACGAGGCGTCCTTGGCGTGTGTTCTGAAGCGTAACGGCCTTGCCGTTGGAGCCGCGGAGAAAAAAATCCCGTGCGGCGGCCGGCCATTGGGACCAGGGGATGGCCGGATCGACGCCGAGATGACGGGCGAGATCGCGGGCGAGAGCACGGTAGTAGGAGCGGATGCGGGGATGGGCGCGGTTCCAGGGGGCGATGGCCCCCTTGTCCAGGGACAGTTCCGGGCGGGGGACAACCTTGGAGGGGTCGGGAGCGAGCCGGACGCCGAGGCCGGAGCAGTCCGGACAGGCGCCCTCGGGGCTGTTGAAGGAGAAATGGCGCGGGGTGAGGTGGGGTGCCCGGTAACCCGTCTGGTGGTCCATGGCTTCGGAAGAAAGGGGAAGATCCGGGATTCCGGAAGCCTGGGAAAAATCCGGGGAGGTGAAGGTGAGCAGAACGCGTCCTTGGCCCAGGCGCAGGGCCAGATCCAGGGAGTCTGCCAGGCGGGCGCGGCTGGACTCCTGCAGTTGCAGCCGGTCGATGACCAGTTCCAGGGCCTCCTCCCCGTTTGCGGAGGAGATGTCGACCCACTTGCCCTGTTGTCGGGCGCGGAGAAAGCCCTCCTTTTTCCATCGGACCGGATCGGCGGAGGCGAGGGGGGCCAGCAGGATGGCGAAGGCGCCGGCGTGGTCGCGGAGCAGGCGGTCGACGATTTGCTGCGGCGACGAGGCCAGCAGGGGCCTTCCGGTTTTGGGATCGTGGGGCGTGCCGTTGGTCGCGAAGAGAACGCGAAGGTGATCGTGGATTTCCGTGGAGGTGGCCAGGGTGGAGCGGCCGGAGCCGCCGGAGTGACGCTGCTCGACGGCAAGGGTGGGGGAAAGGCCCTCGATGGAGTCGACGGCGGGGGCCGGCAGGCGTTCCAGATGAAGCCGGGCGTGGGCCGAAAGACTTTCGAGGTAGCGGCGCTGTCCCTCGGCGTAGACGGTGTCGAAGGCGAGGGAGGATTTTCCGGATCCGGAGGGGCCGGTGAGGACGACGAGGCGGTGCTTGGGGATGTCGAGATCGAGTCCGGCGAGATTATGCTGGCGGGCGCCGCGGATGCGGAGGAGATCGCCGGTTCGGCTCACGGGAAGCGCGGCCATTCCCGCGCGTTGCCGGGGTTAGGCGGCCGCGGCGGGCGAGGGATCGATGTGGATGCGCCGGTTGCCGCGATCAAAGCGGACGTGTCCGTCGGAAAGGGCGAAAAGCGTGTGATCCCGGCCCATGCCGACGTTGGAGCCGGCGTGGAATTTGGTGCCGCGTTGGCGGACGAGGATGGAACCGGCGAGCACGAGCTGGCCACCGAAGCGCTTTACGCCAAGCCGTTGGCTGTGGCTGTCCCGACCGTTGCGTGTGGATCCCTGACCTTTTTTATGTGCCATGGCGGACTCCCCGGTTAGCGGCCACCTTGGATGGCCTTGATTTTGATGCGGGTGCGGGACTGACGGTGCCCGACCTTGCGATGATAACCTTCCCGGCGGCGGTACTTGTAAGCGACAACCTTGGGGGCGCGATCCTGGGCCAGCACCTCGGCAACGACCTTGGCGCCGGAGACCACGGGTTTGCCCACCTGGACCTTGGAGTCATGGGCAAGAAGAAGAACGTCGGAAATCTCGGTGGAGGAGCCGGGCTCGCCCGCAAGGCGTTCCACCACAAGGGTATCGCCTTCGCGAACCTTGTACTGTTTTCCACCTGTCCTGATGACGGCAAGGGTTGGCATAAGTTCGAAAGCCTAAGGGAAAAAACGGCAAAGGGCAAGGAGACTGTTGGTTGAGGGTGGAGGCTCCGCAAGTGGTATTCTCCAGGGGTGCGGGTGGGGGAGTGCTAAGGAAGTTTCGGGGCTTGGGCCGCAACCGAGCGGACGAGGAGCAGGTCCTCATGGCGGGCGCGGCGGCGGTGGTAGCGCTTCTCCACCTCTTCCAGCAGGGAGGCCCATGCGGTTTCAGGAAGAAGCTTGGGGGTTTCCCATTCGTCCGCGCCCTTGGTTTTGCGCTGCCAGGACACCTTTCCGGCAAAAAGGGAGACGCGGTAGAGAATGGGAGGTTCGTCCCCTCCCGGCTTTTCCGTCCATTCGATGGCCCGGCGCACGGGCGGTCCGGTCAGAGATGACCGCGGTCGGCCGCCTCGCGGGCGAGGCGATCCATTTCCTTCTGACGCTCTTTCTCGGCCTTGGTCGTCCAGTCGTCCCAGGATTTCCCGAAGGCGGTGTCCTCACCGGTGAAGCGCACCCGGGTGACACGGCTGGCAGGAACGGTCAGGGGGGAGGATTCCTTGCCTTGGGGGACGAAGAGCTGCACCTGATCCCCGGTTTCGTTGTAGAGGTAAACGAAACCGACGAGATGGGAGCCATCCTGGAAATCCAGCGTGACATCGCCCCGGTAATCGAAAGCAGTTTGCAGGGCGTGGCGACGGGAGGCGGGATCCTTGCAATCAAGCGTGGAGCCCTCGATCGAGCCGGGCTTTTGCGTGGGAAGGGCGTGCTTGTCGGCCTGAGGCATGGGGGGGGAGCGGGGGATTTAGGTGCCGTAGGCCATGGCGGCCTTGACGGTGCGGGCGAAGCCGGGGACGGAGCCGAAGGTGTCGTCGACCGAGCTGGCCTCGTAGCCGCAGTGAACCATGCAGTCGCGGCACTTCTCGTTCCCGCTCCGGTGGCCGTAATTCTCCCAGACGGTCTCCTCCATAAGCTGCCGGAAGGTGGGGACATAGCCGTCCTGCAGGAGGTAACAGGGCTTTTGCCAGCCGAAGATGTTGTAGGTGGGGTTGCCCCAGGGTGTGCACTCGTAGTCGACGTTGCCCTGGAGGAACTCGAGGAAGTTGGGGGAGAGGTTGAATTTCCAGGAGCGTTTGCGGTTGGCGAGGATCTGGCTGAACAGTTTTTTGGTCCGCTCGCGGCCGAGGAAATGTTCCTGATCGGGTGCCTTTTGGTAGCTGTAGCCGGGGGAGAGCATCATCCCCTCGACGCCGAGCTTCATCATTTCGTCGAAGAAGAGGCGGACGCGGGCGGGATCGGCGCCCTCAAAGAGGGTGGTGTTGGTGGTGACGCGGAAACCGCGTTGCACGGCCTCCCGGATGGCCTCGACGGCGATCTTGTAGGTGCCTTCGCGGCAGACGGCGGCGTCATGCTCGGGCTCGAGGCCGTCCATATGCACGCTGAAGGTGAGGAACTTGGTGGGCTTGAAGAGGTCGAGCTTGCGCTTGAGCAGGAGAGCGTTGGTGCAGAGATACACGTACTTTTTGCGGGCCACGAGTCCTTCGACGATTTTGTCCATCTCCGGATGGATGAGCGGTTCGCCCCCGGGAATGGAGACCATGGGAGCGCCGCATTCGTCAGCCGCGGCCCAGCACTGCTCGGGGGTGAGGCGCTTGCTTAAAACGTGGTCGGGATACTGGATTTTTCCGCAGCCGGCGCAGGCAAGGTTGCAGCGGAAGAGGGGCTCGAGCATCAGGACGAGGGGATAACGTTTGTTCCCGCGCAGTTTCTGCCCGAGAACATACGAGGCCACCGTCCAGGCTTGGCTGATGGGAACTGGCATAAGGGAAGCCGAAAGGCTACAAATCCTGAAGGATATGTCAACGGAACCCCTTCAGCACAATCCGGAGCACAAATAATTATCCCCTAGGTCATTATGAAAATAGGAATTCTCCAGGTGGATCTGACGGTGGGGGATTTTGCCGGGAATTCCGGCAAAATTCTCAGGGGTTACGAGAAGGTGGTCAGGGAGGGGGCCGATCTCGTTTTGGCCCCGGAGCTCGGGCTTTGCGGATATCCGCCCCGGGATCTGCTCAACCGGGAGGATTTTCTCGAGGCGCACGACCGGGCTTTGCGGGGTTTGGCGGCGAAGATCGGTAAAATCCCGCTTTTGACCGGCGGGATTGAGAGGTTCCGGGGCAGGGATGGCCGACCCCTGCACAATGCGGCGTTCCTGCTGCAGCAAAAAAAGCTCCGGGTGGTTGCGAGGAAGGTCCTGCTTCCGACTTATGACGTTTTTGACGAGGACCGCTATTTTGAGCCCGGAGGGGATTCGCGGCCGATCCGGATCGGCAAGACCAGGGTCGGGGTGACGATCTGCGAGGATATCTGGAATGATGAGGATCTGTGGCCGTTGCGGCGTTATCGGCGCGATCCGGTGAGGGAGTTGACGCGGAAAGGCATCGATCTTTTGGTGAACCTTTCGGCCTCGCCGTGGAGCATCGACAAGGAAAAGACGCGCTTTCGTCTTCTCCGCGGGGTGGCGGTCCGTTCCGGGATTCCGGTGGTGCAGGTCAACGCGGTGGGGGGAAACGACGAGCTCGTTTTTGACGGGCAGAGCCTGGTGGCCGGAAAAAAAGGGGGAGTGCTGGCCCAAGGAGCCCCGTTCGGCGAGCAGTCGTGGGTGGTGGATCTGCAGGGCCGGGAAAAAACACCGGAGTGGGCCTGCCGGGAGGAGCAGCTATTCCGTGCGCTGGTGTTGGGGACGCGCGATTATCTGGAAAAATGCGGTTTTCGGGAAGTCGTCCTGGGCCTGAGCGGAGGTATCGACAGCGCCCTCACGGCGGTGATTGCAGCTGAGGCGCTGGGGCCGGACAAGGTGCTGGGGGTGGCGATGCCCAGCCGGTTTTCCAGCGAGGGCAGCGTAAAGGATGCCGAGGATCTGGCCCGGAGGCTGAGAATCCGCTACCTGAAAATTCCCATTGAGGGTCCGTTTCAATCCATGCTGGGGTCGATCGCGCCGGCGCGTGGGGGCAGGACGGGCGGGTTGACGGAGGAAAACCTGCAATCGCGGCTCCGGGGCGTGGTCCTGATGGCGGTTTCCAACGACTCCGGCCGGCTGCTGCTGACCACGGGCAACAAAAGCGAGTTGGCCGTGGGATACTGCACCCTCTACGGGGACATGTGCGGCGCCCTGGGGGTGATCGCGGATGTTCCCAAGACGATGGTGTACCGTCTGGCCCGTTGGGTGAACCGGGAAAGGGAGATCATTCCCAAGTCGTCGATCGACAAGGCTCCCAGCGCGGAACTGCGCCCCAACCAGACCGACCAGGACAGCCTGCCGCCCTACGAAAAGCTGGACCAGATCCTGGAAAGCTACGTGGTCAACGAAGGATCCATCCGGGCGATGGCAAAGAAGGGAATCTCCAAAACCACCGCGCGGGAGATCGTGCGGAAGATCGACCTGTCGGAATACAAGCGGCGACAGGCGGCTCCGGGGTTGAAGGTGACGACCAAGGCCTTTGGGGCGGGAAGAAGGATGCCGATCGCTCAGAGGTTTGATCCGAGAGCGGCGTAAGTTGGGTCGATCGTTTACGATTACGATTACGGTTTCTCGAGCAAGCCTTCCGTAAAGGTAAACTTAAACGTAAACGAAAGTCACACCTTTCGGATCAGAAAGTAGGTGTCTACTACCGGCGGGGGGAAACGGTGAACCCGTGCTTCTTCATCATGGGGCCGAGTTGATGGCGTAGCCAGTCGGCGGAGAGGCCGAACTCCCTGAGCGAATAGCGGTGGGAGCTTTTGTATTCGCGGGATTTTTTGGCGTTGCGGGTGATGGCGGCCGAGGCTCCGGGGCTGAGGGGAATCCGGAAATGGCGGTAGATGGACCGGACGGTCTCCGCCGGCCGGGAAACAAGATCGCGATAAAGAATGCGGAGGTAGCGACGCCGGTCGGCCCGGCCGTCCTTCTCCTCGAGATGCCGGAACCAGGCGGCGGCGAGTTCCGCGTACTCCAACGACTCCTGGCTCTTTTTCTGCAGGGAGGGGTTGACCCATTTCCAGACCGGGTAAAAGACGCTGACGTGGGAGGCGATCGACTCGGCCGGATTGCGGAGGATGTTGATGATGCGGGCGTCGGGAAACTCCTTGCGGAGGCTGAGCACCGAACCGGAGAGCTGGGTGGCCTTGGAGAGCAGGATTTTGTTTTTTCCGTGCAGGTAGAGATGGCGCTGCAGGCAGGAGCGGTAGTAGCGCATCAGCCGCCGGCGTTCCGGCTCAGGCAGATCGTCGGCAAAGCCGGCCCCCCAAAGCAGGCGCACGTAGGGGAAAAGCAGGTAAATGGCCTCCGTGACGAAGGTGTAGACGAAAAAGCCGTCGTCTTCCTCCGGCTGGGCCAGCCGCATTTTGTGCATGTTGTCCCAACCTCCGAAAAAGCGCCTTTCCATCCAGGTGATCAAAAGCCCCAGAAAGCTGTCCCGGTGGCTGCCGAGGGCGGCGATTCCCAAGATGATCTTTTGGAGGAGGATGCTGGGAAAGATGGTCTGGTACATCAGCACCGGGGCGAACGCCTCACGGTTCTGGGCCAGCATTTTTTGCAGAAAGGTGGTTCCGCTGCGTGGCGGGGCGATGATGAAGACCGGTTGGCGGACTGCCTGCCTGCGGAAGCCGGGAAAAAAAAGATGATCGAGGGCGCGGCCCGCGGCCACCACGACCCAGAACGAGGCCAGCAGCAGCATGAAGAAGGCGACGATCAGCCAGCGGCGCAGGCGGAACGGGCGACCCAGATAGGAGTATGCGAGAGCCTTGGAAGTTAGGCTGATATTCAGATACATGGCGGTATGAGGGGCTTTTTTAGTGGAATCGGGGGTGCAGACAATGCAAACAACCGTTAACATCCCAATTCCAACATGGAGCTATCTTTTCTCATTCAGGCGATCTCCGAGTACCGGTACCTGGCGATGTCGGGCATTCTCTTCATTTCGGCCATGGGGGTGCCGATCCCCGAGGAGCCGCTGCTGATCGCCAGCGGGTTATCCGTGGGATGGGGGGATTCCCAATACCACCTGGCGGTGGCGGCGTGCCTGATCGGCATTCTTGGCGGAGACATGTGGGTGTACTTTCTGGGGAGGCGGGGGGGAAAGTGGTTTTTGGGCACCCGCATCGGGGCTTGGGTCTTCTCGGAAAAACACCAGAGCCGGATCGAGCACCTTTACGAAAAGCACGGCGCCAAGACCGTATTTCTGGGGCGGTTCATTCCTGCGGTGCGGTTCGGGGTTTTTTTCTTTGCCGGCCGGCATCGGATGCCCATCCGAAAATTCCTCGGTTTGAATGCGCTCGGGGCCATTCTTTATGCGCCTTTATGGATCTGGCTGAGCGCGGTGGCTGGGGAGAAATTTTCCCAGTCGGCGGCGGCCCAGAAAGCAGCGGAGCATTGGGTGGAGCGGGGGAGTCTGATCCTGATCGGTTTTGTCTTGGTGGTGATTGCGCTGACGATCTGGGGTGCGGGGAAGAAAAAGCCATCCACCTAAGTCCAGCAGCCACCAAGGCAGGTCTTGGATTAGGTTTAGGGAAAGACAGAGCGGAGAGGCGAAAAAGCTCAGCGAGAGTAGTTCCAGGCGCGGCTCGAGTAGCGGTCGCGGAGCAGCTGTTGGGCCAGTTCCTCCTCGGGATCCGTTCTTTTTGACGGGTTCCAGCCGACACCCAGGGCGGGGGAGAGTTTTTGCGGGAGAATTTCCGCAAGGCTTTCCGGGATGGGGCCGGGAAGAAGAACGGTGCCTTGGTGAAGACAGCCCTGCCGGGTGCGGCGCTGGGCGGCTCCGGCCAGTTTCTTCCCCGCAGGATCGAGGACATCGGCGGGAACCGGCTTAAGAAAACAGGCGGGGTGATCCTGTTTGGGGGAGGTGGTGGCGAGGCGACAGGCGATTCCGGCATCGAGGAGAGCCGAAGCGACCGCTGCGTGGATGGTGCGGTAGGACGGAAGCGTCCCTGCCGCGGTCAGGGGATGGTCCGCAGGGAGAACCACGGTGTAGGTGAGATCCCGCCCGTGCTCCACCAAGCCTCCGCCGGTATAGCGTCGCACAAAAGGTGTGGAGGGCGGGACCACCGAGTGTTTTTGGAAGTACCCCAAGGAAACGCAGGGCTCTGCCCAGGCGTAGATCCGGAGAACGGGGCTGCGGGCGTGGCGGAGCAGGGACTCGTCGATCGCCATATTTTCAAAGGCGGAGAATCTTCCGTCGAGGAGAAGACGACCGTTCATTGTTAACTTGAGTTTAGGTTTAAGTTTAACTTTAAGAAAGTTAGGAGGTTGAGCTGGGAAGCTCGAGGGATTATCTTTCTTCCATGAGGATGTTTCTCCCCACGCTTGCCTCCGTCGTTGTTTTGTTGGCGGGGTGTGCGGGGACGGGGAACCGGGACGCCTCCATGGCGATGATCCTTGCCGATGTGCCGCTGAAGGAATCGGGTCCGAACCAGGTAACCCCGGCCACCTCCACCGTGCATCGCGGCGACCGCGTCAGTGTGCGACGGGTGGTGGGGGACTATGCCGAGGTGGAGACGATGGACCGGCGGACGGGTTATGTGCCGACCTCGGTGTTGCAAGAACAGTAAGCGGAAGAGTTGACCCGGCCGGGCGGGATTTTAGGATTTCTGGATCGGGGGAGTCCGGACGGCCGGGCTGAGAGTCGGGAACCGTGGTCCCGAGACCCTAGGAACCTGAAGCGGGTCATGCCGCCGGAGGGAGAGAGCCGTTCTTTTTCCTTCCCGTGAGCCGCCGAAGGCAGGAGACATGGAACCATGAAGTCAAAGTCCGGGCAAAAAATCGAGGAACTGGATCCCATCGAGGGCATGCGGCGGGTGTATGTGAAGGGATCGCGGCCCGACCTGCGGGTTCCTTTCCGGGAAATCGAACTGCAACCCACGCGGATGCCGGACGGGCGGCTGCAGGCCAACGATCCGGTGCGGGTGTACGACACCAGCGGGCCCTGGGGGGATCCGGATTTCGCCCCGGATGTGCGGCAGGGGTTGCCCACGCCCCGGGCGGCCTGGATCGAGGAGCGGGGGGACACGGAGTTTTATGAGGGCCGGAAGGTGCGGCCGGAGGATAACGGTCAGCGCAACGGTGCAGGCGCGGTGCGGGAGGAGTTTCCCGGCGGCCGGCGTCAGCCAAGGAGGGCGAAGCAGGGATGCGTCTCCCAGCTGCACTATGCGCGCAAGGGGATCGTCACCCCGGAGATGGAGTTCATCGCCATCCGGGAAAACATGAAACTGCAATCCGCACGGGAAGCGGTGGAAATGACGGCCGGGGGATCGCGGGATCAGCTGCGCTTCCAGCATCCTGGGCAGGCCTGGGGAGCCTCCCTTCCCGCGGAAATCACACCCGAATTCGTGCGGGATGAGGTGGCACGGGGGAGAGCGATCATTCCCGCCAACATCAACCATCCCGAACTCGAGCCGATGGCCATCGGCCGGAACTTTCTGGTGAAGATCAACGCCAACATCGGCAACAGCGCGGTGGCCTCCTCGATCGAGGAGGAGGTGGAGAAGCTCCGCTGGGCGATCCGCTGGGGCGCGGACACGGTGATGGATTTATCCACCGGCAAAAACATCCACCGGACGCGGGAGTGGATCCTGCGTAATTCCCCGGTGCCGATCGGCACGGTGCCGATCTACCAGGCGCTGGAAAAAGTGGGCGGCAAGGCGGAGGAACTCACCTGGGAGATTTTCCGGGACACGCTGATCGAGCAAGCCGAACAGGGGGTGGACTACTTCACGATCCATGCCGGGGTTTTGTTGCGGTTCATCCCGATGACGGCGAGGCGGATGACGGGGATCGTCAGCCGCGGGGGCTCGATCATGGCGAAGTGGTGCCTGGCCCATCACCGGGAGAACTTCCTTTGGACCCACTGGGACGACATTTGTGAGATCATGGCTGCTTACGACATCAGCTTTTCGATCGGTGACGGCCTGCGGCCGGGATCCCTGGCGGACGCCAACGACGAGGCGCAGTTCGGGGAGTTAAAAGCACAGGGGGACCTGACAAAGCGCGCCTGGGACCACGGGGTGCAGGTGATGAACGAAGGACCCGGGCATGTGCCGATGCATCTGATCCGGGAAAACATGGAAAGGCAGCTGGAGTGGTGCCACGAGGCGCCGTTTTACACGCTGGGACCGCTCACCACGGACATCGCGCCGGGTTACGACCACATCACCTCGGCGATTGGCGCGGCGATGATCGGCTGGTACGGCTGTGCGATGCTTTGCTATGTCACCCCGAAGGAACACCTTGGCCTGCCGAACCGGGACGATGTGAAGGCGGGGGTGATTGCCTACAAGATCGCGGCCCATGCGGCCGATCTGGCCAAGGGTCATCCGGCGGCGCAGTACCGGGACAATGCGCTCTCCAAGGCGCGCTTTGAGTTCCGCTGGAGGGACCAGTTCAACCTGGGGCTGGATCCGGTGACGGCGCGCGCCTACCACGATGAGACCCTGCCCCAGGAGGGGGCCAAGAGCGCCCACTTCTGCTCGATGTGCGGGCCGCAGTTTTGTTCCATGAAGATCACTGAGGATGTGCGCAAGTATGCAGCCCAGCAGGGGGTGAAGGAGGAGGAGGCGCTGCGGGCCGGGATGGAGGAAAAATCCCGGGAATTCGTCCGCAAGGGGTCCGAGGTCTACGCGAAAACCTGAATCAGGCACCGAGTTTCACGATGGCCTGAAAGATCCTTGGCGGGACCGGCATGACGGAGAGCCGGGACTGGCGGAGGAGCAAGAGATCGCGGAAGCGGCTGTCCGCCTTCAACTGCTCGAGGGTCACGGGATTTTTCAGGGGACCCTCCGCGGCCAGTTCCACGGAAGTCCAGTCCTCGCCCCTGGGGGCGGTGGGGTCGGGAAAAGCGGTGCGGGAGACCCTGGCAGTGCCGACAACGGCCCGCTCATCGACGCTGTGGTAGTAGAGGACCCGGTCGCCTTTTTCCATCCGGCGGAGGAAATTGCGGGCCTGGTAGTTGCGGACACCGTCCCAGACGACCTTCCTCTCCCTGAGAAACCGGCCGAACGGGTAGGTGGAGGGTTCTTGTTTCACCAGCCAACAGCTCATGGAGATCAAAATACCAAACCCGGAAGGAGATAGAAGATAGGAGATGGAAGATAGGGGGGATTTCCATTATTCTATCCGGATGCACCGGATCCAGAGAAAGGGAGGCGAACTTCATGTGGAGGGGGTCAGCGTGGAAGCGCTGGCTGACCGTCACGGCACGCCCCTTTACGTTTATTCGGCCGGCACGATCCTGGACCACTATCGTCGGCTGCGGGGGGTGTTGCGGGCCCTCAACCCGCTGATCTGCTATTCGGTCAAGGCCAACAGCAATCTGGCCATTTTAAGCCTGTTGGCCCGGGCCGGGAGCGGTTTCGACGTGGTAAGCGGCGGGGAGCTGGAACGGGTCCGCAAGGCGGGCGGAAAGCCGGCCAAGTGTGTCTATGCCGGGGTGGGCAAGACGGAGGAAGAGATTGAGGCCGGGCTGCGGGCCGGCGTGAAGGCTTTTCATGTGGAGAGTGAGGAGGAACTGCACACGATCGCCATGGTGGCCGGGCGCAAGAGGGGGCGGCGGGCCCCGGTGGCCTTGCGGGTCAATCCGGACGTGGCTGCGGGTGGGCACGCCAAGATCACCACGGGAACCTACGCGAACAAGTTCGGCATCCCCTTCGAGCAGGTGGCGGCGATCTATCGCGGCGCTTCGGGCGACCGGCGCCTGCACCTGCGCGGGATTCAAATGCACATCGGTTCCCAGATCACGCAGGCGGCGCCGTTCCGGGCAGCGGTGCGGAAGATGGTGCCGTTGGTGGAGCGCCTGCGCGACCGCCACGGGCTGGAGTACTTCGACATTGGGGGCGGGGTGGGAATTGTGTATCAGGACGCGCTGGCCAGCGGGCGGGACGGATGGTGGAAGACCCCAAAGGCGCAGAGGTTCCTTACCCTGAATGAATACGCCCTTTCCCTCGTCTCGCTCTTGCGAAACCTCAAGATGCAGATTCTGCTGGAGCCCGGGCGTTTCCTGGTGGGCAACGCCGGGATGCTGGTGACGGAGGTGCTTTATCGGAAGCGGACGGGGCGGAAGCATTTCACGGTGGTGGATGCCGGGATGAACGACCTGATCCGGCCGACTCTTTACGAGGCGTTTCACCAGATTGAGCCGGTCGGCAAGCCCCGTCCCGGGGCGATCTCCACGGATGTGGTGGGTCCGGTCTGCGAATCCGGGGATGTGTTTGGCCACGACCGCACCCTGCCGCCGGTGGAGCGCGGGGACCGGTTGGCCATCCTGAGCGCCGGCGCCTATGGTTTTTCCATGGCATCGAACTACAACACCCGGCCGCGTCCGGCGGAGATTCTCGTCTCGGGAAACCGGGCCCGGGTCGTTCGCAGCCGGGAACGGGCGGCGGATCTCTGGCGTGGGGAGAGAAGGTCGTGAGCCGGGCGGTCCGTTTCTGGAAGCTGGAGGGGGCGGGGAACGACTTTCTCGGTTTCGACGGCCGAAAGGGAGGGCTGGGCCTGACCCGGGAGCGGATTGCCGCCTGGTGTGACCGAAGGCGGGGCGCCGGGGCGGACGGGGTCCTGGTGGTGGAAAAGCCGCGTGGCCGCGGTTCGGATTTCCGGATGCGGTACTACAATTCCGACGGGGGTGAGGCGGAGATGTGCGGGAACGGCGCTCGTTGTTTCGCCCTGCTGGCCCGTGCGGCCACGGGATGGAAGGGGAAGTCGATGCGGGTCGAGACCAAGGCGGGTCCGGTGCAGCTGGAGATTCTCGGCAAGGAGGTGAAGGTTTCCATGTCCGATCCCGGGTGGCCCCGGTTGGGCAAGGAGATCACCGCCGCCGGGCGCCGGGTGAAGCTTGACTGCATTCACACGGGCGTGCCCCACGCGGTCGAGTTTGTACGGTCCGTGGACGGGGTGGATGTGGAGAAAAACGGGCGGGCCATCCGCTTCCACAACTTTTTTGCCCCGGCGGGCACGAACGTGAACTTTGTCTCGGTGGGCCGGGGCAACCGGATCGAGGTGCGCACGTATGAGCGTGGCGTCGAAGGGGAGACCCTGGCCTGCGGCACCGGGGTGGTGGCATCCTCCATCCTCGCGTACCTGCAAAAGAGGGTGAAGCCGCCGGTCCATGTGAAGACGCGGGGCGGGGATGTCCTGCGGGTGCATTTCCAGTGGGTCAACGACCGGGCGAGGCACGTCGTGCTGCAGGGGCCGGCGCGGATTGTCTTCGAGGGTTTTTGGCATGTTTGAGGGGACCTACACCGCGCTGGTGACGCCGTTCCGGAACGGGAAGGTGGACGACAAGGCGTTTACCGCCCTGATTGAGCGGCAGATTGCCGCTGGAATCGAGGGGATCGTTCCCGTTGGCACCACGGGGGAGTCACCCACCCTCAACATGGTGGAGCATGCCCGGGTGATTGAATTGGCGGTGCAAATCGCCCGGAAGCGCACCAAAGTGCTGGCCGGAACGGGCTCCAACAGCACCGCGGAGGCGATCGAGCTTTCCACCGGGGCGAAAAAAGCCGGTGTCGACGGCTTGCTGCTGGTGGCGCCTTATTACAACAAGCCCAGCCCGGAAGGCATGTTCCAGCATTTCCGGGCCCTGGCGCAGGAAACGGACCTGCCGATCATGCTTTACAGCGTGCCGGGACGTTGCGCGGTGGAGATCACCGTGGAAACGGTCGGGCGGTTGGCGAAGGAGTGTCCGACGATCCGCTCCATCAAGGAGGCGGGTGGCAAACCGGAGCGGGTGGATGCGATCCGCGCGGTGGTGCCCCCGGATTTTGAAATCCTCAGCGGGGACGACGCCCTGACCGTGGAGTTCATGAAACGGGGCGCGGTGGGGGTGGTGAGTGTCGCCTCAAACCTTATCCCGGCGGAGGTGAAGGCCCTGGTGGATGCCGGGCGCAGAAAGGATTGGAAGGCTGCCGAGGAACTTGACCGGAAGTATGCGGCGGTGTTCCGGGATCTTTTTGTGGAGAGCAACCCCGGTCCGGTGAAGGCGGCGATGGCCGCCAAGGGGTGGCTGGCGGAGGAACTGCGTCTCCCGCTGGTGCCGATCACCGAGGCGAGCCGCAACAGGCTGATGGCCACCCTCCGGCAGGCCGGGTTGAACTAAGGACCGTTCGGGGGGAGAATCATCCCATGCCCACCAAGATTGCGGTGATCGGCTCCAAGGGACGGATGGGGCAGGCTGTGCTCAGTCTGGCCCGGTCGGACAAGACCCTCGAGGTCGTGGGGGAAGGGGACCATGGCGACGACTTGGCCAAAGTGACGGCCCAGGCGCAGGCGGTGGTGGACTTCAGTCATCGCTCGGCGACGGAGGCGGTTCTCCGGGCAGCCCAGACGGTCAAGGCGGCGCTGGTGATCGGCACCACCGGGCATACCGAGGCGGAGCGGGGCCTGATCATCGCCGCCTCGCACAAGATTCCGCTGATTCATTCCCCAAATTTTTCCATGGGGGTAAACCTGCTTTTCCATCTCACCGCCCTGGCCGCCAAGGCGCTGCCGGAGGGGTTTGATCCGGAGGTGATCGAGATTCATCACCGCCTGAAGAAGGATGCGCCGAGCGGCACCGCCAAGCGGCTGGTGGAGATTCTCGCGGAGGCGCGGAGGACCAAGCCCGAGGTGGTTGCCCGGCACGGCCGGACGGGCGAACCCGGGGAGCGGACCGAGGACGAGATCGGCGTGCACGCCGTGCGCGGCGGGGACGTGGTGGGTGACCACACCGTGCTGCTGGCCGGCGAGGGGGAGCGGATCGAGTTGAGCCACCGGGCGAGCAGCCGGGACGTGTTCGCGCGCGGGGCGTTGCGGGCGGCGAAGTGGCTGGTGGGCAAGCCGGCCAAAATGTACGGGATGACGGACGTGCTCGGCCTGAGCTGATGCGCGTGGGGATTGCTCTGGGCTCCAACCTCGGGAACCGGGAAGAGGAGTTGGCGGCCGCCCGAAACTGGCTCAGGAGCCTCGACCCCGGGGCGCGTTTTTCCGCGGTGTACGAAACCGATCCGGTGGATTGCCCGGAGGGAAGTCCCCGGTTCGCCAACCAGGTCGGGGAGATTCTCTGGGGCGGAGCCTTGGAGGGGTTGTTGGATTTGACCCAGGCGTACGAGCGGAGTCGGGGCCGAAAGGGCGTGCGGGCACGGAATCAGGCCCGGGTTTTGGATCTGGATCTGCTTTATGCGGAAAACCGGCAGGTCCGCACGGCAAGGTTGCGGCTGCCCCATCCGCGGATGGGCGGAAGAAGGTTTGTGATGGAGCCCTTGGCGGAGATTTGTCCGGAACGGAAAATTCCCGGTTTGCCGGGAACCGTCCGGGAGACAGCGGGGTGGCTGAGGAAGGGGGCGATGTGTCGTCGGATCGGATAACCCCGGACCGGTTGCGAAGGTGGCCGAAGGGGAAACCCCTGCTGTCCCTGACCGCCTACGACTATCCGCTCGGGCGGATTCTGGATGAAGCGGGGGTCGATTTGATCCATGTGGGCGACAGCCTGGGGATGGTGGTTTTGGGTATGCCGGACACGACGGGGGTGACGATGGCGGACATGATCCGGGCGACGGAGGCGGTGGCCCGTGGCCGGAAGCGGGCGATGATTTCGGCCGATCTGCCGGCGGGAAGTTACGACACGGCCGAGGCGTGCGTCAAAAACTCGAGGGCTTTGCTGGCCGCGGGGGCGGATGCGGTGAAGCCGGAAGGCGGAGAGGAGAGTCGCCCGCAGTGGGTGGCCCTCGGGAAGGCGGGGATTCCGTGGATCGGGCACCTGGGAATGCTTCCCCAAAAAGTGAAGGAGGAGGGGGGATACAAGCGGAAGGGAAAGAGTCCCGAGGAGGTGAAGAAGTTGATCGAGGAGGCAAGGGAGATGGAAAAGGCGGGGGCGTGTGCGATCGTGCTGGAACTGGTGGATCCGGAGGCGGCTACCAGGATCACGGGAGCGGTGGCGGTGCCGACGATCGGGATCGGAGCGGGCAAGGGGACGACGGGCCAGATCCGGGTGACCCATGATTTGCTGGGTTGGACCCCCTGGTTCAAGCCGGGCTTTGTGAAGAAGGATCTGGGGTTTGCGGGAAAGATCGCCGCGATGGTGAAGGGCTTTAGGAGGAGCGGGAGCGCCGGGCCTGGATAAACGAGCGGATTCCGAGAACCAAAAAGGCGAGGGAGACAACCGCCGTCGCGGCTCTGGCCTGCACAGCGGCCGGGCGTTGGCCTTCCCCGGCCAGGGCTTCGGGCAGTTTGGGAAGGGAAGAAGCGGTTCCCCCGAGGGCCAGCAGGCTCACGAGCAGGGCGGCGTGCATGGCGTGCTTGCGGAGGTTTTCCTCTTTAACCGCGACAATCCCGAGAATCAGGAGAATCAGGCCGATGCCGGCGGGGATGAGTGCGGTCCAGGATGCGGCGCCGGTAAGGAAATAGCCGCCCAGGCCGAT
>DDPU01000039.1:27722-28809 GCA_002342345.1 Verrucomicrobia bacterium UBA2460
CCCGGTTGGCCTGCTTTGGATAGGAGGGTTTGCCGGGCTTCTTTGCGGTGGGCAGTCGGGGGGTTTTTGGCTAGGACGTTGCGATGCAAGCATCGGGAGATATCGGCCTGATCGGCCTCGCGGTGATGGGGCAAAACCTCATCCTGAACATGAATGACCACGGGTACGTGGTGGTGGCCCACAACCGCACCGTCTCCAAGGTGGACGATTTTCTCCACAAGGAGGCCAAGGGCACCAAGGTTCAGGGAGCCCGCTCCATCCAGGAACTGGTTTCCAAGCTTAAAAAACCCCGCCGGATCATGCTGCTGGTGAAGGCCGGGCAACCGGTCGACGACTTCATCCAGGAGCTGACCCCGCACCTGGAAAAGGGCGACATTATCATCGATGGCGGCAACTCCCTCTTTGAAGACACCAACCGGCGGGTGCGGGAGGCCGAAGCCAAGGGCCTCCTGTACATCGGCACCGGGGTTTCCGGCGGCGAGGAGGGGGCCCGGCACGGTCCCAGTCTGATGCCCGGCGGGTCGCCGGCGGCCTGGCCCCATGTGAAGAAAATTTTCCAGGATGTTGCTGCCAAGGTTGAGGGTGGGGTGCCGTGCTGTGATTGGGTGGGTGAGGGTGGTGCGGGTCATTACGTCAAGATGGTCCACAACGGGATCGAATACGGGGACATGCAGCTGATCTGCGAGGCCTACGCCCTGATGAAGGACGGGCTGGGAATGGCTCCCGAGGAGATGGCCAAGGTTTTCGCCGATTGGAACCGGGGGGAGCTGGACAGTTACCTGATCGAGATCACTTCGCAGATCCTCGCCAAAATGGATGCCGACGGCCTTCCGCTGGTGGACAAAATTCTGGATGCCGCCGGGCAGAAAGGCACAGGCAAGTGGACGGTGATTAACTCCCAAGAGCTGGGTATTCCCATCACCCTGATGGCCGAGGCGGTTTATGCGCGATGCGTTTCCGCCCTGAAGGACGAGCGGCTGGCAGCGGCCAAAAAGCTGAAGGGTCCCAAGCCCCTCCTGCCGGCGGCCCGGGATGCCGGGAAAAAGAAAAAGTTCCTCGGGGAGATCCGGGATGCCCTTTATGCCTC
>DDPU01000039.1:28963-36186 GCA_002342345.1 Verrucomicrobia bacterium UBA2460
TGGCGGAACGTGGTGGCGGCGGCGGCCAAGCGGGGAATTCCGGTGCCGGCATTTGGCACGGCCCTGGCCTTCTTTGACGGGTATCGCAGCGCGGTCCTGCCGGCGAACCTCCTGCAGGCCCAGCGGGACTATTTTGGCGCCCACACCTATGAGCGGGTGGACAAGCCGAGGGGGGAATTTTTCCACACCAACTGGACGGGGCAGGGCGGGACGACAGCCTCCTCCACCTACAACGTCTGATTTCCCGGCCGGCCGTCCAGCCGGGACTTGCCGTGGGATGTCCTTCGACCAGAATTTCGTAAGGCCGGCTTAGCTCAGTGGTAGAGCAGCGGTTTTGTAAACCGCTGGTCGTCGGTTCAAATCCGACAGCCGGCTCCCCATGCTCACCGCTCTTGGACATCCAAACGGGAAACCCTGCCGGGGGAAGGTTGGTAAAATTGAATCTACAGATAGACAAAAATTTATGATCGGCATATAGAAAGCCGTAATGCCCCGCAGAGGTAACTTCAGTGCGGTCTGTATTGCCTTCGCAATACCCCTTCTTACCTGTCTTGGCGGTTGTGCGACTCCCGTTAATCACGCAACTCCCAGTGGAAGGGTTGAGGTGACTGTTCAGGGCAAGGTCGGAAAAGAATTGAGGGCAGAAATTTCCAACATGATGCTGAATACCGGGTACAACGTGAAAAACTCATCCGAGAGCCTGATGGTTTTTGAAAAGCCTGTCCAAAACGTGCTGGCCGCCGTGCTCTATGGAAGCCAATACGACTCCTCGCCCGCTGCACGCGTTTCCTACAGTATTGTGGAAACGGATTATCTCACCCGGGTGGTTGCCTCCTTTGCCGTGGTGACCAACCCCGGATCCGCTTTCGAGCGTGTCACGCCCATGGACAACAACCCGGACACACGGGGTTTTCAGATGCGACTTGACGAAATGAAGGCCTTTTTGGAGGCGCGGGGCAAATAGCCGGCCGGGTTAGCCTGTAAATTCCTGCAATCAAACACCCTAAGGCGGTTTTCCGGGTCCCGTTGGTTCCTTGTATTTCCGTTCAATCCTGCGGGATTGTTTTCGGGAAGAAAAAGTCCCGGTTGAAAAAGGAATAACTTCGATTGACACAGAGGCTTTTTTTTCTTAACACTATCCTATGAAAAACACCCTCCGTGTGACGTTCCTCGCAGCTATCGCTCTGGCCTCTCCCTTGGCCATGGCTGATACCGGTTCCAAGGGCAGCAATGATGCGGTGGCCGATGAGGCCCTCGCTGTGCCTGATATCCTTTTTGCGCGTCCGGCCGGTTTGGTTGGCACCACCCTTGGCTTCACGGCCTTTGTGGTGACCTCGCCCTTCACGGCGATGGCGGAATGCGTCGACGAAGCCTGGGACACCCTGGTGATCACCCCCGGCGAGTGGACCTTCACCCGCAGCCTCGGGGACTTCGGCGACAAATAAGCCGAGGGTTCAGGTTTTGAAAAAGGGCGGCTCGAAAGAGCCGCCCTTTTTTTTGGAAAGAACAGGCTTTTCGTTAACGTGAGCATGTAATCCTAACGAAAAATTTAAAATCGTGTTTGCCCACTATATCCATGATCTGAATCCGTTCCTGATCGAGTTCGGGAGGGGTTGGGGGATCCGGTATTACGGGCTCGCGTATGTGGCCGGATTTCTTGCCTGGTATTACGGGCTCCTGTGGTTCCGGCACAAGGGATGGTCCGTCTTGAATGACCACCAGATTTCGGAACTGCTTTTTTTCACGGTTCTGGGTGTTCTGGTCGGCGGCCGGCTGGGATATTGCCTCCTTTATGATTTTGCGGAGACGATCCGAAATCCGGTCAGTGTCATCGCCTTTTGGAACGGTGGCCTGCGAGGAATGGCCAGCCACGGGGGCATCGCCGGCGCGCTGATTGGATTTTTGCTTTGGGCGAGAAAAAACCGGGTGGATGGTTGGGCTGTGGCGGACAACGCGGCGGTACTGGCCCCGGTGGGAATTTTCCTCGGACGGATCGCCAATTTCATCAACGGGGAACTCTGGGGGCGTCCCAGCGAGTTACCGTGGGCGGTGATCTTCCCGGGCTCCGGCACGACGATTCCCCGGCACCCCTCGCAGCTCTATGAAGCGGTGGGGGAGGGGGTGATCCTCGGGCTGGCGATGCTCTGGCTGAGGGCAAAAAAGCCCCGGCCAAGCGGCAGGGTTGCCGGCGCTTTTTTTGTGGTTTACGGAATCATCCGGATCGCGCTGGAAATCTTCCGGGAACCGGATTTGGGGGATCCTTTGTGGGCGGGGTTCAGCCGGGGCCAGTGGTTCTCTTTTGGACTTTGCCTCGTTGGGGCGGGGATCTGGTGGTCCAGGGGAAAAGGCGTGAAGGAGTTGCGGGGGTAAGAAGTTTTTCGTTTACGGTTACGATTACGTTTGCGGAAAAAAACGATTAAGGAGCTTTTGGCTTCTGGGGGACGCGAAGGATTTGGCCGGGGATGAGGAAATCAGGGTCGTCCATCGGGTTGATCAAAAGAATGTCCTCCACGCCGACACGGTAACGTTTGGCGATCCCACTCAGGGAGTCACCCTTGCGCACGGTGTAGACAATCGGTTCTGGCTGAACGATGAAGTCGTTGGTGGAGGTGATCGCCGGATGGGTTGGGGCTGTTTCCTGCGGGACGGGCGCCAGAACGGAGGCCGCCGGGGCTGGCGGCGCAGGGGGCAGGTTGGCAAAACCGTAATCAAAAAGCAGCCGGGTATCCTTCCATTTGTTGGAACTTTTCAAGAGCGTGAGGCGCAGTTCCCGGCCCTCCCGGGTTGCGGCAGCGGCAAAGGTGTGGCGGGCCTCGTAGGTCCAGCCGGTTTTGGCAGGCCCCATGCCGGGGTAGACACCCAGGAGCTTGTTATGATTTCGCATTCTCTGGAGACCAATGACGGTGCGGAGGTTGTAAACGGGGGTTTGCGCGATCCGGCGAAGTTCCGGAATGGACAGGAACGTGTTGAACAAAATCATCAGATCCCGCGCGGTGGTTTGCTGGCCGGGGCCGGGAAGTCCGTGGGGATTGCCGAAACGCGTCCGGGTCATGCCCAATGTCCTGGCTTCGGCGTTCATCCCCTCCACAAAGAGGTCGGCGGACCCGGAGGTGGACCGGGCCAGCGCCATGGCGCTGTCGTTGTCGGAGCCGATAATGATGGAGCGAAGCAGGTCGGCAATCTCCACCCGTTCGCCCGGGCGGAGCGGAACATGACTGGGCTCCACGTGGGTATCCTCTTCGCGGACGGTGATGACACCCAGTCCGCCGGTTTTGCGGTAAGCCAGCAGGGCGGTCATCATCTTCACCGTGCTGGCGGGTGGGAAGGTCTCGTCGACGTTTTTGGCGTAAAGCACCTGTCCGGTAAGGGGATCGATCAACAGGGCCGCCCGGGCAAGGAGCTGTTCCTGAACCTGTTCCAGCGTGGGAGGTTTTTCCCGGGGCGCGGGCTGGGCTGCCGGAACCGTGCAGGCCGTCCAAAGAAACAAAAGGGGTAGAAACCGGGTCATCGGATCCGCCACACGTCCGGAAAGCGGGTGAGCCGGCGCCAGCGGCGACCGTCGAGGTGGACGACATCCTCGATGCGGACTCCCCCCAGCCCGGGGATGTAAAGACCGGGCTCGACGGTAAGAACGCAGCCGGCGGGCAGCCTGGGGATCGCGAAGCGGGGTGCCTCGTGGATTTCCAGCCCCAAGCCGTGGCCGACCCCGTGGAAGAATCCAGTCCAGCGGCCCCGCCGAATTTCCGTGGGGTAACCCCGGCAGCGGAACCAGTCGCGAAGGTCTTCCTGGGCTTTCTGGCCGTTGAGGCCGGGGCGGATTTGGCGAAGAATGCGTTTTTGCCCCTGGACGACGGTGGCGTGGAGGTGGTTGAGGGCTTCGGTCGGGCTTCCTTTCACCACGGTACGGGTGATATCCCCGAAATACCCGGTGTGAGGATCGCGGGGAAAGATGTCGAGAATGATGGCCTGGTGGGCGCGCAGGGGGCCTGATCCGCGTTCATGGGGGTCGCAGGCCTGCGTTCCTCCCGCGACAATTGTGTCCTTAGCAATGGCTCCCGCGCGCAGGCAGGCGGACTCCATCTCGATGCGAAGGCGTTCCGAGGTGAGGACAGAGCCGTCCCAACGGAGAATTTGGCCGGGCCCGATGCGGCTGGCGCGGAGAACCTCCACGGCCCGCTGCAGACCGGCCTCGGCAGCCCGCAGGGCCCTTCCGATGTGGCGAATTTCGGCTCCGGTTTTCCTGAGGCGTCCGGGAAAAAAGGGCTCGGACACCGGCTTCAGGCGAATGCCAGCCTTTTGGAGTTCCCGGAAAAGACCGACCGGGAAAGAGGAAGGAATCTCTGCGGAGCGGATTCCATGATTTCGCAGGATGGCGGCAAGAATCCCCGGGTAGGGGGCCCGGGCAAGGCCGAGCCGATTTTTTTCCTCCTCCAGGTCGAGGCAGGCATCGACGCGGGCAGTGCGGCGGGCGCGGTCAATTTCGAGGGGTCCGAGAAGGACCCGGGTTTTTCCGGCCTGTGTTTGAAACCAGGCGAATTCGTCCGGAACAAAAAGGCCGGTCGCGTAAGTGAGATCGGGGACGCGCTCGGTGTTGCCGAACAGGAGGCGTGCGCTACGGGCCACGTTCAGGAGGATTTCAGGAGGGCTCCGGCAAGAAAACCGGCCAGGAAAAAACCCAACAAGACAAGCGGCAGGCGCAGATCGAATCCGAAAAGGACAAGATCGAAATGCAGAAAACCCGACTGGCGGGCGATCAGGAGTACCCCGCCGGCGAGAATCGCCAAGGAGACGAGCTTTTGCCGGTTCATGGAAGTACTTGGAAGCTAGCATCCCCCGGGTAAGTCTGAGAAATGACAATTTCCACCCGGACGGGGGATGGCGGGTCGACCGCCCTGATGTACGGGAGGCGGGTCCCCAAGGACCATCCCCGTGTGGATGCCTACGGATCGGTGGACGAATTGAATGCGGCCCTGGGGTTGGCGCGAGCCATGGCCAAACCGCCGGAAAAGGGTCTGCTGGAGAAGATTCAAGGCGCCTTGGTGGGGTTGATGGGGGAATTGGCGGTTGCCCCGGAGGATATGCACCGATATGAAACCGACGGATTTGCGCGCCTGAAGTCCGTGGATCTGGACCTTCTTGACGGGTGGATTGAAAGGATGGAAAAGGCTGCGCCGAAGGCCAAGGGCTGGTCGACCCCGGGGGGGTCGCTGGCGGGGGCGGCCCTGGATCTGGCCAGAACCGTGTGCCGCCGGGCGGAACGAGAGGTCTGGAGACTGGAGAAGGCGCAGGGAAATGTCCGAAGCCTGATACCCAGGTATTTGAACCGCCTTTCGGATTTTTTGTGGTTGCTGGAGCAGGAGATGGATCGTCCCAAGGGAAAAAAAGTGGTGAAGCCCAAAAAACGGGTGCCCAGATCCAAATCAGCTTCTCGTTAATGTCGAAGGTTAACGAGAACGACAACCGGTCAACCGAAGGGCCCGTCTAAGACCGGCCAAGAATATCCCATGCGGCGGTGGGGCCGAGATAAACCAAACCGGTGTACATCTGGACGAGGTCAGCGCCGGCCTGACGGCGGAGCCGGTAGTGACCTGAGTCCATCACGCCGCCCACCCCGATCAGGATTTGGTCCCTGGCAAGAAGCGGGCGGATGATGCGCGCGACCGTCAGGGCCCGGTGGGTCAGGGGGTGTCCGCTGAGCCCCCCGGCCTCGTGGGGATTTTCCGGGGTCCGTTGGGAGGTGGTGTTTGTGGCGACGATTCCTGCCAGCTGAAACTCCCTGGTGATGGCAACAAGGTCGGGCAGATAACGATCCTCCGAATCGGGGGAGATTTTGAGGAGCAGGGGTTTGGGATCGGAAGTCGAGCGGTTGAATTCCTGGAGGGCGGAAAGAAGCCGCCGGAGATCGTCCGGTTGGGCCAGGTCGCGCAGGCCTGCGGTGTTGGGTGAGCTGATGTTGATGACAAAAAAATCACCCAGGGCATGGAGAATTTTCAGGGAACCGAGATAATCGGAAGGGGCGTCCGGAAGCGGGGTGACCTTGGATTTGCCGAGGTTGATGCCGATGGGAAAATCGTAGACGGCCTGGCGGGTGCGCAACCGGCGCAACCGGGAGGCAAAGGCCTTGGCACCGATATTGGGAAAGCCCAGCCGGTTCACCAGCGCCCGCTCGCTGGGATAGCGAAAGACGCGCGGCCGGGGATTGCCCGGCTGGGGGTGGTAGGTCACGGTTCCCAGCTCGGCAAAACCGAAGCCGAGATCCCTCCAGGCAAGGGGGGCATCGCCGTTTTTATCGACACCGGCCGCGATGCCGAGTCGGTTGCGAAAGGTGAGCCCCATCAGGCTAACCTTGTCCGCGACGGGGGGCTTGCGCGGGACGAGCAGACGGGCCAACCCGGGAACCCGCAGGGCCGCCAAGGTGAAGCGGTGGGCTGTCTCCGGCTCGAAGCGGAAGAGGAGCGGGCGGACGAGGGAGGTGTAGATGCTCATTTGCCGATGCAAAACCTGGCGAAAAGCCGGTCCAAGACATCCTCGGAAGTGCCCACCCCCAGGATGGTTTCCAAGGCCTGCAGGGCCATGCGGAGATCGGAGGCAACCAGTTCCGGGGCGGCCCCGCTGGCGAGGGAACTGGAAGCGGTGGCGAGGGCTTCCGTGGCCCGCTGCAAGCCCTCGGCATGGCGGGCGTTGACGGCGATCTCCTCGGAGCCGGGGGCGAGCAGATTTCCGGCGAGCCGTTGGGCCACGGTTTTTCGAAGGGATTCCAAGCCTTCGCCGGTTTTGGCGGAAACAGGATGGCCGGGACCGGAGAAAACGGCGGGAAGGTCGGCCTTGGTGAGGACGCGGACCAACTTTTCCTGGAGGCGTGCCCATTCCGGTTCGCAGGGATCCTTGGGCTGGGTCCGGTCAATCAAACCGAGGACAAGATCGGCGTGCTCGGCCGCCGCACGGCTCCGGTTGATGCCCTCCTGTTCCACCGGATCGTTGGAAGTCCGGATTCCGGCAGTGTCGATGAGCCGGACGGGAAATCCTGCCAGGTCGATGACCTCCTCCACCGTGTCCCGGGTGGTGCCGGGAACGTGGCTGACGATGGCGCGGTCCGAACCGAGCAGGGCGTTGAGGAGGCTGGATTTTCCTGCATTGGGAGGCCCCATCAGCACCAGACGGTAACCCGAGCGAAGCCTTTGCCCAAGGGGGGCGGTGGCCAGAAGCGTGGAGATGTTCCGGAG
>DDPU01000039.1:36229-55395 GCA_002342345.1 Verrucomicrobia bacterium UBA2460
AGCAGATCGAGAAGCCCCGAGCGGATTGCCATCAGGCGTTCCCGGAGTTGTCCTGCCAGGGCTCTCTGGGCGGCGAGCAGGGCGCGTTCGGAGCCGGCATGGAGGACATCGAGCACCGCTTCGGCCTGGGTCAGGTCGATGCGGCCATGAAGAAAGGCGCGTTCGGTGAATTCCCCGGGACGGGCACTGCGGGCGCCGCGTTTTTGCAGTTCCCGGAGGATGGTTTCCACGACCAGCGGGTTGCCGTGACAGCTGATCTCGACGAGATCCTCCCCGGTATAAGAGCGGGGAGACGGCCAGAGGGTCAGGACGGCCTCATCCAGAATGCGGTTTTCCACCCGGAGCCGCCGGGCAACAGGCTGTCTGGGAGGCAGGGATTCCCCGGTCATTTCCGCGGCGATGCGGGAGGATCCGGGGCCGCTCATCCGGATCAGGGCGAGCGCCGAGACACCCGGGGGTGTGGCGCAGGCGGCGATGGTGTCTTTTTCAAAGGGCACGGGAACGGGATATTCCCAAGGAATTTCCCGGCCCGCGAGGAAGGAATCCGGCCGGATGGGAAAGAGCGCCAGGGGAAAGATGCGGGGTGGTCAGCGAGGGTGCTTGCGCTTATTCTCGGGGGATGAGCGAGACTATTTTGGTCACCGGGGGGTGTGGATTCATCGGCTCGAACTACGTCCGGCACCTGCTGGGGGTGCGACCGCAGGCAAAGGCCGTGGTTTTGGACAAGCTTACCTACGCCGGCCACCGGCCGAATCTGGAAAGGGAGGAGAAGGCGGGAGGATGCGAGGTGGTGGTGGGGGACATTGCGGATGCCGGGCTGGTGGAAAAGCTTCTGGAAAAGCATCGGCCCGTTTCCATCGTTAACTTTGCCGCGGAATCCCATGTGGACCGTTCGATCGACGAGCCGGCGCCATTTCTCCACACCAATGTGACGGGAACCTTCGTGATGCTTGAGGCCACGCGCAAATATCTGGCGGGCCGCGGTGCCCCCGAAAAAGGATTGTTTCGCTTTGTCCATCTTTCCACGGACGAGGTGCATGGCTCCCTGGAGTTATCCGATCCTCCTTTCCGGGAAACCTCCACCTTTGCGCCCAACAGCCCCTATGCCGCCTCCAAGGCAGCGGCCGACCACCTTTGCCGGGCTTATTTCCGTACTTTCGGGGTGCCCACCGTGGTTTTGCGCCCGTCCAACAACTACGGGCCGAACCAGTTTCCGGAAAAACTGATCCCCCTGGCGATCCTCCGTGCGGTGGCGGGGGAAAAGATCCCGGTGTACGGCGACGGACGCCAGGTGCGCGACTGGATGTATGTGGAGGACACCGCCCGGGCGGTGGAGGCGGCCCGAAGGGCGGGCGGGGTGGGGGAGGCGTATCAGGTCGGGGCGGACGAGGAGAAGGAAAACGTGGCGGTTTTGGGGGCACTCTGCGACCTGTTGGACCGGATGAAGCCTAGGGCTGGGGGGAAATCCCACCGGGAGCTGATGGAAACGGTGACGGACCGGCCAGGGCACGACCGGAGGTATGCGACTGATGCCACCAAGTTCCGGACAGGTCTTTCCTGGCAGCCGAAGGTCTCCTTTATGGAGGGCCTGGAAAAAACGGTTCGCTGGTACCTGGAAAACCCTTCTTGGTGTGAGTCGGTCCGGGCCAAGGGGTATGCCGGGCAGAGGTTGGGGTTGGGACGGTCCGGCAGCTAGGCGGCCCCGGTGGCGGAGAGTTACGACTACCTGATCGTGGGTGCCGGTTTTGCCGGCAGCGTGCTGGCGGAGAGGCTGGCGGAGGGGTCGGGCAAGCGATGTCTGGTGGTGGATCGGCGGGACCACATCGCCGGAAACGCCCACGACCGGACGGACCAGGCGGGCATCCTGATTCATGCCTACGGTCCGCACTACTTCCGGACCAACTCGGACAAGGTGGTGGCGTACCTGAGCCGGTTCACCGACTGGCATCCGGTCGATTACCAGGTGCTGGTCTGGACCAACGGCAAGTACTGGCAATTTCCGATCAACCTGAACACCTTTGAGCAGTACCTGGGCCGTCCCTCGACCACCGAGGAAATGGAGGCGACGCTGGCCAGATGGCGGGTGCCGGTGAATCATCCGAAGAACTCCGAGGAGGTGGTGGTTTCCCAGGTGGGCCGGGAGTTTTATGAGATGTTTTTCCGGAACTACACGCGCAAGCAGTGGCGGAGGGACCCCTCCGAACTGGACGCCTCCGTTTGTGGGCGGATTCCGGTGCGGACAAACCGGGACAACCGGTTCGTGACGGAAAAGTTCCAGGCGTTACCTCGGGACGGCTACACCGCGATGTTCCGGAGGATGCTGGACCATCCGCGGATCGAGGTGCGGCTGAAGACCGATTACCGGGAGGCCAAAGGGCAGGTGAAATACCGGCACCTGATCTACACCGGCATGATCGACGAGTATTACGACTTTGCCGAGGGGCGGTTGCCGTACCGGTCGATGCGCTTTGAGCCGGAGACCATTCCCAAGGAGTTTTTTCAGCCGGCCATGCAGGTGAACTATCCGAACGACTTCGATTATACCCGCGTGGTGGAGATCAAGCACGCCACCGGACAGAAGTCTCCGGTGACGACAATCGTGCGGGAATATCCCGAGGATTTTGGTCCGGGGAAGGAGGCCTACTACCCGATTCCGGCGGATGACACCAAAATGCAGTACGCCAAGTACGCGGAGCGGGCGGAGCAGGAAAGAAGGGTGACCTTTGTCGGGAGATTGGCGACCTACCGCTACTACAACATGGACCAGGTGGTGGCGATGGCGCTGACGGAGTATGAAAAGCTCAAGGAGCGGTAAAAGGACTACGACTGTCGTCTACATTTAGGTTTACGTTTACGAAGATTAACGCAGGCCGGCGCCCTGGTAGCCAACGGGATCGAACTCCACCTCGGAAAAGCCGGCGGCCGCGAGTTCCGGGGTGAGTTGGGACTGGAGCTTTGTGTCCTTGAGGCGGGGTGTTTCCTCCGGGGAAACCTGGACAAGGGCCTTCCCACCGAGGTGGCGCACGCGGACGATGCGAAACCCGTGGCGGCGGACGGCTTCCTCGGCTTTTTCGATGGAGGCAAGGCGGTCGGGGGTGACGGCGAGGCCGGGGGCGAGCCGGGAGGACAGGCAAGGGGAGGCAGGCTTTTCGGCAACTTCCAGCCCGGCCTCCCTGGCGAGGGCACGGACATCGGCCTTGGTGAGGCCGGCCTCCCGAAGCGGGGCGGCCACGGAGAATTCTCCGGCAGCGGCGCGGCCAGGACGGACTTCCCGGGAGTCATCAAAATTTTCTCCATAGGCGAGAACGGCGACACCCCGCAAGCGGGCGAGCTCCTCCATCCGTTGGAAAAGTTCCGAGCGGCAGAAGTAGCAGCGATTCGGCAGGTTGGCGGCGTAGGAGGGGTCGTCCAACTCCAGGGTTTTGAGAATTTCAACCGGCAAGGAATGTTTCTGGGCGAAGGCGAGGGCGGCGGAATGTTCCGAGCGGGGGAGACTGGGGGAGTCGCCGAGGATGCCGGTGACCCTGGGACCGAGGATTTGGTGGGCCATATAGAGAAGAAAGGCGGAGTCGACCCCTCCCGAGTAGGCCACCAAGGCCGAAGGCCAGATCCGGATCAGCTCTTCCAGCTTCCGATGCTTGGCTTGAAGTTCGCTGTTCACTCGGAGGATTATCTTATGGTGAGAAAAGACTCCAGGAAATGCTTTCCCGTCATTGTATCGGGAAAAAAGCCATCGCAAGAAGACCTTTCCAGGTTTTCCACCATGTCCCGATTCCGGGGGATGGTGGGTGTCATGGGGGAGCCAGACGTGGTAAAGTGGGGATGTGAGCGGAAAGACCAACGTGGCAGATCTGCGGAAAAGCTATGAGAAGGCGGAGCTCGATGAGGAGGCTTCTCACGCGGATCCGTTGAAGCAGTTTGACCAGTGGCTGCACGATGCGATCCGGGCGGAGATTCCGGAACCCAATGCGATGACCCTGGCCACGATTTCCGGGGAAAACCGGCCAAGCACGCGACCAGTCCTGATCAAGGGGTACGATGAGCGGGGCATCGTCTGGTACACGAACTATGAGAGCCGGAAGGGCATCGAGTTGGCGGGCAATCCGTGGGCAGCCCTCCAGTTCCATTGGGTGGAGCTGGAGCGGGTGGTGAGGATTGAGGGCAAGGTTGAGAAAGTGAGTGAAAAGGAGAGTGACGAATACTTCCGGAGCCGCCCCTTGGATCATCGGATCGGAGCGTGGGCCTCACCACAAAGCCAGGTCATTTCCACCCGTGCCGTGTTGGTGGCCAATGCGGCCAAGTATGGCGCCCAGTTCCTCCTGGACCCGCCCCGGCCTAAAAACTGGGGTGGATACCGTTTAAAGCCGGAGCTGTGGGAGTTTTGGCAGGGAAGGAAGAGCCGGCTCCATGACCGGCTGAGGTATCGAATGGAAGGGAGGAATTGGAAGCGCGAACGGCTTGCGCCGTAGTTGTTTGGAACTAGGGGGTGCAAAGAGATCGTTAACGGGAAGGGAAATGGGAAAGGGAGGGGCTAGCTTTGCATCGAATCGGCTTTGGGTCGGAAGAGGTAACCGACGAAAAAGGTGACGAGGGTGCCGAAAGTGATTCGCCAGGGGAAGGCGATGAGGGGAAGCCAGTCGGGCCGGGGCAGCGGCGGAAGGCCGCAAAGCTTGAGAAGATCGGAGGGAAGCCCGGAAAGGATGGCCACGGCGAGGAACCCCGCGACCATGGCAACCAGGTTGCCGCGGTCGGAGCCCCGGGTCTTGGTAAGGGCCCCGAGAAGGAAAACTCCCAGAAGTGATCCGTAGGTGTAACCGAAGATTCCCAGAACGATGGGGAGGATGCGGGAGGTGGGGTTGGTGATGACAACCCATGCGGTGGTGGCACCGATGAGGACGAGCAGACCGGAGAAGGCCACGGTGGCCCAACGGGCGGCACGGAGGGAGTCGGGACTCTTGAATCGCGGAGCGAGAAACGGCTCGTACCAGTCGCGCACCCAGGAAGTGGCGAGGGCATTGAGCGCGGTGCTGAGGGAGCCCATCGCCGTGGCAAAGATCCCGGCAATGAGCAGACCGCGGAAACCAGGGGGAAGTTCATGAAGGATGTAGTAGGCGAAGACGTGGGCGTTGCGGGTGGGGAGGTTCGGATCGGGGTCGTGCTGGTAATGGACCCAAAGAAGAATGCCGATGCCAAGAAAGGCGAGAACGATGGGAATATCGGCAAGGCCGGAGCCGACCAGGGCGAGGCGGCTACGGGCGGGATTCTTGGCGGTGAGCATCCGTTGGACCATGTCCTGGTCGGTCCCGTGGGTGGCCATGGTGACAAAGGTGGCGGCGAAAGAAGGCGGTCCAGACGGTGTAATCGGCCTCCAGAATCCCCTTAAGGGTGGTGCCAAGGTTCCCCTCTGCGACGGGGCCGAGACTCCAGAAAGTGAGGTCCCCGGGCTGGTTGAGCTTTCCGGTGATGGTGGCCATGCCCCCGGGGATGGTCTGGAACAAATGCCAAAGCACGAAACCAAGACCGGAGAACATGACGACGGCCTGGATGACATCGGTCCAGACAACCGCCCTGATGCCGCCAGCGACGGTATAAAGGGCGGTGAGCACGACGAGGACGAGGAGGGCGGTGAAGTAGATGCCGAGTTCGGCGCCGGGGGAGGGCTTGGCGCCGGAAAACATTTCCCAGCCGAGGACGAGAACGATGGCGGCGACATAGAGGCGGGTACCGCTGGCCAGGGCCCGGGTGACAAGAAAGACGGCACTGGCGGCCTGACGGGAATGCGGGCCGAAACGTTTTTCGAGAAACTCGTAGATGGAGACGACGCCGTAGGAGTAGTAGGGCTGGATAAAGATCCAGCTGACAAAGATACGGGCAAGGACAGTACCGATGGCGAGCTGGGCGTAGGTGAAGTTCCGCAGGGCGTAGCCTTCGCCGGGCGCGCCAAGGAAGGTGGCGGCGCTGATCTCGGCGGCGAGGATCGAGGCAAGGACGGCCCACCAGGGCATTTTCCGGCCGCCAAGGGCATAGTCGTTCAGGGAGGTCTGACGGCGGGAGGCGGCCAAACCAATGCCAATAATGGCGGCGAAGTAGGTGAAAAGGATGAAGGAGTCGAGCAGCCAGGGATTCACGGGCGGATCCTAGGGAAGCTTCCAGGAGGGTTTGAGGCGATCGTATTCCTCGCGGGGCAGGAGGACATAGACGGGGTCTTCCGCCGGGCGAAAGGATGACAGCAGGGTGCGGAAGGAGGCCTCCTCCATTGAGGTGCAGCCGGTGGTGACGGAGTCCTGGCTGCGGCAAAGGTGGAAAAAGATGGCGCTGCCTGCGCCGGGTTGGACATCCGGAGGTGCGTTGTGGCGGATGAAGAGTTTGAGGGCATGGGCGGGGTCGGTCTGGCGCATGAGGTGGTAATGCTGGTTGGGCGGGAACGGTTCGTGGGTGGAAAGGATGAGATGGCGGTTGTAAAGGGACGAGGTTGGGTCCTCGATCCAAAGATCACGGTCGGTGACCTGCCGGTAGCGCCAACCGGGAACGGGGCAGCGGTCGGCATAGCCGTACAGGATGTTGCCGAGCAGGAAGAGGCCGGCTGGGGACTTCCCGTCCCCCTCGCGCTTCTGCATGCCGGGTTGGACGGAATGAAGACCGCGGCCCCAGGCGAGACCCCGGCGGCCGAGGTGTACCGGAATGGCTTCACCGGAGGGCAGCCAGGGGGATGAGGCGGAGGTTCGGCGGTAGAGTTGGAGCCAGGAGCGGACGGAGTTCCAGTCGTCGGGGATGGCAACAAGAAGGGCGCGGGACGATTCGGGAACGGGGGAGGCAAACAGGTGAGGGGTGGAAAGAAGAAGCGTAAGAAAAAAAAGGGGGAACCGGGCCATGTGGCCTAGTCGCGGCGGATCCGGGCCAGGAGGGCTTCCCAGAGTCCCGGTCCAAAGAAGGTGAGAAAGCCCGCATGTCCGGCAAGGAGGCCGGGCAGCAGGGCGGGGCCAAAAAATACGGGGACAAGGAGAAGAGCGGAGGTGACGCCGGCCACCCAGGTGACGGGGAGCGGGATGGGGATGGGAAAGAAAAAGATTTTCTGATCGGGCAGGGTGATGGCAAAGCCGAGGAAGAGGGAGTTAAAAAGGTAGAAGGAGTTGACGGGAACAGCGGGCTGGAGAAAAGAGACGGCGACAACGGCAGCCATGCTGACGAAGAGGTAAAGATTGAGGTGGAAGGAGCCGAGGGTTTCCTCGAGAGCCTCGCCGATGGACCAGAGAAACCACAGGAACAGGAAGAAAAAAACGGGATGGGCGGAGGAAGGCGGGACAAAAATGAAGGTGATCACCCGCCAAAACTCGCCCTGGAGAACAAGGGCGGGTTCCAGCTTGAGGGTGGAGAGGAAGCCCGGAGAGGCGAGGTTAAGGAGCCAGCTGGCGGCGTTCATGGCAACGAGGCCGCGGGCAAGATGGGGGAAGGACCACCGGCCGAAATGCCGTTCGAGAAAATCCGTCCAACCGGCGGGGCTCATGAACCGGGCGCCTGGTCAGGGTTCAACGGTTACTTTTTTCCAGTTGAGGTGCTGGGCGTGGGCGTACTTTTCGAAATCCTTCTCGAACATGATGAGGACGGCGCGGACCACGGCGGAATCATCTTCAAAACTGACCTTGGCGACGAAATCGGGAATGATGTCGAGCAGGCGATGGGTGTAGATGATGGCAAATGCGGCCGCGGCCGCCGCGGCGTAGGGGATGTCCTTGTAGGCGCCCTCGGCGAAGTCCTCGACGACATCCGCGAGGAACTCGAGTTGTTCGACAAGGTGGGGGAACTTGGGGGCGTGAATCTGGGTGAATTCCGCCTTCAGCATGGGGAGGCGGTGGAGAAGATTGTTCATGATCTTCGGGGTGACACGGGAAGCCCCGCGTTGGGCAAAAGCGGCGATCTCAGCCATGGACCTAGGCTGAAGGATTCCCCTTCGTACGGCAAGCGGAGGCGGGGGTGGATTCCCAAAAAGGTGTCGGGTAGTTTTCCACAATGATCCCCATGGTCGCCCCACCCGCCCCGGTCAGGAAAGTGCCGGACCGCAGCGAGGTGAATCCCAAGGACACTTGGGATCTGAGCCCGCTTTATGCGAGCGAGGCGAATTGGGAAATGGGGCTGGAGGAACTACGGGGGCAGTTAGGCCGCATGGCCAAGTGGAAGGGAAAGCTGGGCCGGGCGGAGGATCTGGCCGCCGCGCTGGAAGAGGAGCGAAAAATCGACCTGATGGCGGAGCGGTTGGGGCAGTACGCCCATCTTCGGGTGGCGGAGGACGGGGGGGATGGGGCGGCGCGCGACCGGGCCATGCGGCTGGAACACCTGACGACCCAGTTGGCGGAAGAGACGGCCTGGTTCCTGCCGGAGTTGATGAGCATCGGGGATGCGGCGTGGACGGATCTGGCGCAACACCCGCGACTGGCGGAGTGGCAGGGAAGGCTGGAAAGAGTCCGGAGGTACCGGCCGCATGTTTTGGGCGAGGGGGAGGAAAGGTTAATGGCGTTGGCGGGACCGGCTTTGGGGGGGGCGGACGAGATATTTTCCCAGCTGACCAACGTGGATTTCCGGTTCGGCACCGTGAAAGACGAGGATGGGGCGGAGATGGAGCTGAGTCACGGGACTTTCGCCTCGCTGCTGCAAAGGCAATCGGCCGAAGTTCGGCGGACGGCCTGGAAGCAGTACTACACGGAGTTTGAACAGCATGCTTTTTCCCTGGCGGCTACCCTGGCGACTTCCGTCAAGGGGGATGTCTTCCGGGCGAAGGCGAGGAGGCATTCCGGGGCAAGGGCACAGTCACTTTTCCCGGACCGGGTTCCGGAGAAGGTGTATGACAACCTGGTGGCGGCGGTGCGCAAGAATCTCCAGCCGTTGCAACGGTATCACCGGCTCCGGAAAAAGTTGCTGGGACTGAAAGAATTGAAAGCCGCCGACCTGCAGGTGCCACTGGTGCCTGCGGCCGGAAGAAAGACCACCTTTGAGGAGGCGGCAGGAATGGTGACGACGGCATGCCGCCCGCTTGGGGACGAATACCAGAAGGTTCTGGAGGAGGGGTTGGGGAAGGCGCGCTGGGTGGATCGCTATGAAAACCGGGGGAAGCGGAGTGGGGCATTCTCCAGCGGGAGTTACCGGAACCCGCCCTACATCCTGATGAACTACCGGGAGGACGTGTTATCCGATGTCTACACCCTGGCCCACGAGGCCGGGCATTCCATGCATACCTGGATGAGCCACCGGGCGCAGGCATACCAGGATGCCCATTATCCGATCCTGTTGGCGGAGGTGGCGTCGACCTTCAACGAGGAGCTTTTGACCCATCATCTTCTGGAGGGTCCGGCGCGGGAGGACAGGAACCTGCGGGCCTACATTCTTAACCGTCAGATCGACGACATCCGGGGGACGCTCTACCGGCAGGTGATGTTTGCGGAGTTTGAGCACCGGATCCACGAGGCGGAGGAGAAAGGGGTGGCCCTGACGCTGGACTTCTTCCGGATCTGCTACCGGGAACTTCTCGAAGCTTACCTGGGTGAGGCGATGGAGATCGAGGCGCCGCTGGAACTGGAGTGTCTGAGGATCCCGCACTTTTACAGCGCCTTTTACGTGTACAAGTATGCGATTGGAATTTCCGCGGCAATCGCCCTTTCCCGAAAGGTCTTGGCGGGGGACGCCGGCGCGGTGGACCGGGTGCACGGATTCCTCAGGTCGGGGGGTTCCCGCCCTCCGTTGGAGACGTTGCGGGTGGCCGGGGTCGATATGGAACAGCCGGCTCCGGTGGAGGCGGCGCTGGGATTGTTTTCCCAGAGGGTGGAAGAGTTGGAAAGGATGCTGGCCTAGCGGACTTCTTGCTGTCCCGTCCCCGGTTTGCAGGATAGTCCGCGATGAGCGACGGCCCTTCCTGGATGCAGGCAGACTGGGGAAATCTGGTGATGGTGAGCTGGCTGGTGGATCCCGCGCTGGTCGTGGACAGACTGCCGGCAGACTGCGTGCCGGACCTTTGGCAGGGTGCGGCGGCGGTGAGTCTCGTGGGGGTGGAGTTTTCCAACGTGGAGGTGAAGGGGATCAGCTGGCCGTGGCATGACCGGTTTCCCGAGGTGAATCTGCGGACCTATGTACAGGGGCCGAACGGACCCGGGGTGGTGTTTTTGGGGGAACTCGTGCCGAAATTCCTGGTGGCCATGCTGGCAAAAAAGACCTACGGGGAGCCTTACGAAAGGAGAAAGGTCAGGCTGGGAAAACGCGTCCGGCATCATGAGCCGGAAGCGGCTTACGAATGGGATGCCGGCCCGAGGACATTCCGTATTTCGGTCCGGGCAGAGGCGCATCCGCAGCCGGTGCCAGCAGGGTCCCTCGAGGAGTTCCTTTTGCACCGAGGGAGGGGTTACAACGGTTTCCGGGGAGGAACCACCTACGAGGTCGTACATGAGCCCTGGACCATGCGTCTGCCGCTGCGTTATGCGGTGGATTGCGCCACCGGCGCGCCGTTTGGGCCAAAGTTTGGGCCGGTGTTTCAGGGCGAGTGCGCCTCGGTGGTTTTTTCGGATGGTTCGGCGGTGCGGGTGGGGCATCCCCGGAGAACGGGGACGTGAGGCACCGGGTGATTTCCGTGGGGCGTCCATCGGGCTGGGCGAAAAGCGCGGCGGAGGAATTTGTCCGGCGGATCGGCGGCTTTGCGGGGATTGAGCTGGTTCATGTAAAGGACGGCGCGAGGCAGGAAAAGGAGCTTCTGGAGAAATCGGAGGGATGGCAGCGGGTTGTCCTGGATGAAAAGGGAAAAGCCGCCGACACGGCGGAATGGAAAAAGGATTTCGACCGGTGGGAACGGGAGGGCAGGGCAAAGACCGCCTGGATCTTGGGTGGTGCGGATGGTCATGGCGAAGGAATGCGGGGGCAGGCGGCGCTGGTCAGGTCGATGGGGCCGCAGACGCTTTCCCATGACCTGGCCCTGGTGGTGCTGCTGGAGCAGCTTTACCGGGTGGAGAGCTGGCGGGCCGGGCATCCTTATCACCGCTCATGATTCCCGGGGATGCCACCGCCCAGGCGCCAAGAACGGTGGCCAAAGCCTGGATTTATCTGACGCGATCCTTGCGGCTCCGTTGCCCGACCTGCGGGGAAAAGCCGATCTTTCCTTCCCTGAAGGCAACTCGATCCCTGCATGACTGGTTCACCCCGCTGGACGGTTGTCCTCAATGCGGATATGCCTACGAGCGAGAGCCGGGTTACTTCCTGCTGGCGATCTGGGGGGTGAACTACGGGGTGATCGGGCTCGGGGCGATGTCGGCGTATTTTATCCTTCGCGTCTGCACGGACCTTCGGCCCACGGTGTTGTTTCTCCTGTGCGTGATGCCGGCCCCCTTTCTGAGCGTTTTGTTTGCCAGGCATGCAAAATCGATGTTTTTGGCGATGGATCATTTTTTTGATCCGCATCTGCGGGTAAAGAAGAGGCAAAAAAAACCGGAATAGTCTTGTCATCCTTTCCACGGGAGGGTTGAACTTGGGGTGCATGGCAGAAGGGCCGATCACGAAGTTCATTGACCGGAACTATCGTCACTTCAATTCCGCGGTGGTGCGGGATGCGGCAATTGCTTATCGGAAGCTCCTGGATGACGGCGGGCGCATGATGGTCACGCTTGCCGGGGCGATGAGCACGGCAGAATTGGGCATCTCCCTGGCGGAGATGATCCGCAAGGGAAAGGTGCATGCCATCAGCTGCACGGGGGCCAATCTGGAGGAGGACGTCTACAATCTGGTGGCCCACGACCATTACCGTCGGGTGCCCGGCTACCGCTACCTTACGGCCAAGGATGAGGACAAGTTGCTGAAGGAACATCTCAACCGGGTCACGGATACCTGCATCCCCGAGCACGAGGCGATGCGCCGGATTGAGGGGGTAATGATTGACCTGTGGAAGAGGGATGAAAAGCAGGGAGCCCGAAAGTTTCCCCACGAATATTTCTTCGAGGCCCTGCGGGAAGGCTTGTACAAGAAATTCTACCAGATCGATCCCAAGGATTCCTGGATGGTGGCGGCGGCGGAAAAAAACCTGCCGATGGTCGTCCCAGGATGGGAAGACTCCACCCTGGGCAACATGTTCGCCGCCGCATGCATTTCCGGCGAGGTGAAGTCACCCCAACTGATTAAAAGCGGGGTGGAGTACATGATCTCGCTGGCCGACTTTTATACCCAGACGGCCAAGACCCCATTGGGGTTTTTCCAGATCGGCGGGGGCATTGCCGGGGACTTTCCCATCTGCGTCGTGCCGATGTTGCACCAGGACCTGAAACGGAAATCCATTCCGTTGTGGGCCTACTTTTGTCAGATCAGCGATTCCACCACGAGTTATGGCTCCTACTCCGGGGCGGTGCCGAATGAGAAAATCACCTGGGGGAAGTTGGGTCAGGACACGCCGAGCTTTGTGATCGAGTCGGACGCAACCATCGTGGCGCCGCTGATGTTCAGCTACATCCTCGGCCACTAAAATGGCCGAATAGAGAGAGGGAGTTCGGGGATCAAGGGTGTAGGAATTTCGGAATTGGAATGAAAAAAAGCGGGAGCCTTCCAAGGAAAATAGTCCCGGCCACTCCGCGGTTCCGCCGCAGGGAACAATAAGTCATCCGTTTGCGGGGATTCGCATGGAAAGGGGGGCGATTCAGGATCGCAAACTGGCATTCCTGACGGTTCACCTGTCAGAACCGGCTTTCCAGAGGGTGGATTTTTAGGTCTTTACCCCGGCGCGTATCTCGAAGAGGGAGGATACCGACTCCCCCGCATGGATGCGGACGATGGCATCCGCGAGCAGGGGGGCGACGCAGAGAACCTTGGTCGGTACGCCGGGAATTTCGACCTGCGGGGTGGTGTTTGTGGTGATTAGCTCCTGAATTCCGGCCTTTTTGAGGCGTTCGATGGCGATGGGGCTGAGCACCGCGTGGGGGATGCCGACATAAATGTCCTTGGCTCCCTGTCTGCGGAGAATTTCGACCGCCGAGGAGATGGTTCCGGCTGTTTCCGTGATATCGTCCACCAGCAGGATATTTTTGTCCCGGACATCCCCAATCACATGGGTGGCCTCGGTTTCCGTGGCATTCAGGCGCTTTTTGCTGACGATGGCCAGACCGCACTCCAGCATCTGGCTGTAGGCGGCGGCCATTTTCATTCCACCGATATCCGGGGTCACCGCGACAAGGTTCGGGATTTTTTTTCCTACCAGGTGTTTGTAGAAAACCGGCGCAGTGAAAAGGTGGTCCACCGGAATGTCGAAGAATCCCTGGATCTGCTGGGCATGCAGGTCAACGGTGAGAATGCGGTTAACCCCGGCGGCCACCAGCAGGTTGGCGACCAGTTTGGCGGTGATGGGCACCCGGGGCTGGTCCTTGCGGTCCTGCCGGGCATAGCCAAAAAATGGAAGTACCGCGGTGATCCGGAAGGCGGAGGCCCGCCGGGCGGCATCCACCATGATGAGGAGTTCCATCAGGTTCTGGTTGGTGGGGGCGCAGGTGGGCTGGATGATGAAGACGTCGTTCCCGCGGATATTGTCCTCGAATTTGACGAAGGTTTCCCCGTCCGGGAAGGAGGTGACCTTCGCTTTGCCCAGGGGAATCTTGATCTTGGCGGCGATGCGTTCCGCCAACTCCCGGTTGGCGTTGCCGGAAAAGATCTGAAGGTGATTGCCGAAGATCGAAGGCATCGACCTCTTATAGAATCCCCCCCGAGGGCGGAAAAGGGCGAACGCCCGGGTTATTCGCCGAGAATCTTGATAAGGACCCGCTTCGCCCGCCTGCCATCAAACTCACCGTAAAAAATCCGTTCCCAAGGGCCGAAATCGAGCCGTCCAGCCGTGATTGCCACAACCACCTCCCGGCCCATCAGGGTTCGCTTGAGGTGGGCATCCGCATTGTCCTCGGACCCGTTGTGGAGGTATTGGGAATGGGGCTTTTCCGGGGCAAGTTTTTCCAACCATTTCTCAAAATCCTCGTGGAGGCCGGATTCATCATCATTGATGAATACCGAGGCGGTGATGTGCATCGCGTTGACCAGGCATAGGCCCTCCCGGATGCCGGATTCCGCCAGGGCGGACTCCACCTGCGGGGTGATGTTGAGCAGGGCGCGGCGGGTGGGGGTGCGGAAGGTGAGTTCCTTGCGGAACGACTTCACCTTTTTGCCGGGGAGAGGGTGTCGAGCGCCTTCAGTACGATTTCGGCCTGGTCCTTGGTGGAGGCCTTGGCATCACGCCAGACCAGTTTGCCGTCGTGGAAAAGAAAAGCCGATCGCCGCGCGAAGCCCAGCAATCCCTCCACCCCGAAAGCATGGATCGCCTTTCCCTCTGAGTCCGCAATCAGCGGATAGGGCAGTTTTTGCTCAGCGACAAATTTCTTCTGGGCATCCGGCTTGTCGGCGCTGATGCCAAGAACCCTGACACCACGTTCCTTGAGCCGGGTATCTGCGTCCCGGAGGCTGCAGGCCTGGGCGGTGCAGCCGGGGGTGTTGGCTTTGGGATAGAAAAACACCAGGAGGTAGCCCTGGGCGCCGTAGGCGGCGATATCGAGAGGGTTGCCATCCTGGTCAGGCAAGGTGAGCGGCGGGATGCCATCGCCCAGCTTCAGGTCGGCGGCAGGAGCCATGGCAGTGAAAGCCAGGAGGAGAAAAAAAACCCGGGGAATCACGGCCTCTTGGAGGCCGGCATGGCTGGGGCGGATTTCATGCTGGCCTGAAAAGCGGCGAACGACTTACGAGCTTCGGGCAAGGTTTTGGCATCGGCGATAGCTTCGGCGGATCTGGCCAGCTCCGGCATGCTGGGCTCGAGGAGGTTTGCCAGTTTTTCGGCGCACTGCCTGGCGGAGGCGAGGTTCCCCTTATCCAGGCACCCTTCCAACCGGTTCAAGGTGGATGTTACCGGACAAATCTTTTCGTAAACAGGGCACCTCATCATGGACAAGGGGCAACCCTTGAGCAGGAGAAAAGCGCCGGCAAAACCGACGGCACCGGCAACCACCAAGGGAAGCCAGTTGTTTTTTGGTGAGGCGGTCTGGGGGGCGGGTGATTTTTTCGGGGATTTGGGCATGAGAGATTCCTAGAGAAGGAAGCCAAAATAGTCAGGCGGAAAAGATCAAGAAGATGGGGGATGGCAGATAGGAGTTAGGGAAATGATCAGGGAATACCCTCCCCGCGGTTCCTTACCCGTCTTGGGGCTTTTCGGAGATGGTGAGGCGGTATTTGTGGTAGGCCTCGAAGGTCCAGGGGAAGAGATTTTCGGCAACTTGACGCATGGCGGCACCAAGCTCCCGAATTTCCAACTGGGCGTGGTCATCCTCCCGCAACTGCAGGAAGTGGACCAGATTGTGGAGGTCGCAGTTCACGTAGACCTCCGTGAAGATGCTGACCGGAAGCACCATTCTGGCCAGTTCCTTGGCAACGCCTTGCTTGAGGAGGTTTTGATAAGTGGCGTAGGCGGCGTCGTTGCTGGCCTTCACCTCCTTGGTGAGGGCGGCGTGATCGAGGGAAGCGGAGACCTGGCTGCCTTGCTTGTTTTTGGCGTCGGCGGCGCGCCATTGGCCGGGGACGTAGAATTCGTCCGCCAATTCGGAGTAGCGACCGCTCCACTCGTTCAGGCGAAACGTCCGGTGGCGGACGAACTGCCGCATGATGAAGATCGGCATCTTGATGTTGTAGGTAATCGAGCACTGCTCGAACGGGCTCGTGTGGCGGTGTTTGTACAGATAAAGAAGGAGCTTCTTGTCCTGTTCCACGCCCTTGCTGGGGCTCTTGTAGGAGATGCGGGCGGCCTCCACGATGCGCAAATCCGTGCCGAGGTGGTCAATGTATCGGACATAGCCTTGCCCGAGGATGGGGATGGTGTGGCCCTTTTCCATGAAGGGGCAATCGAACCCCGCCAACTTCCCCCTGCCGAGATGAAAAGGGGGCGCGTCCGATTAAGTTGTGAAAAGTTTGAGCTGTTCCCGGAGACGGACGATTTTTTCGCCGGCCTCGCGTTCGATCCGTTTCCACTCCTCCACCTTTTCCGGAGGGGCCTTGGATGCCATTCTGGGGTCGGCCAATTTGGCAGCCTCGCGGGAACGGGCGGCCTCGGCGGTGGCGATCTCCTTCTCCAGGCGGGCGGTTTCCTTGGCTGGGTCGAGCAACCCCTCCAGGGGAAGGTAAAGGTCGCCCCATGGGGTGGGGGTCATGGGGGCCTTGGGCGCCTGATGGACGGTCTCCACGGTTCCGCACTGGAGGAGTTTGGCCAAGGTGCGGAGGTCCTCGGGGGGAGGGGGAGTTTTCGCGACCAGCAGGTAACGGAGCTTGGGGGACCCGGAAAGGCCAAATTCCCCCCGCAGGCGCCTTCCGGCCTCCGCCGTGGCATAGCAGGCCTCCGCCTTGCCGGCCTGGGGGGCATCCCAGCGGATTTCCCCGGTTTGGGGCCAGCCGGCGAACTGGATGGTGTCCCTCCCCAGGCCAAGCGTGAGCCAGAGTTCCTCCGTGATGAAGGGCATGAAGGGATGAAGATGCCGAAGGATGCGGGAAAGAACGAAATCAGCTGTGGCCAAGGTGCCGGGGCGCGTGGGAGATGAGGTGTCGGCAAAGTCGGCCTTGGCGGTTTCGATGAACCGTGCGCAGAACTCGTCCCANNCCCTTTTCCAGGGCATCGAGTTCGGCGAGCAGGTGGTCGGAGAAGGGAGTGCGGGGGTGTTTGGCGGGATCGGCCTGGGCATCGCAGGGGCCCTGTTGCTGGCGAAAACGGCAGGCATTCCAGAGTTTGTTGGCGAAGTTGCGTCCCTCCTCGATCTGCTTCTCGTCGTAGCGGATGTCGACGCCCTGGGGGGCGATGCGGAGGAGGCCAAAGCGCAGCCCGTCGGCCCCGTATTTGGCGATGAGATCGAGGGGATCAGGGGAATTGCCCAGGGATTTGGAAAGCTTGCGTCCCTTGGCATCCCGGATCAGACCGGTGAAGTAGACATTGCGGAAGGGGAGCTCCCCCATGTACTCGAACCCGGCCATGATCATGCGGGCAACCCAGAAAAAGATGATGTCGGGACCGGTGACAAGGTCGGTGGTGGGGTAGAACTTCTTCAGTTCCGGCGTTTTTTCCGGCCAACCCATCGTGGCGAAAGGCCAGAGCCAGGAGGAGAACCAGGTGTCGAGAACGTCGGGATCCTGGGTCCATCCCTGGCCAGGCGACTCCACCTGGCAGCGGATTTCCCCGCCGCGGTACCAGACGGGGATGCGATGCCCCCACCAGAGCTGGCGGCTAATGCACCAATCCTGAAGATTGCCCATCCAGTGGTCGTAGACCTTGGTCCAGCGTTCAGGGAAAAAGCGCATGCTGCCGGAGACCACGACCTCACGGGACTTTTCCGCGCTCGGATATTTGAGGAACCACTGCTCGGAGAGGCGGGGTTCGACGGGGACATCGGCCCGCTCGCTGAACCCGACCTGGTTGGTGTAGGGCTCCTCCTTTTCCAGGCAGCCAAGCTCCCTGAGCTGTTCGGCGGCCGCGGCGCGGGCCTTGGTCCTCTCCAGTCCGGCCAACTGCTTCCCGGCAGCCCCGTTCATGTGGCCGGTTTCGTCGATGACCTCGATGGCGGGAAGTCGGTGGCGCTGGCCGATGGCAAAGTCGGCCGGATCGTGGGCGGGGGTAACCTTGAGAACGCCGGTGCCGAACCCCATCTCCACGTGGTCGTCGCCGACGATGGGGATGCGGCGCTGGGATTCCGGCTGTTCCGGGGGCAGGGGACGCACGGCGAATTTTCCGATCAAATCGGCGTAACGCGGGTCCTTGGGATTCACGGCGACGGCGGTGTCGCCCGGGATGGTTTCGGGCCGGGTGGTGGCGATGGTGAGGACTCGCCCTGTTTCGCCTTCCACGGTGACCCGAAAATGCCAGAGATGCCCCTTTTGCTCCTTCATGATCACCTCCTCGTCCGAGAGGGCGGTGCGGGAGACGGGGCACCAGTTGACCATGCGGCGACCGCGGTAGATCAGGCCCTTTTTGTGGAGATCGACGAAGACCCGCTGGACGCAGGCGGAATAGGCGGGATCCATGGTGAAGCGCTCGCGGGACCAGTCGCAGGAGGCGCCCAGCTTTTTCAGCTGCTGGATGATGATCCCCCCGTGTTTTTCCTTCCACTGCCAGACCTGCTGAAGGAACTCCTCCCGGCCGAGATCGTCGCGGTGCTTGATCTTCCCCTCCTTCTTGAGGGTGCGCTCGACCACGGTTTGCGTGGCGATGCCGGCATGGTCGGTCCCGGGAAGCCAGAGCACTTCCTTGCCCTGGAGCCGGGCACGGCGGGCGAGGATGTCCTGGATGGTGTTGTTGAGGACGTGGCCGAGGGTGAGGATGCCGGTGACGTTGGGGGGAGGAATGACGATGGAGAAGGAGGGTTTCGAGGAAGCGGGATTTGCCTGGTAATCGCCCCGTTCCGTCCATTGGCGGTAGAGGCGCTCCTCCACCCGGGAGGAATCGTAAGCGGGAGCGAGTTCAGGCATGGGGGGCGTTAGCTTGGCCTCCCCGAGATCGGCGGAAAAGCCCTTGCGGGGGTATTTTAGTCCCCTTGTCCGGCCCCCCCGCCCGCCGCCGGCCCAGCGGCCGGTGCGGCTTGGCCCGCGGGCACAAACTGCCACCAGGCAGTCTCATTGATCGCGTAAATCGGCTTGTAGTGCTGGATCTTGTCGGCCGTCCAGACGCTCTTGATTTGGTTGTCGAGGATGAAGCACTGGCCGGCGGTGATCACCCCGAGGATACAGTGCCCAACGCCTAGGTTAAGGTCCTTGACCACAAGGATGCGGAGTTCGTCCTGGGTAAAGCCGAGTTTCTGGAGGGCATAGTATTTGGCGATGGCGTGGTCTTCACAGTCCCCGCTGACCCGTCCGGGAACCACATAATCCGGAGGCTGGGTAAACTGCACGGGAGTGTTCCAAAGGTCGGGCACGCCCCAGTTTTTTTGGTCGGGCACGTACCGCATCGAGTTGAAGGTTTCGTTGACCTTTTTCATCATCTCGAGCTTGTCGGCCGACCTGTTTTTTTGGACGAACTCGTCCCAGCCCCCGGCGTACGGAGCATTGATGTCGGCTTTTTTGGCCAACTCCTGCTGGACCTCGGCGAGGATTCCCGTCCACTTGGGGAACTTTTCGATCGGCTGCTGCTGGACCACCTGGTACTGCCCGTCCCA
>DDPU01000039.1:55479-60904 GCA_002342345.1 Verrucomicrobia bacterium UBA2460
GCTGAAAGGAGCCCCCCGTGGCAGAATCCAATACCCCCGCCCCCCAAGATCCCTCGAAACTCAAGATCAACACCCCGAAGGTCGACCAAGCCCCGGTCAAAAGGCCCTGGAATCTCACCACGATACTTGCGGTTGTTTTCCTGGGGGTGTTCACGGTGGGGGGCGTTCTGGGAATCCTGAAATTCGTGGATTCGGAGAAAAAACGCACCCTCAGGGATTGGCAGACCCAAATGGGGCTGGTTGCGGAGACGAGGGGAGCCGCCGTGGAGACCTGGCTTTCCAGCCAGTTTGACGTCCTTCGCACAATTGCTTCGAATGAGTCCCAGAAAATCTACATCGACACGCTTCTCAACGAGGGTGCGGCCGCGGATCAAAGGGAGGGTGCGGAGAATTTCCTGAGGAACTACCTGAAGAAAATGGCTGAGGCCAACGGCTTCTTCACCCCTCCGCCGGCCCTCGAGATCAACGCCAATGTGGTCCGGGAGGGGATCGCGGGGATCGCGGTGGTGGCCCCCAGCGGTCAAATCCTCGTGGCCAGCGAGTTTCTCCCTGCCTTGAAAGAGGACGGCTTCATCGACGTCCTCAAGGAAAACGCCGCCCGGCAACGGGGACTGTGGAACATGCGCCTGGACGGGGAGGGCCAGCCCAGCCTCGGTTTCATCGTCCCCATTTACCCTGTGGATGCGGCGGACAACGCCAAACCAATTGCCTACGTGGTCGGCCTGAAGCAGGTGGCCAAGGAGCTCTTTCCGCTGATGACCCAACCCGGGGAAACCCTGAAGAGTGCGGAAAACTACCTGGTGCAGGAAAAGCCGGGTACCTCCGGCAACACCGTGCAGTTCCTCACCCCGCGGCGCGAGCCTTTGCCGAACGGCACCAAGCCGATGACCAACGACTCCCCCAACGACCCGGAGAATTCGGCGGCCTCCTTCGCCCTGAAGCAGCCCGGCGGTTTCGCCATCCGGCCCAGCTATGCGAATTTGCCCAGCCTGGTCCTCGGTCGGAAAATTGCGGGGACCCCTTGGGTGGTTGTGCGGACAGCCTCGGAGGAGGAGGCGTTGGGACCGGCCAAGAAGCGGCAAACCATGATGCTGATCGGCTTCACCCTCGTCCTGGGCCTGGCCTCCGTCTCCATGGGGGTGGCGTGGAAGCACGGTGCGGAAATCCGCGCCTCCGCCGAGGCCCAACGCCTGAAGATCGCCGCAGAGAGGTTTACCGGGTTCTCCAAATTCCTGCGGGTCATCACCGACAACCAGCCGACCGCCATTGCTGCGGTAGATGGCGGCGGCAAGTACAGTTTTGCCAACCGGACGTTGGCTGAGGCGGCCGGGATCACGCCGGAAGAAGTGGCCGGCAAAACCATGCCGGCGGTGATCGGACCGGTCCGGGCGGCGGCTTACCAAAAGATCAACAAACAGGTCATCGACGACCTTTATCCCGGCTGGCCGGCGGACAGGACCGAGGGTAAATGGCAGCCCCAAAAAGGCAGGTTTGAGTTCGAGGAGGGCGGAAAAAAGAAGTACACCAAGACCGACCATATCCCGTTACGCGCCGACCGGGATCATCCTCCCGGGGTGCTCCTAATCGAGCAGGACATCACCGAGTTCATCGTCGAACGGGAAAAGCGCGAACGGATGTTCCGTGGCCTGATCGAAGCCTTCGTCGGCGAGGTGGACAGCCGCCAGGCGCAGGCCGCCCGCACCAATGCCCGGTTGATCGGCCGGATCGCCCGCGGGGCGGCGGAGGAGATGGGTCTTTCTCCGGTGGATGCGGAGACAGCCGAACTGGCCGGGGAACTTCTGAATCTCGGCACCGTTTCCTTGCCGGAAGGAGTGGTGGCCAAAGGCGGATCCCGCAATGATGACGAGCGGCGGCGGATGCGGGAGGCGATCCTGCGTAGCGCCGATCTCATCGGGAACCTCGAGTTCCAGGGTCCGGTGGCAGAGACCATCCGGCAGGCGCAGGAGCGCGCCGACGGGAGCGGTTTCCCGAACCGCCTGGCCGGGGACGCAATTCTGCCTTCCGCCAAGGTGGTGGCTGCGGCGAAACGGCTGGTGGACCTGATCCAGGGTCAGGAGGGGCAGGCCCAGTCGCTGGATCAGGCCTTGCGAACGGTGATGGGCGAAGCCGGGGCTTCCCTGGATCGCGGCGCCGTTGCGGCGATGGTCGACTTCCTCGACAACCGCGGTGGGCGGGCGAAGGTCGGGTTAGCTTAAGGACTTTGCACTTTGCCGGAGCGGCCTCGGTAGGGCCGGCTCAGCAGGTAGCCTGCGCCGCGATCTTTGACAGGGGTGAGCCCATTGGGCGCATCCCGTTTTCCCTGATCACTCCGGAATCAGGCTCTGCTCGACGGCGTCGTCGAAGCGAAGGTTGAGAAGCTTCCAGTCGCCTCCAACCGGCAGGTAGTAAACAAACTGCCAGCGAAGCGGCTTCCGGGCATGGAAGCTGATGTACGTGAGGTAGACCACCCGGGTGCCCACCGGACGCTGGTCGTAAACCTCCGCCCCCTGAAGGGGGCCGAAGACCTCCAGTCCCTTGCGTATTTTCCCGACAAAATCCTGCACGGAGGCGGGGTCCGAAAGGGAGGAGTTGCTGCTGACCAACGTGCGGAAACTGTCGTCCACCTTGCCGGCTTGGACTCCGGAAAAAAAGGCGTCCAGCTTCTTCTGGACCGCGGCGGGTGGCGGCTTGGGATTGGGATTTCTAGGCAGAAGCTGGGGAATGAGGGTGGTGACGGTGGAAGGGTTGTTGGTAGTATTTTCCTTCTCCTTCTCCTTCGCGGCGGAGGCTGTCGCCACGGTCAGCAAAAGCATGAGGATAGGGAGGGGGTTCATGGGAGCAGATGAAGGATCCTGGAGAGACCATCCTGCAGGATCGGGGCGCCGTGGGCAAAAAAGATTCTGCGGACGGGAAAAGGGGCAAGGTTGCGCAGGCTTTTTCCCAGAAGCCCGGGATCGGTGCAGTACTTGTCCGGAAGGGGCATGAGATCATGGGGAGCCAGGTTGATGAGAGCGTCTCCCATAACCAGCGATCCGGTGGGGTTGTGAAAGTATGCCGTTTCCCCAACGCCTGCACCAGGAAGGGGGATCGGGGTGAAATCGGGTGGTTGGTCCGTCATGCCAGTTCCCGGGTGGGAGCAAAAGTCCTGACAGTTACGCCCATGATTCTCGTTGGTTCGGACGATCTGGACGGGGGGGGTGGGTAAAGGCAGGTCTTTCGGCCAATCGATCGGATCAAACAGCACGGTTCCCCCGGGATGAGTGAAGCCGGTGGACCAGAGCTCCGCCTTGCAGGAGGGGTCGTAGGCGTGCCAGGTGAAAAATCCGTCGCCGTGGGAAGTCACCGGGGCCGGAGTGAGGCTCAAAGGTCTACTTCTTCAGGGTGGCGGCGTACTGGCCGGCGGAGAGCAGGTGATCCGTGACAGGGGAGAGGGGTTTGATCCGGAAAAGCCAACCATTGCCGTAAGGTTCCCGGTTGATCAGGCCGGGGTCGGAGGTAAGGGCGCTGTTGGCCTCGATAACCTCCCCGCCGACGGGGGCGTAGATGTCGGAGGCGGCCTTGACGCTTTCCACGGTGGCGATGACCTCCCCGGCGTTCACCTTTTTGCCGGGCTTGGGAAGGTCGACAAAGACGACATCGTTGAGCTCCGTCTGGGCGTGGTCGGTAACCCCGACGGTGGCTTGGTCCTTTTCCATGCGGACCCACTCGTGACTTTTTGCGTAGCGGAGATCTTCGGGTGTGTTCATCGGCCTTGGAGGAATTTTCTTTTGGAAACCTTGGCAGGCACGCGCCTGCCGCGCACTTCAAATTCCACCGGTTGTTCCAAGGCGGGGGCGGGGGCATCCACCAACGCCAGGGCGATGCCATAACCGAGGCTGGGGGACGGCAATCCGCTAGTGATTTCCCCGATCCGTTTGCCATGGAGAAAAACCGGATAACCGTGGCGGGCAGGGGCTTGGCCAGCCTCGCCCACCAAGCCGATGGTCACGCGCGGGGGCCCGTTCTTTTTCTGGGTCTCCAAAACGGGGCGACCGGGAAACTGCCGCGGCCTCGTCACATCGACGAAGAAGCCCATGCCCGCCTCCACCGGGGTGATGTCACCGGAGAGATCCTGGCCGTTGAGGGGTAGGCCTGCTTCCAGCCGTAGGCTGTCCCGGGCGCCCAAACCGCAAGGCAGCAACCCGTCCGGCTTCCCGGTTTCCAGAAGCCGGTTCCAGAATTTTGGGCCGGCTTGCAAATCCGTGAAGATCTCAAAGCCTTCCTCCCCGGTGTAGCCGGTCGCAGCCACCAGGGCATCCCCCCCGTCAAACTTGGCGCGAAGGATCCTGTTTCGTTGCGGCAGGGCTGTTCCCGCAGGCAGGAGTTTTGCAAGGATGGTGGCAGCCTTGGGTCCCTGGAGGGCCATGCCGACGGCGGATCCCGGGGAGCCTGCGAAGCGAACCTGCGGGCTTTCCTTGGTTTTCAGGAGATTGAGGACCTCCCGGTGGCGGGAGGCGTTGACCACGAGGAAAAAATCCTCCAATCCCATTCGGTAAATAAAAAGGTCGTCGATGACGCCGCCACGTTCGTTCAAAAGGAAGGAGTAGTGACCCTCACCGTCCTTGAGTTTGGCCGGATCGTTCGCGAGAAGGCCTTCCAAACAGGCGAGGGTGCCCGGTCCCTGGGCGCGGATCTGGCCCATGTGGGAAATGTCGAACAGGCCGGCCGCCTGGCGGGTAGCCCGATGTTCCTCCAGCAGGCCGGAAAAATGGACGGGAAGATTCCAGCCGGCAAACGGGATCATGCGGGCCCCGGCGGCCTGGTGGTATGGAGACAAGGGGGAGTCAGCGACCGATTCGGGCATGGACGAGAAAACTAAAGGCGTGGCAAGGGGAGTCAACGGTCTGGCAGGAAAGGGGTGAGAGCGGTAAACCGGAGGGATGCCGAAATCCTCCACGCGACTGTTGGACCTGATGCGCCAGACGGAAGATCCGGGGGTGATCAACCTGGCGGCGGGGATTCCCTCGCCCGATTTTCTCCCGCTGGAGGCACTGAAGGCGACCCTGGATCAGGAGATGGCCAGCCAGGCCCGGGCGATGTTCAGCTATCACCGTCCGGAGGGAGCGGCCCCGCTACGGGAGGCAATCTGCGAATATCTTGCCATCCGTGGGGTGAAGGCATCACCGGATCAGGTGTTGGTCACGGTGGGTTGCTCCGGGGCCTTGGCCTCGGTGATCGGATCGGTTCTTCGCAAGGGGGACACGGTAGTGTGTGAGGCTCCCGCCTATTACGGTTTGCTGGAGCTGTTGGGAGCCGCCGGGGTGAGGTTTCGTCCCGTGCCGACGGCGGTCGGGCAGGAGCCAGATCCGAAACGATGGGAAAAGGCCATCCGGGCAACGCCCAAGCCCAAGCTGGTGGTGGTGACCTCCAGCCTCTCCAACCCCAG
>DDPU01000039.1:60976-61619 GCA_002342345.1 Verrucomicrobia bacterium UBA2460
GACATTTACGGGGATCTCTTGGGGCAGAACCGACCCAAGCCACTACGCGCGTTCGACGACGGCTCAACGGTGTTGTTGGCCACAAGCTTTTCCAAGACGGTCGCGCCGGGGCTACGGATAGGATTCAGCCTGCCGGGAAGGTGGATGGAGGAGGCAGCCGACCGGCAGTGCCGGCAATCGATCCACGGGGCGGTTCCCCCCGAGTATCTGACCGCAGCCTTCCTGAGGTCTGGGCGCCTCCGGGGGCATTTGGAGATGCTGAAATCGGTTTACCAAAAGCGGAGGGAACTGGCCCTGGGGATTTTGCGGCGCGGCCTGCCTGAGGGTGTCCGGGTCGATGATCCAGGAGGCGGATACATGCTCTGGGTGAGGGGAGGGAAAGCCGGAAGGATTGAGGAGGTACGCAAAAAGTGTCTGGAAAAGGGCGTGGCGGTGGTGGGGGGCGGTATTTTCTTCACGCAAACACCGAAGGAGGCCTGCTTCCGGCTGAATTGCGCCCGTGCCACCGTGGAGGATCTGGCCCGGGGGATGGAGATTTTCTGCGGAGTTCTTGGCGAAAGACGGTGAAGCTGCCCGGCTGTCAGGAAATGGCCTGACCGCTTTCCACGTCGAAAAAATGAAGGCGGGAGGCATCCGGGAGAAA
>DDPU01000039.1:61686-62439 GCA_002342345.1 Verrucomicrobia bacterium UBA2460
GGTTTCCGCTCCCATCGGCTCCACCAGATCGACCTCCACCTCGAAGGATCCCGCGCCGCCCGCATCCGGGCTGATGTGTTCGGGGCGGATTCCGAGAACGACGGGTTTGTCCACGCGGGAGGCCAGGCCTGAAGGCGAACCGGAGGTAAGCGGAAGGACCCAGGAGGTGCGGCCTTCCGGCGTTTCCTCCGCGAACTCCAGTCCCGAGTGGGTCCGCCGCAGGCGTCCCTGGAAAAAATTCATGGGAGGGCTTCCCATGAAGCCGGCCACAAACCGGTTGGCAGGCCGATGGTAGAGGTTCATGGGAGTGTCGTTCTGCTGGACCTTGCCGGAGGACATCACCACGATGCGGTCGGCCATGGTCATGGCCTCGGTCTGGTCGTGGGTGACGTAAATCATGGTGCTGCCGAGGGTGCGGTGCAGGCGGCTGATTTCCGCGCGCATTTCCACGCGCATCTTGGCGTCCAGGTTGGAGAGCGGTTCATCGAACAGGAAGGCCTTGGGTTCCCGCACCATCGCCCGCCCGAGGGCGACCCTTTGGCGCTGGCCGCCGGACAAGGCCTTGGGTTTGCGGACGAGGAGATTGTCCGGTTCCAGCAGGCCGAGGGTTTTGGCGGCGGCCTGGACGCGCTTCCGGATCTCCTCCTTGGGAAACCCCCGCAGTTCGAGCCCGAAGGCCATGTTGCGCTCGACGGTCATGTGGGGATAGAGGGCGTAGTTCTGGAAAACCATGGCGATGTCCCGGTCCTTCGG
>DDPU01000039.1:62475-62799 GCA_002342345.1 Verrucomicrobia bacterium UBA2460
AGGGTGGTGGTTTTGCCGCAGCCGGAGGGTCCGACCAAAACCACAAATTCGCCGGAGGCTATCTCCAGGGAAACGCGATCCACGGCGACCTTGGGGTCCCGACCCCGCTCGCCGGGGTAAATTTTCGAAAGATTTTCCAGAATGACCTTGGCCATGGTTACCTCATTTCAGACCGGTGGTGGCGATGCCGCGGATGAAAGTCCGCTGGGTGAAGAAAAAAAGAACCAGCACGGGGGCGACCACGAGCGTGGAGGCTGCCATCAGGTGGTGCCAAGGGGTGCCGCTGATGGTGCTTTGCAGGGCCTGCAGGGCCAGGGCGAGGGT
>DDPU01000039.1:62838-64220 GCA_002342345.1 Verrucomicrobia bacterium UBA2460
AACTGAAACAGGGCCACGGTGAGAAGGGCGGGCTTGGCCAGGGGAAGGATCACCTGCCAGAAGATGCGGAATTCGCTGCACCCGTCGATCCTGGCGGCTTCGGAAAGGTCGCGCGGGAGCGTGAGGAAAAACTGGCGGAGCAGGAAGACATTGAAGGCCCCGGCAAGGAAGGAGGGAACCCAGAGGGGCTTCATCGTGCCGATCCAACCGAAGTCGCGGAACAGGGTGTAGAGAGGCACCATCACCACGGGAAAAGGGATCATCATGGTCATGAGGAGAAGGAAAAAGCAGGCATCCCGCCCCTTCCAATCGAGACGGGAAAAGCCGTAGGCCACCCAGGCGCTGGAAAGCACCGTCCCGACGACATTCAGGCCGGCCAAAAGAAGACTGTTGCCGGCAAAGGTCCAGAAAGGGCCCATCGCGCGCATGGCGTCGGGGTAGTTGTGCCATTGGAAGCTGGAGGGGATCCATTCCGGCGGCATTTTCATCGTCTCCTCGAGCGGTTTGAGGGAGGTGGAGACCATCCACAGAAAGGGCAGCAGAAAAAGAAAACCAAACGCCAGGAGCAGGGCGAAGGTTATGGCTTCCTGCGTGGGATGGCGGCGGTTCATGGTTCAGCGGCCCCCATAGTGAACCTTTTTCTCGCCCATTTTCACGGCCAAAAAACTCAGGACCACGATGACGAGGAAAAGGATCAGGGCCAGTGCGGAGGCGTAGCCCATGTTCCAGTAGTCAAAAGCGTGCTGATAAATATAGGTCGCCAAAAAGAGGAGGGATCGCCCCGGCCCGTCGGCGCCGCCGGTCAGGATGTAGGGCACGGCAAAGGTCTGCAAAGCGCCGATGATGCCCATGAGGACGTTGAAAAAAATCACGGGCGAGAGCATGGGAAGGGTCACGTGGACAAAGCGTTGCCACGGCGTGGTGCCGTCGAGCTCCGCAGCCTCGTACAGCTCGGCGGGGATTTCCTGCAACCCGGCGAGGTAAATGACCACGGCGTGTCCCGTGCCCCATAAGCCGGTCAGCACCAGGCCCCAGAGGGCCCAGTTCGGATCGTTGAGCCAATCCGGGGCCTGCAGGGACGTGCCGGTCACCGCGTTGATGGCCTGCAGGAAGGGGCGGACGGCCATGTTCACCAGTCCGACCGGACCGTTGAGCATCCACTGCCAGAGGATGGCCAGGGAGATGGCCGGCACGAGCGAGGGAAGGAAAAAGATGGTGCGGAAGAGGCCCTGGCCGGGAACCGGTTGGTTCAGGAGGACGGCCAAGCCGATGGAGAGGGCGGTTCCCAGGGGGATGGCGAAGAGGGCGAACAGCACGGTGTTGCTGAGGGCCTTCCAGAAAACCGGATCGCGGAAAAGATCGGCATAATTCTGGAAACCAAG
>DDPU01000039.1:64268-68118 GCA_002342345.1 Verrucomicrobia bacterium UBA2460
AGGAAAGGGTAGAGGTTAAGAAAAAGGAACCCGACCACCCACGGCGCCACAAAGAGCATGGCGCGGGCGAGATTCCGTCTTTCGGCGCGGTTCATGATCCCACCTCCTTCCGCCATTCCGCCGTCCGCACGGGTGCCACCCGATTCCAGCGGTTCAGCTTGGCATCGAGGGCCTTCTGCTGGCGGGCGGACATCTCCATCCGGGCCGCCTCGCCTTCCATGCGCCCGAGCAGGACCAGGTTGGTGTAGACGGAGAGGTCGTTTTCGAACTCCCGGAAGGTGGGTATGGTCAGCGCGGGCAGGGCGCGGGGGCTGGCCGCCAGCTCCTGGAAAGTGCGCAGGTAGGGATGTTCATGGCGGGCCAGGAAATCGGCGCTGACCTCCCGCAAGGGGCTGATCTTTTTCTGCTCCAGGCAGAGAGCCTCCATGTTCTCCCGGCGCTGGAGCCAGGCGATGAACTCCATCGATTCCCGGGGGTGTTTGGCACCCGCGGGGATCACCAGGATGTCGGTTTCCGCCACGGTGAGGGGGGCGCCGGGATGTTCCACCGGTTCCGGGAACGGGGCCACGCCGTAGCGGAATCCGGGGCGGGCGAATTTCTTGATGAAACCGTCCATCCAGACGCCCTGCATGACCATGGCAACCTTCCCGGTGAAGAAGGGGTTTTCCGGCGAGGCAAAGTTGCCGAAGGCGCCGCGCAGCTTGTACATCTCCGGCCCGCCGAACCTGCGCGGATAACTTTCCAGCCAGCCGAAAAACCTTCGGCAGGCGTCGTCGTCCATCCGCATCCGGTCGCCCCCATCCCAGACGGGGTGGCCAAACCAGGTGGGAAAATCCCGCATCCACCAGGCGGGTTCCTGGGGCATGTGGCCGATGCGTTCCAGCGAGCCATCGGGATTTTTGCGGGTGATTTTCTCGTTGAACTCCTCGAGTTCCGCCAGGGTCCGGGGCGGGCGCTCCGGATCCAAGCCTGCCTCCCGGAAGGCATCCTTGTTCCAGTGCAGGGCGACCACGGAAGGGGTGGAGGGCAGGGACCAGAGAAATCCCCGGTAGTTGCAAAGCTTCCAGATGACCGGCAGGTAGTTGCCCTCCGAGATGCCAAACTCGGCTGCCAGGCGGTCGAGCGGCAAAAGGGCGTTGTTTTCGGAGTACGAGGGAAGGTTGACCGCCCACAGGCCGACCACGTCGGGCGGAACCCCCCCGGCCGTCGCCAACATCATCTTCTGGTCGATCCGGCTGACCGTGAGCATCCGCACGTGGATTTTGTCCTGGGATCGGTTAAAGGCCTCGACCCGCCGTGCAATCGCCTCCTTCTCGTGCCCCGTCCACTTTTCCCAGTATTCGAGAACCACCTTTCCCTTTTCGTCCCGATCCCCGCCACCCGCGCAACCCGCCAGGGCGGCCAGCAGGCCGGCCAGCAGCACAGGCAGCGGCGACGCCGGGCGGGAAAGGGGAGTCAAACGCGTGACCGTGTTTTATTCGGTCTCGAGAGTAAGGGCGGCGATCCTTTCCTTGGCGGCCACCGAAGGCTGCCAGTACCAGCCACCGTTGTCCCAGCATTGCGCGTAGCCGTATTTTTCCACCACCATCTTGTAGGCGGCCAGGGCCTCGTCCTTCTTTTTCTCCGCCTCGGCCACTTTGCCCAGGATGAAAGTGCAGGTGCCGACATCGTTCAGTGCCCACTGCAACGTGGCCGTGTCCTTGCCGGGGAGGACGGTGAGGGCTTTTTGCATCTCCTCCGCCTTGGCCCCATAAAGCGTCTGGCAGCGGGTGATGGCGATGCGGGCGGCCGCATAATCCTTACGGTCGAGCGCGCCCCAGGCCTCCGAGACCAGCGCGGAGGAAGTCGAATGCGGATCCTCCTTGTCCTGGGGGAAGGCGGGAAGGTGGGTCCCCACAAGGGCGGCAATGGTCAAAATGGTGATTTTAAATATCGACTTGGAGGAGGGAATCATGGGAGGAATCTGTATGTTTCGTGCCCGTCGTGTCAAGGAACCCCTTGCACTATTCGTCCTCTGTAACCTTATGATCATGAACTGCTTTTCCGAGCCTTCCCGGGTTTCCCTGCGGCAAAACACGCAGGGGGCCTGGGAGTTGGTCCGCAACGGAGAAACCATGCGGGTTTTGGGTGTGGGCGGAACCAAGTTTCTGCCCTTGGCGAAGGAAATGGGCGCCAACTCGGTGCGCGTTTGGGACACGAAGGAGCTTCTGGAAAAATACGACGATGGGAAAACGGTGCTCGCGGAAATCGAGGAACTGGGCCTGACCTTTTGCGCCGGCATCTGGGTGGAGCATGAGCGTCACGGTTTTTCCTACCTTGATCCCGCCCAGTTGCAGAAGCAGAGGGATCGGGTGCGGGCCGCAGTCCGGCTCTACAAGGATCACCCGAACCTGCTGGTCTGGGGTCTGGGCAACGAGATGGAAATCTTCCCGGGGAAACCTGAAGCCGTCCGGGTCTGGCGCGAGATGGAGGAGCTGGCGAAAATCGTCAAGGAGGAGGATCCCCATCACCCTGTGATGACCGCGATTGCCGGAGCCGATGTGCGCAAGATCCGCGAGGTGATGGAGCACTATCCGTCCGTGGATATTCTCGGGATCAATGCCTACAGCGGGGCAGGTGGTGCGGGGAGGACCCTGCAAAGCCTGGGATGGAAAAAGCCGTTCCTTTTGACGGAGTACGGCACCTCGGGGCACTGGGAAGTGCCCAAGACGCCCTGGGGTGCGCCGATCGAGCCCACCGCCAACGAAAAGGCCATCCAGTACTTTGCGACCCTGCAGAGCATCATGGAGAACGCCGAGGGCCTCTGCCTGGGCAGTTACGCCTTTCTTTGGGGCAGCAAACAGGAAACCACCTCCACGTGGTACGGGATGCTTTTGCCGGACGGCGAAAAACTTCCCTCGGTCGACGCGATGGTGCGGGCCTGGACGGGGAAGTGGCCAAAAAACCGCAGCCCCAGAATCGAGAGCCTGCAGTTTGAAAACTCCGTCAACCGGGCCAAGGCGGGAACCCGGCTCAAGGCCTCGGCGGTGATCTCGGACCGTAACGGCGATGGGATGACCTGTGAGTGGACGGTGGTGGCCGAGAGCAAGGATATCCGGCACGGCGGCGATGCCGAAAGCGTTCCGCCATCCTTCCCGGAGGCAGTCCAGTCGGATGCCGGTCCCGAATGCCAGGTTACCTTCCCGGCCAAAGGGGCCTACCGGCTCTTCTTGGTGGTGCGGGACGGGAAGGGGGGCGCTTCCACCGCCAACCTGCCCTTTCTCTCGGAATAGGGATTCATCCCCGGTTTGCCTCCGCGCCTGCTCCTGACTTAGGATCCTCTCGTGCAACCCCGCAAAAGCTCCGATCTTCAGCGTGGAAAAAGCCGGGCCCACTATCTTTACCGCCAGATTGCCGAGCAAATCCGGGGGGAAATCCGGGAGGGCAAGCTACCCCCTCTTTCCCGTTTGCCCTCCATGGACGACCTGGCCAAGCACCACAAGGTCAACAAGATCACCGTGCGCAAGGCGCTGGCCGAATTGAGGGCGGAAGGGTTGATCTACAGCGTGCCGGCCCAGGGAACCTTTGTCGCGGACGGGTCCGGACAGTCGCCCCGCCGGAACCGCAGCAGCCTGACCACGGTGGGACTGGTCGGACACGTTCTTCGCAAGGAGTCCCTCGGGCCCTACCACCTGGAAATTCTCGCGGGCATCCAGACGGAACTTAGCCGCCAGCATGCCGCCTTGGTTATCCTGCCGGCAGGCGAACTGACGAAGGAAGAGGATTACTTCCAGCTGGTCAAACAGGCCCATGTCGATGCGGTCATTTATCTGGGGCCGATCGCCCAGCCCATCCTCAGCCATCTCATCCG
>DDPU01000039.1:68214-70081 GCA_002342345.1 Verrucomicrobia bacterium UBA2460
CTTTCCGGGGACGAACAGGTCGCCAGCCGGGAACGCGAGCAGGCCGCGGCGGACTACTGGATTTCGAGGGGAATTCCCGCCGAATCCATCCGACGAATCCACGGGGACTTCAGCCGCGCCTCGGGCATGCGGGCCGGGGAGCAGCTCCTCAAAGAAGGGGCCCTGCCGACGGGAATTTTCTGCCTGAACGACGAAATGGCGGTCGGTTTGCTCACCGCCCTGCGGGCGGACGGTCGCTACCGGGTTCCCCAGGACATCTCCGTGATCGGTTTTGACGACATTTTCTGGGCGGGCAGTTCCTTGCCGGCGCTGACGACGGTCCGTCTGGACAAAGGACTGCTCGGCCGTTTGGCCGCCCAGCGGCTGATGGAGAGGCTTCAGGAGCCGTCCCTGCCCGGCACCTACATCCGGGTGGAGCCCCAGATTGTCCTCAGGAATTCCACCTCGGCCGGCCCCGCCAAGGTAGGGCCGGATCTCCTCTCCTCGTGACCGGTCCCCGCCGCATTTCCCCTTTCCCGAAAGATTTTTTGTGGGGTGCGGCGACCGCCGCCTACCAGATCGAGGGCGCCTCGAACGAGGACGGGCGAGGTCCTTCCGTTTGGGACCGTTTTTGCGCCACCCCCGGAAAAGTGTGGGAAGGCCACACCGGGCGCTCTGCCTGCGACCATTACCACCGCTACCGGGGGGACATACGGCTGATGAATGCGCTGGGGCTGCAGGCCTACCGTTTTTCCATCTCCTGGACGAGGATCCTGCCGGCCGGCCGCGGGAAGGTGAACCCCAAGGGGCTGGATTTCTACGACCGCCTGGTTGACGGCCTGCTGGAAGCCAAGGTCCGCCCCTTTTGCACCCTTTTTCATTGGGATTACCCCACCGTCCTGTTTGACCGGGGCGGCTGGCTGCACCGGGACAGCCCGTCCTGGTTTGCCGATTACACCTCCGTCGTCGCGGGGAGGCTGGGGGACCGGGTCCGGGACTGGATGACGTTTAACGAGCCCCAGTGCTTCATCGGTTTGGGCCACGGAACCGGTGGTCACGCTCCGGGACTGAAGCGACCCGTCCGGCAACTTTTGAAAATGGCGCGGAACGTGCAACTGGCCCACGGCTTGGGAGCCATGGTCCTGCGGTCGGAATGTCCGGGCGAGGTGAAGATTGGCTGGGCCCCCGTGGGGATGGTTTCCTATCCGGTGAGCACCAAGCCCGCGGATATCCGGGCAGCCCGTCTGGCGACGGACTCCTGTCACCGGGACCATCTTTTCAACAACACCCTGTGGAGCGATCCCGTCATCCTTGGCCGGGTTGCTCCCGAGGCGCGCCGGGCCTACGGGAAACTTCTGCCCCGCTACTCGGATGCCGACCTGCGGATCATGGCCCAGCCGATGGATTTTTACGGCGTCAACATCTACCAAGGCACACCGGTCAAGGCGGGCAGGGGGGGCAAGGCGGAAACGATTCCCGTGGGTGAGGGAAATCCCCGGACCCTCTTTCACTGGAACATCACCCCTCCCAGCCTGCGCTGGGGGCCGAAATTCCTCCATGAAAGGTATCGGCTGCCCGTTTACATCACGGAGAACGGCATGAGCAACCCGGACTGGGTGGCGGAGGACGGCAAGGTGCATGACCCGCAAAGAATCGATTTCACGAGGCGATACCTGCGGGAGCTGAGGAAAGCGGTGGGGGAGGGGGTTCCGGTGAAGGGTTACTTTCACTGGTCGCTGATGGATAATTTTGAGTGGGCGGAGGGCTACAAGCAGCGGTTTGGCCTGATCCACATGGATTACCAGACGCAGAAACGGACACCCAAGGATTCCTACTACTGGTACCGAGATCTGATCCGTAAGCGGGGGGCGGTTTAGCGTCCAGGATT
>DDPU01000083.1:0-14766 GCA_002342345.1 Verrucomicrobia bacterium UBA2460
CGGTTCATCCGGCGGGGACGGCGTGGTTTTTTCGTCAGCATAGCGGTTTACTCCTTGGCTTTGGTCTTTTCCTCTTCCTCGGAATCCTCGCCACCCTCCTCGTCGGAGGTTTCGGCAGTTTCGAGGAAGGGCTGGGCGCTTTCCCATCGGTTGCGGCCCTTGTTTTCCTGTTCGAAGCGGGATTGGCAGTCGACGGTGAACCGGGCAAAGGGGATGGCCTCGAGGCGGTTCACGGGAATGGGTTGCCCGGACATTTCGCAGACGCCGTAGGTGCCTGCCTCGATCCGCTTGAGGGCCTCTTCGATCTCGTAAAGCGCATCCTGTTCCTGGCTAAGCAGGCTGAGGGCAAAATCCTTTTCGTAAGCGTCACTGCCGGCATCCGCCTGGTGCATCCCAAAAGCGGAGCCGCCGCCGGAGGCCGGTTCGCGGAGGCTGTCCTGTGCCACGCCCTGCATCTGGTCGAGAATATGGTCACGCAATTCGGCCAGCTTGGTTTTCTGCTTTTCCAGAAACGAGGCGGAAAACTTTGGAGGCTTGGCCGGTTTGGTGTTTTCCTCCAAGGGACGAAGGAAACGGGCGGGGGTTTTAATGGGGAAAGGGGGGCCGGAGGGTTTTTTCGGCGCAACTGCCTTGGCCGCAGGCTTTTTGGACTTGGACAAAGAGCGGGTCGCCGCCTTCTTTTTTGATGCCTTGGGGGCCTTACGAGAGGGGGCTTTTGCCTTCTTTTTTGCTTTGGACTTCTTAGCCATGAAATTTCGATCCTAGCTGAGCCCCAAGGGCTTGCCAACCGCAAAAGGGGCCCCGTTTAGTGGCTTTCGAGGCTGAGGTAGGTGGGGTGGGACAGGCCTTTTTCGTAGGCATCGAGAAGATCCATACCCTCCGTTGCCTTCATTTTGTCGGCCTTGATGGCCTCGTCGATCTGGGACTTGATCATGCGGGAAAGCTGGGAGGGCTCGTACTGGACGTTGCCCAGGACCCGGCCGATCGAGAATCCGGGAATGGTTTCCTCAATGTAAAAACCGTCCGGTTCATCGGCATCGAGATAAACATGGGCTTCATTCACCGATCCGAAGAGATTGTGGAGATCCCCCATCACGTCCTGGTAGGCGCCCAGCAAAAAGAATCCAAGGAGGTAGGAATGCCCGTTGGGATCGTGCAGCGGAAGGGTGGAGCGCGTGCCGGTGCCGTTGACGAAAGTGTCGATTTTGCCGTCGGAATCGCAGGTGATGTCGACCAGCTTGCCCTGGTGGGTGGGGGATTCATTCAGCCGCTGGACGGGCACGATGGGGAAGAGTTGCTTCAGGGCCCAATGATCGATGAGCGACTGAAAAACGCTGAAATTGCAGAGATACTGGCGACCGAGCTGGTCGGCGAGGACCTTCACCTCCTCGGGGGCCGGCCGGCCATGGCTGTACATGGCGGCGATGCGGGAGATGAGATGCCAGAAGTTGTCCTCCACCTTGGCCTTGGTGGCGAGGTCGAGCAGCCCAAGGTCAAAACGGGCGGCCGCTTCCTCCTTGACNNGTGAGGCCGTCATGGAGGGACTCGCGACGGTTTTTGCGGTTTAGGTTCACGACCAGATCGGACAGCTGGCGGACGAATTCAGGCTCATCCTCCTTCGCCGGGGTGAATTCACGGAGGGTTTTGGCGATGGTGCCGAACACTTCCACCAGCAGGACGGAGTGATGGGCAACGGTGGCGCGACCGCTTTCGCTGACGAGGGTGGGGTGGGGAATCTTCTCCTGTTTGCAGACCTCGGCGACCGAACGGACGACGTCCCGGGCATACTCCGTGAGCGTGTAGTTCATCGAGCTTTCGGAATCGGAACGCGAACCGTCGTAGTCGATCGCCAGTCCTCCGCCGACGTCCAGATAGGCGGGCTTCAGCCCCATTTTATGCAGCTGGCAGTAGTAGCGGGTGGCTTCCCGGACGGCTTTGCGCAGGGCGAGGATGTTGGGGACCTGGGAGCCTACATGGAAATGGAGCATCTGCAGGCTTTCCGCAAAACCCTCCTTCCGGAGATATTCGATGGCTTGGAGGAGCTCCCCGGTGGAGAGGCCGAACTTGGCGCCTTCGCCCCCAGAGAGGGCCCACTTCCCGACGCCCCGGGCGGCGAGGCGAACCCGGATGCCGAGAAGCGGTTGTACCTGCATCTGGCGGGCTGTCTCCACGGCCTTGCGCAACTCCTCGAGCTTCTCGATGACGAGAATGACCTTTTTTCCGAGTTTTCTTCCCAGGAGGGCGGTGCGGATGAACTCGCCGTCCTTGTAGCCATTACACACCAGCAGGCTTTCCGGATCACGGTGGTGGGCGAGGGCCGCAAAAAGCTCCGGCTTGCTGCCGACCTCCAGACCGTAATGGTAGGGCTCGCCGGCATCCAAAATTTCCTCCACGACTTCCCGCATCTGGTTGACCTTGATGGGGAAGACCCCGCGGTATTCCCCCTTGTAGCGGGCGGATTTGATGGCTTCGGCGAAGGCCTCATTGATCGCGCGGACCCGGTGACGAAGCAGATCATGGAACCGGATGAGCAGGGGATAGTGGAGGCCGCGCTCCCGGGCCCGGGCGGCCACCTTGATCAAATCGATCGATGGCCCGGCCTCGCCCTCCGGATGAACGGTGACATGGCCATCGGGGTTGACGCCGAAATAACCCCCGCCCCAGCGGTGAATTCCGTACAAACGCACGGCATCCTCAATTTTCCATTCTTCAGGCGAATCGGACACAAACGCATTCTTACACGGAAGCGGGAGGTGAAATCAACGATTCCCCGCACCCTTGCGGGCGCGCAGGCCCCCCTTAGGATCGAAGGATGGCCACGGACGCGATCCAGGTGCAGATTCTCGGGCTGATGCCTGCGGCCAGCGGCATGGCGGTGTTTCTGGGCAATGAGGCAAAGACATTCAGCATCCATGTCGACCATGGGGTGGGTACCTCCATCGCCCTGCTCCTCAAAGGGGAAAAACGGGAACGACCCCTGACCCACGACCTGATTCATCTCATCCTCAAGGGATTCGGGATCACCGTGGATAAGGTGATCATCAATGACCTGAGGAACGATACCTACTTTGCCCGCCTGACCCTAAGGCAGACGGGGCCGGGGGGCACCGCGATCACCGAAATTGACGCCCGGCCGAGTGATTGTGTTGCCGTGGCTCTGGAGACCGGAAAGCCCATCTATGTTTCCAAGGAGGTCTGGGAAAAAGTCTCCGACATGACCTCTTTTCTGCAGGAGTTGAAGAAAAAATTCGCCGCAGGTGAGGGTGCCGGGGAAGAGCCTGGTGAGGGAGGCGGGGAGAAGGATGAGGGCGGGGGAGAGGGCGGCAAAAAAGGGGGAGAAAAGCCTCCGCGGAATTTGGGCGGGGATAAGGGGCCGGGCAAAAAATAAAGGCCCCCGCCGAACGGGGGGTGGCCTAACCCTTTGTGGGTTCAAACATCCACGGGATGAGCCCCGGAGTGCGGAGTGCGGGTGTCCATGCGTCATGTCCCCCTCCGGGAAAAATCGTCATCCGGGGATCTCCACCCCGGGCCCGGATAGCCTGGATCATCTCCAGCGTCCGGTGGACGGGAACCTCCTCGTCCCGGTCCCCGTGAAAGGCCCAGAGGGGCAAGGCGCTTAATGTTTCCGCATGGGAAGGATCCCCCCCGCCGCAAATCGGAATTGCGGCGGAAAACCATTCCCTCCTGCGTGCCGCCAAGTCCCACACACCATAACCTCCCATGGAAATTCCCGCCAAGACCACCCGTGCAGGATCGACATCGGGGCGTTGCCTCCACGTCTCGAGGATCGCCATCACCAGGGCAAGGGCGCGGGATGGTTGGTTTGGCATTTTGTGTCCGGGGGCGGACCAGTCGGTTTCCACCCATTGGGCGTTCTCCGGGCACTGGGGGGCGAGCAGGTGGAAGGCGAGTCCTTGCCCCTCCGCTTTTTCAAGAAGTTCGGGGATGAAATGGGAAAGTTGGCGGTGATTGTCCGATCCCCGTTCTCCCGCGCCGTGGAGAAAAAGGACCAGGGGAAGGGGCTTGTTTTCGGCATCCCGTCCGTGGCTAATCCATCGGTAGGGAAGCCTGCCCAATGCAGGGTGGATAAAAAGAAGCCCTTCCCCGGGTTTCAAGGGGAAAAGGTGACGCTCTCAATGCGGATGCGTGCGGGGTCGGCTCCCGGGGGCAGGTAGAGGCTGAATCGATCAAGGGACTGGAGATCCAGTGTCCGGTTGCCTCGCTGGTTGCCCCAGTGCAGCCGGGGAGTGGCGTCTTCCAGGGGGAAATTGTATGTGGCGATGCCACCCCGACCCTGAACCATGGGAAGCTCCCACGATTCGCCATCGGAGCCCCGGACTCCGTCGTAGGACTGGCGCCCGGGGGCATCGGAGCCGATTTCCTCGATCAAGAAACGGAAAGAAACCCCTTCAGGAATCTCCGCCTTGAGGGAAACATTTTTCGCCCCGGAGAAATCCGCAGGCCGGGACGGGCGGAAGTCCCCGTGAAGACCCCAGCCTTCCCGGCTGGATGCATCCAGCAGGAGAGTTCCCTTCTCCATGCCCCATGTCCCCTGATTTCCCGCATCGGCCTTAATGCCCACGGGAAGCAGCTCCTTGGCGGAAACCGTTGCCGGTTGGGTGAGGGACCCTTGGGAGAGCCGCGCGGGAAGAAGTTCCGCCCACTCCGCCTCGTCAAACCGGTATTCGCCGGCTGCCCTTCGCGGCTTCTGCCAGTCGGCCAGAACCCTCTGCATGGCCCCGGTGACCTCCTCGTAGGGCTTGTCCTCAATGTCGACCAGTCCGTAATTCGAGTTTTCCCCGTCCAAACTCCGTCCTGCGGGAGGTTGGTCCGCATATTGGAACCAATGCATCCCGACCAGATAAGGTTCCTTGGCCAGCTCCCGGGAAAACATCAGCAACCGCTCCGCGCGGTCCTTCTGGGTGGGGACGGTCACTTCGGCACCCTTGCTGTTGGCCAATCCGGAGCGGTTTTCCTGCGCCCGCCAGGAAAATTCGCCGATGAGGATGGGGCGACGGGTCAGGGCGTAGAGGTTGCGCAAAAACTTCAGATCGGGAACCCCAGAGGGGGTATAAAGGTTGATGGAAACCACATCGGTGTAAGGGGCGATGGCTTCGGCGACCGCCCGGGGTGGTTTGCCGGCAAAGCGGCTGCCCAGAATGAGGCGGCCGGGATCGTGCTTCCGCACGGCAGCATGGGCGGCCCGGAAAAACCTCTCGGCAACATGCCCCGCCCAGCGGTACTGATGCCTGCGTGCCTCCAGATTTCGCGGTAAGATCCGGCGGATTTTGAGCAAATTTTCGCGCTCCCAGGGACCTGTAAAATCCCAGTCCTCCCGGGCACGGTCCCCGTCGCGGTAAATCCCCAGCAGAAAATCCGCGGCGGCGGCTTTGCCGGGATCTTCGGGTGGTTTTTCCAGATACCGGTCCAGCAGGGTTCTTTGGGAGTCGGAAGGCCAGCCATAATCCCCGTAAAAGGGGAGTTCATTGTTGATGAAGTAGCCCAGGACACGCGGCCGGTTTTTGAAGGGTTCCACTCCTTGGCGGGTTTGTTCCTCGATTTTTTTCTCAAAATCCGGCTCAAACACGTCCATCAGCCGGATCGTCCCCGTTCCTCCGATCCAAAGAACTTCGGCATGATAAAGGGGAAGTTCCCGGGTGGAGGGATCGCACCATGCCCCCAGCGTGTTGAATCCCCAATCCTGCAGGCGCCGACCAGTGGCCTCGGCCCAACGCCGGATGTCGCCGCCGTGCTTTTTGAGGCCGTTGTAGCACCGCTCCGGATCCTTGGGGGCGCCTTCCTCGGGTATCACCACGCAGACGCCGAGGCTCCGGAAAGTTTCCGTTCCCTCCCGGAAACTGACCACCCCTGCCTCGTCGGCAAGAGTGACAGGGGAATTGGTTGCCTCGTTGGGAAAGGTTGCCCGGGAATCCTGTTGGGCGAAGACCGTCAGACCGAAAAGGTGGGAAACGACGATAAGGAGAGGACCGAAGAAGCCGGAGAGGCGGGAGGCGCTGGTTGGCCTGTGTTTTCCGATTAAGCGGCGGCTCGATCCATCGACAAAATCCGCCAGGCCTTGCAGGAGCATGAACGTTACCGCACGGCCTCGACTTTCCTGACTTCCAGCCGCATATCCGTGCCCCCGAACTCACCCTGATAGGTTACCGAGGTCACCGCGCCAAAGTTAAAGCGCTCCATGGGGATCGGGGTTTCCTTGGAAGGATCCCCTTCTTGAAAGGTGTAGTAGGAGGCGGCGATTTTATCCGCCCGGATGGAGCTGAAGTTTTTTCCCGAGAGGGCCGCCAGGGGGAACTGGAACCTTGCCTTGGGGGCGCTTTGGCCATCCTTGGCCTTGCCGTCATCGGTGAGAATAACCTGAAAAAAGCGGGCAAGGTTTCCCGGCAGAACCTTGGCGGTGATCTCCAGTCCCTTCGCCGTGGAGAGGTCGAGCTTGCGGTTGCCCAGGGTCATGCCCCCGGAGGAGGTGGCGGCGACCACGGCCAAAGAGCCATCCTGCACCAGGGCCCCTGCATCCTTCCACGTGCCGTGGAAATACATCCCGACCGGAGGCTTGGAGAAATCGTCCAGAACAGTGTCGGCCTTTCCCGAAAGAGTGGAACCGGCAAGCAAAAGAAAAGAAAAAAGAAGTTTCATCTGATCATCCTGAATCCGCCCAAAGGGGTGTCAAGCTGTCGAGAATTCCGGGGAGCGCAGACGCTTTTGTGGAGGATGCGGGAAAAATCAGGGATTCACCTGGAACAGGCCGGTGGCGGTGTAGGTCGGCGCCGCCTGGCCTGGGGGTCCCTGGAAAGTCACAACCACATCCTTGGCGCCTGTGGAGGTGCCTGAGGGGATGTTCAGCGTGCCGGTGACGGTGCTGGTGGAGGCGCGCGTCGGGGAACTTAGGGCGATGCCGCCAACCGTGGCCGTGGTGATCGGGGCGCTATTGGGAGGAAGCCCGGGGGTCCCGGTTACTGTCTGAAGTGTGATGGTGACAAAGTAGGATTGGCCACGAGTCCCGCCGGTGGGTGAAATTGCCGAGATTCCGCCGTTTCCGGCTACCCCACCCCCGCCGGTCGCATTGGAGGGGGTGCCGCGGTATTTCCGGATGGTGAAGGGGTAGGAAATTTTCATGGAGTTAAATTCGGTGGCCACATTGGCCATCCCGTTGGCGTTGAGCACGGCGACCATGTTGGTGACGAACTGGTAAAAAGTGGTGAAGGAGGCGCTGTCGGTGCCGGCAACACTGACGCCATTGACCGTGAAGCCGGCTTTCAGCGCGTTGGCGTAGGTGGTGTCGTTCGTCCACCCTGATGGCATCAGCCCGTGTTTGTTGAGGGTGCTGCGGATGTCGTAGCCAAAGTATGGACTGATCTCGCGCTTTACCGTCCCGTCGGTGTTGGCCTCCAGGGTCATGACATAGTGGTAAATGCCCTCCGGATATTCCGGGGTGGGAGAGATCAGCCCGTTGCACTCGTCCAAATCGCCGCTGGCGGCCACGTAAGCGGGGTTTCCGTAGCTGTCGTTGGTCCCCGTGTAGCTGCTTTTGAGCAGCTTGCTGGCCCGGCTTGCGTCCTTCCAGCCAACCGGGCCATACACCGGCCACCCGTCCAGGGCAAAGCCGATCAGAGGGGAATGACCCCCGGCTGCGACCAGCGCGTCCAGCTCGTCGCACTTCTCCTTCTCCGACTGCCAAATGTCCCCCTTAAGGAGGCGGAGACAGGTGGGGTACTTATGATAATGGTAAACCCCCGTCAGCTGGGGGTGGCCGCAACAGCCGGAAAAGATCCGGCCGGTGGCGGCAGTCTGATTGCCGTCCTCAAAGGGGTTGTAGATGGGAATTCCGTTCACGGCCACGCCGACCGTCCCGAGGGAGGTATCGGTGGCGGTGGCGTTATTGGTCGGTTTCAGGGGGATCCGGAATGTTTCCGTTCCTGAGGCAATGGCATTGGGATTGTTTCCTCCGGAGGCGCCGGCGTTGTTTTCACTGAATTTCAGGCTTTGAAAGCCGCCGGAGACGGCGGTGTTCCAGCCTCCGGTCACGTTGAATCCCAAGATCGTCGGGGTGTAGTTGGGCACCCCGTTCCCGGTGATGACGATCTGGTTATTGGCGGTGTCCTCGGCAAGGGTGATGGCATTTTGAACATTTGTCCCGTTCACGGTCAGGACGGTGGGCCCGCCGTTATCCAGTTGCCTCCGGTAGTTCGCGATAAAGAGGCGGGCACGCTGCTCGAAATTACTCTCGATCCGGAAAAATCCCCGACCGGACATGTTCGTGTCCAAGGGGACGTCCACCAGGGCGCTGGTCCCGGTTCCGGTGATCGCGTTGGTCTGCAGCAAAGGCCAGTTGGTGAGGTCCGTGGACCCCCGGGCGAAATACTGAACCCCGTTCGAGCCAGTCAACTGAATGCGGATTGTCCGGTTCAGCGAATCGACGGCGTTGGATGAGGCGAGGGAGATGGGCGCAGCACGGACGGAGCCTGCGCACAGCAGAAACAGCCAACCACCAAGAAGAGGCGGATAACGGATCATATCCGCTTCTTATTATGGATCGGAAAACCCTGTTTTCAATGGACTGTTTTCAGGGTTTGGGCGGCGTGGCAAGGCAGGGCACCCGCACCTGACATCCTAATCCCCGCCTGCGGGCTTTTCGTTCGGCGGGGGGTCCAGCTCGGACATGATCTGAAGGATGCGGTCCCCCCTTTTCTGGGCGTCGTCGAATTTAAAGTGAAGCTTCGGCGTGTATTTGATGTGCAGGGCCTTGTTGATCTCCGACTGCCACTCCTCCTTGAGGGCATTGAGATCGTGGAGGATCTGGCCGTCGGGGGTGCGGCCGTCCAGATGGGAGATGAACACCGTGGCATGACGGAGATCAGGGCTGACCTCCACCCCGGTGATGGTGAGAAGCATGCCTTCCAGCGTTCGTTCCCGGCTGACAAGGCGGGCGAGGACGCCGCGGATCGATTCGGAGACGCGAACTAATCGACGAGATGACATAAGGCTCGAGGCGCTCGTTTAGGTTTACGTTGAGGTTTTGGAGAGCTTGAAGCTGGAGTCGGCGATTACAAGGTTTGGGGGACTTTCTCGAGCTGGTAGCACTCGATGATGTCACCTTCCTCGTACTCGTCGAAATTGCCCAACCGAATTCCGCACTCGAGCCCCTGGCGCACCTCGTTGACGTCCTCCTGGAACCGCTTGAGGGTGACCACGCCACCGTCGTAAATCGGCTGCTTCTTGCGGATGACTCGGGCGCGCCCGCTTTTGGTGATCCGGCCGCTCTGCACCTGGGAGCCGGCGACCATGAACTTGGAGAGCTCGAACACCTTTTTGACAATCGCGGTGCCCAGCGGGGTTTCGCGCAGTTCGGGATCGAGCATGCCGGTCATGGCTTCCTTCACCTGGTCGACCAGCTCGTAAATGATGCTGAACAGCTTGATCTGGATGCCCTCGCGCTTGGCGGCGTTGGCGGCCGAATTATCCGTCTTGGTGTTGAATCCGATGACGACGGCGCCGGAGGCCTTGGCAAGAAGGATGTCGGACTCGGAGATCGGGCCAATCGCGGCCAGCACGATATCGAGGTCGATTTTCTGGCTTTGGATCTTTTTGAGGGATTCGGTGATTGCCTCGACCGAGCCCTGCACGTCCCCCTTGAGAATGACCTTGAGACACTTTTTTTGGCCCTCGGCAATGCTTGCGAACAGGTTTTCCAGGGTGACGTTCCCCTGGGTTCCGGCCGGGCCGGTGGCCAGGCGGGCGACCCGCTCGGCCTCCTGCCTCTCCTCCATGATGGAGCGGGCCTCGCGTTCGGAGCCGACCACGACGACTTCCTCCCCGGGCGCCGGGGCACCGGTGATGCCGATGATGCGGGCAGGGGTGGAGGGGCCGGCCTCCTTGATGTTCTGGCCGGCATCGTCGAGCAGGGCCTTCACCTTGCCCATATGGGGACCGCAGACGAAAGAGTCGCCGACCTTGAGACAACCTTGCTGAACCAGGACGGTGGAGGTGGGGCCGCGGCCGGTCTCAATCTGGGTCTCGATGACCCGCGCGCGGGCATGGCCGGCGGGATCAGCGCGCAGCTCGAGAACCTCGGCCTGCAGGCCGATCATTTCGAGGAGTTTTTCAATCCCGGTGCCCTTGGTGGCGGAAACCTCGCAGACAACCGTCTGCCCGCCCCATTCCTCGGGGGCGAGGCCCTGTTCCTGTAGCTGGCCTTTGACGCGGTCGAGGTTGGCTCCGGGCAGGTCGATCTTGTTGATGGCGACCATCACGGTGACCTTGGCGGCTTGGGCGTGACGCAGGGCCTCCAGCGTCTGCGGCTTGATGCCGTCATCCGCGGCCACGACAAGAACGACAATGTCGGTGACGGTGGCCCCGCGGGCGCGCATCGCGGTGAAGGCCTCGTGGCCGGGGGTGTCGAGGAAAGTGATGCTCTGGTTGCCGCGTTTAACCGAGTAGGCGCCGATGTGCTGGGTGATGCCGCCGGCCTCGCCGGCCGCAACCTTGGTGCGCCGAATCGCATCGAGCAGGGAGGTTTTTCCGTGGTCAACGTGGCCCATGAAGGTGACCACGGGCGGGCGGGGTTTGAGATTGGCGGAGGGAACGGGCTTGGGTTTGGGCGGTTCGACGACGGGGGCGACCTTATGGACGCCACCGCCCTCCTTGCGCTTTTCCGCCATGAAGACAAAACCGCGTTTCTCGCAGATCTTTTTGGCGACGGGCTCCTCGAGTGTCTGGTTGAGGGTGGCAAACACGTTCATCTCCATGAGCTCGTGGATGAGTTGGAACGGTTTCAGGTTGAGGCGCGTGGCCAGGTCGCGGACCTGGATTGGCGGCTTCATCTGGATGATCTTGGATTCGTCGACCGCGCCCTCCTCAGCGGGAGCGGCAACGGCCACGGGAGCCGGGGCGGCCGGGGCCGCAGCGGGCTCAGGAGCGGGAACAGCGGCGGCAGAAGTTGGGGCGGGCTCGACCGGAGTCTTCGCCTTCGCGGAAGTTTTCCTGACGGGTGCTTCCTTGTCGGCGCCGGCCTTGGTGGCGCGGGGTTTTTTGGGCGCGGCGGCGGCCCCTTCGGCGGTCTTTTTGGCGGACGAGGTGGCCATGCCGGCGGGGGAGAGGAGACTTAGGACTTGGCGGCTGCGAGGGCCGCCTGGGCCTTGGTCAGGATCTCCTTGGCTTGTTCGGGGGCGAGGTCGGGAACGGCTTCCGCCAGGTCGGTCTCGGTCGCCTCAACGAGGGCTTCCACGGTGCTGAAACCGACCGAGGCGATTTTCTGGGCGAGGGGAACCTCGATGCCGAGGGCGGTGGCCAGGCTTTGCACGGCCTGTTCTAGTTTCTGTTCGAAGCCGACGACCTCGGTCTTGTCCTCCTCGACGTCGATGTGCCAACCGGTGAGACGGCTGGCAAGGCGGGCGTTGTGGCCCTTGCGACCGATGGCGAGGGAAAGGTTTTCGACATCCACCAGGGCGCGGACGCGGTGGTTGGTTTCATCGATTTCGATCTTGCGGAGTTTGGCGGGTTTGAGCGCCTCGATGACGAGCTCATGGATGTTGGGCGACCAGCGGAAGAGGTCGACCTTCTCGTTGTTGAGCTCGCGGACGATGTTCTTCACGCGGGAACCACGGATGCCGACGCAGGCGCCGACCGGATCGACCTTCTCGACATCCGACCAGACGGCGATCTTGGTGCGGAAGCCGGGCTCCCGGGCGAGCGACTTGATCTGGACGACACCATCGGCGAGTTCGGCCACCTCAAGGGCGAGCAGGCGCCGGACAAAATCGGGGCTGGCTCGGGAGAGGATGATCTCGGGCCCGCGGGCGCCCTGCTGGACAGCGAGGACCAGGGCCCGGATGCGTTCGCCCGGGGTGTATTCCTCGGTGGGGACGCGCTCCCGGGCCGGCATGATGCCCTCGAACTTGCCGAGATCGATGACAACGTCGGCGCGGTCAAAACGGCGGACGGTCCCGGCGACAATGTCGCCCACGCGGCCCTGGAACTCCTCCAGGATCATGGTTTTCTCAATGGAGCGGAGATTCTGGTTCATCGCCTGCTTGAATACCTGGGCGGCGATGCGGCCGAACTGCCGGGCATCCAGCTCGATCTCGACAAGGTCGCCGAGGCGGGCGGAAGGATTCACCGAGCGGGCCTTGACGATGGAGATTTCCTCCGGGTTGGGGCGGGCGCGGTCGGTGGCCTTGAGTTTGGCAAACATCTGGATTTTTCCGCTTTTGGAATCAAGGGCGACGCGGATTTCGGTCTCGGGCGGATAGGTTTTATGGGCGGCGGTGACAAGGGCGTTTTCAATAACGGAGGCCATCACCTTGCGGCTAATGCCCTTCTCCTTTTCCATGTAATCGAGTACCGTAAGGAAGTCTTGAGTGTTCATGTTATTTCCATTTTTGAGTTGTGGGAGAAGGCTTTCGGCGAAAAAAAGGGTGGAAACCGCTCGAGTTCCCACCCAACCACCGCCGAGAGTCAACTCCTTGAAAATCATATCCAAATGCGGAAAATGGTCAATCCGCGAAACCGGGAGTCCTTTTTATGCCTAAATCGTTGAAGGAGGGCAGAATCGGCCTGGTGGCCGGACGGGGTATTTATCCGAGATTGGTGCTCGAAGGGGCCCGTCGGGACGGGCAGGAACTGGTGGTGGCCGCGTTTGAGGGGGAAACCGAGTCTGCGGTGGCGTCCCGGGGGAGGCCGACCGGTTGGTTGCGCGTGGGACAACTGGGCGGGCTGGTTTCCTTTCTCAGGAAGCAGGGTGTCAACCGGGCAATCTTCGCCGGGCAGATCACGCCGAGGCGGCTTTATGACCTGAGACCGGACCTCAAGGCACTTTGGATCCTGGCGCAGATGAAGGAACGCAACGCGGCCACGCTTTTTGGCGCGGTGGTCAAGGAACTGGAGCGGGCGGGGATCCGGGTGCTTCCCGCGACGACTTTTCTGGAGGACCACCTGGCCAAGCCCGGCCTGATTGCCGGTCCAAGGCCGCCGTTTCATCTTTCCGCCGACATCCAATTTGGCTGGCCGCTGGCCAAGGCGGTGGCCCGGCTAAACATCGGACAGAGTCTGGTGGTGCGGAAGGGGACGGTGATGGCGGTGGAGGGTTTTGACGGCACGGATGCGACCTTGAAGCGGGGCGGGAAGATTGCCGGGGAGGATGCCACGGCCATCAAGGTGACCTCACCCGCACAGGACATGCGGTTTGACGTGCCGGTGATCGGTCCGAGAACGATCGAGAGCGCCGCGGAGGGGAAAGTCCGGACGATCGTGCTGGAGGCCGGGCGGTCCCTGATCCTGGGGGCGGAGGAGGTGAGCGCGTTGGCGGCGAGGCACAAAATCACCCTATGGGGACACCGCGGGGGGACGGGAAAATGAGCGCTCCCGTCAAGGTGGGGGTGGTCGGGGTGGGCCATATGGGCAAGGAGCATGCGCGGATTTACATGGAATCGGCCAAGGCAGAGCTGGTGGGGGTGTTCGACACCGATCCGCACACGGCGAAAAAAATCGCCGACAAATGCCGGACGCGGGTTTTCACGACCCTGCCAGAGATGGTGGAGGCGGTGGAGGCCGTCAGCGTGGTCACCCCGACGATGAACCATCTCGCCTCGGCGGAGCCCTTTTTGCGGAAGGGGCGGCACGTGCTGGTGGAGAAACCGATCGCGATGGACACCCGGGAGGCGAGGGAACTGGTGACGCTGGCGGAGAAAAACGGGGCAAAACTGGCGGTGGGGCATGTGGAGCGGTTTAATCCGGTGCTGGCGGCCCTGGAGGAAAGGCTGGGGCGGCCGCGGTTTATTGAGGCGCACCGGCTGTCCCCGTACCCTGGCCGAAGCACGGACATCGGCGTGGTGATGGACCTGATGATCCACGATCTCGAAATTATCCTGCACCTGGTCCGATCGCCGGTCACCTCGGTTGATGCGGTGGGCGTGCCGGTGTTGAGCAAGGGCGAGGATATCGCCAATGCCCGGATCCGCTTTGAGAACGGGTGCGTGGCCAACATCACCACGAGCCGGATCAGCCCGGAAAAACTCCGGAAGATCCGGGTGTTTCAGGATGATGCCTACCTGTCGCTGGACTACATGAAGCAGGAAGGGGAGATCTACCGGAGGGAGGGCGGCAAGATCACCCGGGACAAGATCCCGGTGCGCAAGGGGGAACCGCTCAAGAACCAGCTGGAGGAGTTTTTGGACAATGTGCGGCACGGCACCGATCCGCGCGTGGGCGGAACGCACGGGTTTGAGGCCCTGCAGCTGGCCTCGCGGATCTGCGAGCAGCTGACGCCGGTGGGCCCATGAGGGAAGCGGCGACGGAAAATCCCCGCCTTTATCTGGTGGCGGGTGAGGTCAGCGGGGACCGCCTGGCGGCCGACCTGGTCCGGGCGCTGAAAAAACGGAATGCGCAACTGGAGGTCTACGGCGTGGGAGGACCGATGCTGCGGGCGGCGGGCCAGGAACAGAGTTTTGATCTGGCTCGCCATGCGGTGGTGGGCCTGACCGATGTGCTCCGGAACCTTCCGAAATTCCTGGGATTCTTCCGGCAGGTGAAGGCGGAGATTCTCCGGCTGAAGCCCGATGTGGTGGTTTTGGTGGACTACCCGGGATTCAACCTGCGGCTGGCCCAGGCGCTGCACCGCTCGAACCCGTCGCCCGCAATCGTCTATTACGTCAGTCCGCAGGTGTGGGCCTGGAAGGCGGGGCGGGCCAGGACGATGGAACGGATCCTCGAGCGGTTGCTGGTGATTTTCCCCTTCGAGGTGGAGTGGTTCGC
>DDPU01000083.1:14821-19901 GCA_002342345.1 Verrucomicrobia bacterium UBA2460
CCGTGCGTGGCCCTTTTGCCCGGGAGCCGGCCCGTCGAGATTGCACGGCACTGGCCGGTGCTTTTGGAAACAGCGGCGCGGATCGCACGGGAACAGCGCAACGTGCGCTTTGTCACCCTGGCGACCGGTCCGGAAATGAGGCAGCAACTGGAGGAGGAGTGGGCGAGACACCCCACCAGCGGGGTGGGCCTGGACATAGTCTCCGGCCAGCCGCTGACCCTGCTGAACCGGTGCACCATGGCGATCGTTGCCTCGGGAACGGCCACCCTCGAGTGCGCGATGGCCGGTCTGCCGATGCTGGTGATTTACAAGACCTCATGGTTCACTTACCTGCTGGGCCGCATGCTTGTGAAACTGCCTTACCTTTCCATGGTCAATGTGCTGGCGGGCGAGAAGGTGGTTCCGGAGTTCCTACAGTCGGCGGCGACGCCGCAGCGCCTGACGACGGCCGCGCTGCAGATATTGCGGAATCCCAGAGGAACCGAAAAAATGGCCCGACGCATCCAGCAAGTGGCCGCAAAACTCGGCGGCCCGGGAGCAGCGGAGCGGGCGGCGGAGGAGGTGGAGGAGGCGATCCGCTTGCGCCGTGCGCTAGTGGTCGCGGCGCAGGAGCGCGTCGGCGATCGCGAGGAGGGGTTGGGCGCGGGAACCGAGCGGGCGAAGGGCTGAACGGGCGGCCCGGGTGAGGCGATCCGCCTCCCGGCGGGCGCCGTCCAGGCCGAGCAGGCGGGGATAGGTGGCTTTTCCGGAGGACTGATCCTTGCCGATGCTTTTGCCGAGTTTTTCCCTGGTGGAGACAATATCCAGAATGTCGTCGATCACCTGGAAGGCCAGGCCGAGGGCACGCCCGAAACCGGTGAGGTGGGAAAGCGTGCGGGCTTCCGCCCCGGCAGACATGGCCCCCAAGCGGAGAGAGGTGGTGATGAGGGCTCCGGTCTTGGCGCGGTGGATTTCAACGAGTTTTTTGAGCGGGATCCGCTTTTTTTCGGAATCCAGGTCGAGGACCTGGCCGGCAATGAGGCCGCAGCCACCGGAGGCGCGGGCAAGTTCGGCGACAAAATCGGCCCCGGAGTATCGGCGGTTGGGTCTGGTGCGGGCCACCGAGGCAAACGCCTCCGTGAGAAGCCCGTCCCCGGCCAGGACGGCCACGGCTTCGCCGTAGACCTTGTGGTTGGTCGGGCGCCCGCGGCGAAAATCATCGTCGTCCATGCAGGGCAGGTCGTCATGGATCAGGGAATAGGTGTGGATGCATTCCACCGCGCAGGCGGCCGGCAGGGCCGTGGTTTCCAGCCCTCCCGCGGCCCGGGCCGCGGCAAGACAGAGAATGGGACGAAGGCGTTTTCCACCGGCGAGGAGACTGTAGCGCATTGCCTTGTGGATGAGAGCCGGATGGCCGTCCCGGGGAATCAGGCGATCCAGCGCCTTTTCGACCATGGGTAGCCTGGATTTCCAGTATTTCTCGGGCTTCATCGGAGGGTGATTTGAGAAAGAGAAGAGGACAAAGGCAAGCGGGAAGGCGGGGCTTCAGTTGATTTTACAAACAGCGTAAGTGGGGACCGGGGCCAGGGTTTTTGCCCCTTCCGATGAGCTGATCTCCAGCAGGGTGACAATTTCCACAAGATCGCCTTTTCCCTGTTTCAAAAGGGTGACGCCCGAGGCCAGTTGGGTGCCGCGATCCAGGATGTCGGCGACAAGCAGGGTTCTGCACCCCGCGGGAATGGACTGCATGTCGAGAATGGGCCCCCGGGCGGACGGTTGCAGGACGGCCAGTCCGGTGCCGACAAAGTACGAAAGCGGGGCGGCGAGGGGCAGGGAGGTGGAGTCGTATGCCACTACCAGATCGATGCGCCTACGGGCGTATCGCTCGTTGAGATCGGAGCAGGCAAAGCGGAACAACTGACCGTCCCGATAGATGCCGTCGGTCAAATAGGTGGCCTCGCCTGCCCGGCGGGCGTTTTGGATGGTTTTGACGGCGGCGGTAAGCCGGTCGCGGCTGCTGCGAAGGGCGGCGGTTTTCAAGATCGGGAGATTCTCCGGAAAAACCTTCGGGGGAGCGAGAAAATCACTCTTCCTCCTCTTCCGGTTCCGTGGATACGGAGGTGCCGGGCCGGGCTTCCAGGGCGGCCCGCAGCTTCTTGAGGGCCCCGTTTTGGATTTGGCGGATGCGTTCGCGGGTCACTTTGAATTTTTTTCCGATCTGTTCCAACGTGGGCGGCGTTTCGTCCGAAAGGGGAAACCGCAGGGATAAAATGGCCCGCTCCCGTTCATCGAGAACGTGGAGAACGTTGCGCAACTCCTTCACCAGGCTGCGACTCTCCAAGGAGCGACCCGGCATGGCGGCGGTTTCGTCGGCGATCAGGTCGCCGAGTTCAGCATCGGCATCCTCCCCGACCAAGGCGTTGAGGGAGGCGGGTCGTAGGGAGATGCGGCGGAACTGGGCGACTTTCTCCGCGGTGACACCCAGTTCGACGGCCAGCTCCTTGTCGGTGGGTTCGCGGCCCAACTCATCGGCCAACTGGATGGCGATACGGCGCATCTTGGCGAGCTTGTCGACCAGATGGACGGGCAGGCGGATCGTTTTGGACTGGTTGGCGAGGGCGCGGCGGACCGCCTGCTTGATCCACCAGGCGCCGTAGGTGCTGAACTTCGTCCCGCGGTTGGGGTCAAAGCGTTCCACCGCCTTCATCAGGCCGATGTTGCCCTCGCTGATGAGATCGAGGAGGGGAAGGCCGAGACCGGCGTAATCCTGCGCAATTTTCACCACCAAACGGAGGTTGGCCCGGATCATCTGCTCCCGCGCGGCGCGGTCGCCCCGGCGGATCCGTTTGCCGAGCCTCACCTCGTCGGCGCGCGTGAGCAGGGCAATTTCCCCGATCTCCCGCAGGTAAGTTCCGAGTGCTCCCTCCCGGTCATCGCGCATCCCACCAGAATGGATGGGCGGTCGCCCAAGGGGAAGGCGAACCGGACAGGGGTGACGCCATCGGTGACCCCGGAAATGGGGCCCGGACACGCGGGAATACCCCGGATGGAACTAGTCTTTGAGCGCGGCTTGTGCTGCCGCCAGACGAGCCACCGGCAGGCGGAACGGAGAGCAGGAGACGTAGTTGAGGCCGAGTCGGTGACAGAACTTGACCGAATCCGGATCGCCGCCGTGCTCGCCGCAGATGCCCAGCTTGATGTCCTTGCGGACGGAGCGGCCAAGGCGGACGGCGGTCTCCATGAGCTTGCCCACACCGACCTGGTCGAGAACCGCAAACGGATTCTGGCGGACAATTTCCTCCTCCTGGTACCTGGGAAGGAAGGAGCCGGCGTCGTCGCGGCTCATGCCCAGGGAGGTCTGGGTGAGGTCGTTGGTGCCGAAGCTGAAGAACTGGGCGGATTTGGCGATCTCATCGGCCACCACGCAGGCGCGGGGAACCTCGATCATTGTGCCTACCAGATAGGAGATTTTGACGTTCCGCTCTTTCTGGACGGTGTTGGCCACGCGGTGGACCACCTCCAGCTGGAGTTCCAGTTCCTTGGGGAAGCCGACGAGCGGGATCATGATCTCGGGGCGGACCTTCATGCCGGAAGCCTGAACCTCGGCGGCCGCCTCAAAGACCGCGCGGGCCTGCATTTCGGAAATCTCGGGGTAAACGATGCCGAGGCGGCATCCCCGGTGACCGAGCATCGGGTTGAACTCGTGGAGCTCCTTGACGCGGCGGGCGATCCGGTCGGCGGAAATGCCGAGCTTTTCGGCAAGGTCGCGCTGGGCGGATTCCTCGTGGGGCAGGAACTCGTGCAGGGGCGGGTCGAGAAAACGGATGGTGGCGGGGCGGCCCCCCAGGGCCTTGAAGATGCCCACGAAGTCGGACCGCTGTTCGGGGAGGAGCTTGGCGAGGGCGTGGTTCCGCTCGTCAGCATTCTCCGCGAGGATCATCTGGCGGACGTAGTCGATCCGGTGACCCTCAAAGAACATATGTTCGGTGCGGCAAAGTCCCACGCCCTGGGCGCCGAAGGCGACGGCATGTTCCACCTGGTCGGGCTGATCGGCGTTGGCGCGGACTTCCAGTTTCCGGCGCTGGTCGGCCCACTGCATGAGCTGGGCGAACATTTTGTAGGTGGGGCTGTCGGCTCCCTGGATGTCCTTGTCGACGAGGACGCGGACGATGTCCGAAGGGGAGGTTTTCACCTCGCCGGCGAAGATCTCGCCGCTGGTGCCGTCGATGGAAAGGAAGTCCCCCTTGCGGTAGTGCTTGCCCCGGACGGTGAGGGTGCCGGTGGAGTAGTCGATCTGCAGGTCGGACGCTCCGCAAACGCACACCTTGCCCATTTGGCGGGCGACCAGGGCGGCGTGCGAGGAGACGCCACCTCGGGCGGTGAGGATGCCCTCGGCGGCGAGCATTCCCCGGATGTCCTCGGGGCTGGTTTCGACGCGCACGAGCAGGACTTTGGCGCCCTTGTGGGCGGCGGCCTCGGCCTCATTGGCCTGGAAATAAATCTGACCGGTGGCGGCGCCGGGGCCGGCGGGAAGGCCGCGGGCAATCACCTCGGCGGTTTTGCGGGCGCGGGCGTCAAAGACCGGGGCCAGCAACTGGCTAAGGGAGTCCGCGGGAATCCGGCGGACGGCGTCGTCGGGCTTGATGAGTTTTTCCTTCACCATTTCCACGGCGATGCGGACGGCGGCGAGGCCGGTGCGTTTGCCGTTGCGGGTCTGGAGCATGAAAAGGCGGCCTTCCTCAACGGTGAATTCGAAATCCTGCATGTCCTTGAAGTGGCCCTCGAGGGTGCGGCGAACGTCCTGCAACTGGCGGTAGACCTCGGGAAACTGAACCTGGATTTTGGCGACGGGTTCCGGGGTGCGGACGCCGGCGACCACGTCCTCGCCCTGGGCGTTCAGGAGAAACTCACCGTAGAGGACCTTCTCGCCGGTGGCAGGGTCGCGGGTGAAGGAAACGCCGGAACCGCTGTTTTCCCCGGTGTTGCCGAAGACCATGGCCTGGACGTTCACCGCGGTACCCCACTCGTGGGGGATGTTGTATTTGCGGCGGTAAATGATGGCGCGCTCGTTGTTCCAGGAGCCGAAGACCGCGCCGATGGC
>DDPU01000083.1:19954-30168 GCA_002342345.1 Verrucomicrobia bacterium UBA2460
CGGTCGGTGAGGGTGCGGAGGGCGGAGGCGTCCAGCTTGGTGTCCGACACATGGGGGTCGTTCGGGAAAAGTTCCGCCTTGAGGCCCTCGATGACGGTCTCGAACGGCTCATGGTCTTCGCCGGGACGTTTCTGGACGCCCATGACGACGTCGCCGTACATCTGGAGGAATCGGCGGTAGCAGTCGTAGGCGAAGCGCTCGTTTTTGCTGCGCTCGGCAAGGCCGCGGACGGTGCGGTCGTTGAGGCCGAGGTTGAGGATGGTGTCCATCATCCCGGGCATGGAGTCGCGAGCCCCGGAGCGGACGGCCACGAGGAGGGGATTGGAGACGTCCCCGAATTTGCGTCCCATGGCGTGCTCGAGCTTGGTGATGGCTTCGTCAATTTGGCGGTCCAGGGAGGAGGGGTAGGTGCGGTTGTGGTCGTAGTAATAGGTGCAGACTTCCGTGGTGATGGTGAAGCCGGCCGGCACGGGCAGGCGGATCTTGGTCATTTCGGCGAGGTTGGCCCCCTTGCCCCCGAGGAGGGACTTCATCTTCCCGTTGCCGTCGGCCTTGCCGTTGCCGAAGAAGTAGACGTATTTGATTCCCTTGGAGGAACCGGATTTCTTGGATTTGGGGGATTTGGTTTTTGTGGGCATATAAAAAATAAGCGTTTCGGAATGCCAGCGAAGGGCTTCTTTGGCAAGCCTGTTCAGGTTGGCTTGGTGGGAAGCGGCGCCGCGGCGGGCCGGCTTTTCCAGGCGGATTCTTGGAACGACAAGACTTTATGAATCCCCGTTTCCGCCAGCCGGAGGAGTTGGTCAAATTCCTGGCGGGTAAAATCGTGTTCCTCGCCGCCGGCCTGGATCTCGACGAGACGGCCGCTGCCGGTCATGACGACATTCATGTCCACCTCGGCATCGCGGTCCTCGGGATAATCCAAGTCGAGCATGGCCGTTCCCTGAAGCAGGCCGACGCTGATGGCGGCCACAGGGCTGCGCAGGGGGTCTCCGGTGAGGCGGCCGGCAACCTGGAGACGCTCGATGGCACGGCGCAGGGCGAGGCAGGCACCGGTGATGGCGGTGGTGCGGGTTCCGCCGTCGGCGGCAAGAACATCGCAATCGACCCAAAGGCTGCGCGGCCCCAGGGCTCCGAGGTCCATGACGGCGCGGAGGCTGCGTCCGAGGAGCCGCTGAATTTCCGTGGAGCGGCCGTCGACTTTCCCACGGGTGGAGTCGCGCGGCTTCCGGTCGTGGGTGGAGGCGGGCAACATGGAGTATTCGGCGGTCAGCCAACCCCCGGGGACGTTTTTTTCCTTCATCCAGCGGGGAACCGTTTCCTCCGCGGTGACGGTGCAGATGACCTCGGTTTTGCCGCAACGCAGGAGGACCGAGCCGGCGGCGTTGGCGGCAATGTCCCATTGGCAGGACAAGGGGCGAAGATCTTCCGGGGAACGGCCGTCGGCGCGGGAGCTCATCGGGAGAGATCCTCGGCGGCACGGACGGTGTTGGAAAGCAGTAGGGCAATGGTCATGGGTCCAACTCCGCCCGGGTTGGGGGTGATCGCGCCGGCCACGGTTTTCACGGACTCGAAATCAACGTCCCCCACGAGACGGTATCCCCGCGGGTTGGCCTGGTCCGGGATGCGGTTGACGCCGACATCCACCACGATGGCTCCGGGTTTGACGTGTTCCTTTTTCAAAAACAAGGGACGGCCAAGGGCGCCGATCAGGATGTCGGCCTGGCGGGTGAGGGAGGGGAGGTCGGCGGTGCGGGAATGCGCAAGGGTGACGGTGCAGTCCGTCCCGGGGGCCTTGCGGGCAAGCAGCAGGGCGAGGGGCCGGCCGACAATCTGGCCGCGGCCGACCACGACGGCGTGTTTGCCGGATGTGGGAATTTCGCCGAGGCGGAGGATTTCGAGGATGCCGGCGGGCGTGCAGGGGAGAAATCCGGTGGGATCCCCGAGGAGGAGTTTGCCGAAGTTGACGGGGTGGAAGCCGTCCACGTCCTTGGCTGGGGAGACGCGCGCATAGACAAGATCGTTGGGCAGGGAGGCGGGCAGGGGTGACTGGATGAGGATCCCGTGGACCTTGGGATCGGCGTTGAGGGTATCGATTTCCCCGAGCAGGGCGGGGAGGAGCGTGGACTCCGGAAGAACCAGCGTGCGGCTGTTGATGCCGGCTTCCTGCGCACGCTTTTCCTTTCGGGAAACGTAGGCACGCGAGGCGGGATCCTCCCCCACACGGATGAAAACGAGGCCGGGGGTGATGCCGCGGGATTTTAGTTTATCCACCCGGACCGAGGTTTCCCGGTGGAGGCGGGAGGCAAAGGATTCGCCGTCAAGGATGCGCGCGGACATGGGTATCGAAGATGCCTTGGAACCGGCCCAAGGGGAAGCACCGTGCTTCAGGGGAAAAGCGGGACGGGTTGGCCGGGGGGCGGCTGCTGGATAATCATTTCCGGTCGTCGCAGGGCAAGTGTTTGCCGGAACCACTCCTGGGCCTCGGGGTCTCCATGGACGAGAAACAATTTTTTTGGCCGGGCCTGGGTGCAGATCCAGTCCGCCAGATCCTCGCGGGTGGCGTGGGCGGTGAGATCAAAGTGGCGGATTTCACACCGTATGGGCAGCGGGCCGTGCGGATCCCCCCAGTCAACCGCTCCTCCCCGGCCGGCGGTCCGAAGAATCCCGGCAGGGGAACTGGGTTCGGTAAACCCGACAAAAAAGATCGAGTCGTTCTCCCTCGGAAAAAAGAGACGGGCCAGGGTGTGGCTGGTGGTGTGGGGAGTCATCATTCCGGAGCTGACGAGGTAGATCTGGCCCGCCTTTGGGCGCAGGGTGGTGAGACGGCGGGGGTCGAAGGTTTCCGGGCGAACTTCCGGGAGGATCTTGAAGGAGGCATGCTGGCGCGGAGCCAGGGATCGCTGCCGGTCATACACCTCGGTGAGAACGCGGCCGAGGCCCCCGATGTAGATGGTGGTGGGGGGCAGGCGTCCGTCCATCCGTGCGTGGTGGAGGAGCGTCAGCATCTCCTGGGTTTTTCCCAGGGCAAAAACGGGCATGAGAACGGAGCCTCCCCGGGCGAAGGTTTGACGGATGGCCTCGAGAAGGTCGTTTTCCAGCGAGTCTCGGCTCTGGGCGGTGGGGGTGGGTTGGGCGCCGCGGGTGGTTTCCATGATGACCGTGTCCCACGGGCCTTCGGGCGGACGGCACGGGATCATCAGGGTCTGGCGTGCCAGGTTGAGATCGCCGGTGTAGAGGGCGCGCTTTTCTCCCACGCGGATTTCCGTGAGGGCGGAGCCGAGGACATGGCCGGCGTCGTGAAGGAGGAACCGAAAGTCCGACCCGGCGACGGTCAAAGGGCGCTGAAGCGGCACGGTCTCCCAGATGAGCACGCAGTCATCGACTCCGCGGTGGGTGTAGAGGGGATATTCCTGCTGGAGGGTTTCCCGACGCTGTCGGGTCATGACGTTAACGGAGTTGTGCAGCAGGGGTTCGCTCAGTGCGGCGGTGGCGGAAGTCATCCAGACTTTGGTGTGGGGGCAGGCCCGCGTGACCAGGGGAAGGGCGCCGGCATGGTCATGGTGGGCGTGGGAGAGGATGACGGCATCCAGATCCTTGGGTAGGGAGTCCAGCAAGGGGGTGGCCGCCCAACCTTCCATGCGAGGGTGCATGCCGGCATCGAGAAGAACCGAGGCGGAACCGGAGCGGAGCAGGTAGGAGTTGGCCCCGATTTCCGGGGCACGGGTGAGGTTGGTGAGGGTGGTCATGAACGGCGGAGCGGAGACCGCAACCGCCGATTTAGAACGGGCCCCGGAGGAGCTGGACGACTTCCTGGGGGAGTTCGTTGCCGGGCTGGGAGGCCACCGCTGCCAGCCAATCCCGTGCCAACTGGCTGCGGCGCTGGTTCAGCAACTGGGTCTCGATCTTGGGAAGCTGGGCGGTGGCAACTTCCGCCGGGACCGGCAGGCGCCGGGCGAGGTAAACAGCCAGGCCACCGTTTTGGGTCCGCACGAACGGGCTGACCTGGTTCGTTTCCATCTGGGTGACGACCTGGCGAATCCGGTCGGCATCCGGAAAAGGGAGTGGTTTGGCATCCGCGGGGGCAAAGGAGGGCACCTGGACGGTGGTGAGGCCCGCGGCCTTCACCAGATCCTCCCATTTTTTTCCCTGAGCGAGCTGGTTGTTGGCGGCCTGGAGAAAGGCGCGGGATGCCTGATCGGCCATCTGCAGGCGGGCTTGTTCCTGCCAGCGGGCCTTCACCTCGGTCATGGCTTCGCCAAGCGGGCGGAGACGGCCGGGCTGGAGGTCCCTAAGATGAAGTACCAAATAGCCGTTTTTGGAGGGGAGGAAATCGCTGACCGGATCGTTGGGGGTCAGTCGCAGGGCGGCCGCAGTGAGCTGGGGATCGTTTTCGCCGGGGAAGGGGGTATCCCCGGCGGTGAAAGGACCCGCCGTTTTCAGGCTGAGTTTGGCCTCCTTGGCCTTGGCGGAAAAATCGGGGCGTGCCTGGCCTTCCGCCAGGTTGAAGAACTGCGAGGTGAAGGCAAAGGCGGCCTCGCCGGCTTTTTTGCGTGATTCCTCATCGCTCCCGGCGGCCGGAAATTCGACGAATTCCACGGTGCAGCGTGCGGGGATTGCGAAGGCCTGCTCGTTGGCCTTGTGGAAGGACTCGAGTTCCTGCGCGGAGGGCTCCGGAGGGGTGAAGGCGGCGGCATCCCACCGGATCACCTGGGCTTCCACCGGGGCGAAAAGTCTCTCCAGGCGTGTCCTGGCCTCTTCCGGAAACACCGCGGCGGTGGAACTGAGCGCCCCCAGAAGCTGGCGAGAGCGCACCTCGCCGAAAATCGCCTGATTGAGCCGGTCCCCGGTGAATCCTTGGGGCGAGAGAAAATTGGCGGAAAAACGCTGGAACAGCTCGGGGTCGTAGGTTCCATCCTTCAGGAAGAGCGGGTTTTTGCGGACCGATTCGAGGAGCTGCCCAGGCTGAGGCTCGATGCCCGCGCTCTCGGCCGCCTGGTCCTGAAGGAGGCGGATCCAGGTCTGGACGGCGAGAAAACGGTCATTGTCGGAGGGGATGCGTCCGGTTTCCAGGGTGACCTGCAAAAGGGTCTGGCGCTGCGCGGCAACCAGGTCGTTGAAGGAAAGTGTCCTTCCCCCGATTTTCCCCATTTTTCCCGCGGCCGGGTCGACCCCGTGCGGCGTCCAGTTGCCAAAGAAAATAAAGGAGATGGCAATCACGGCCAAAAGGATGAGGAGGAGCCCTTTCAGCTTGTCGTGGAGATAAGTGATCATGGGGAGTTTTTGGCTTGTCGGGGGGGTGGTAGGAAAGACCAAAATCCGTCCATGCTTCCCCGGCTGTTCTGCCTCCTGTTGCTGGCCGCCTCCGGTGGATTCGCCCAGGACCAACTGCGCCTGACCACGGGGGAGGTGATCACGGGGACGGCCGTGAAGTTTGACGAAGCCAACCAGGTGCTGGTCTTCAAGTTCGACAAGGGGACGCTGTCCTACCAAAGGAAACAAATCGCCGAGGTTTCCCTGAAGGAACGGCCGGGGGTTGCCGAGGGCAGGAAAGCGCTGGAGGAGGGGAACATGGCGGAGGTGGTGGCCCGCTGGAAAGAGCCGGTGGGGCAGTTTCTCGGGGTGGACAATCCCTGGGTCCTGGAATGCGCCGGCGGGTTGGGGCAGGCTTATCTCGCCTTGGGACAGGTGGCGGAAGCGGAGACGCTTTATGGGAAAATGAAAAAGGGCTACACCTCCGGGCCGGCTTCCTTGCGCGCCGAGATCGGGTTGGCGGTGGCCACCTCCGGGCGGGATACGGCCGGTCTTCTCGCCAAGCTGCAGGGGCTGGAAGGACAGTTAAAGGAGAGCCTTCGTCCGCTCCCGGCCGAGCGGGAGGCCTTGGCCGAGTTTTATTTTGCCCGCGGAGGGGCCTTGGAAAAAAGGGGGGAGCTCCAAAAAGCGCTGGACGATTATCTCCGGGTGAGCGTGCTGTATCCCGATCCCCCCTCCCTGGGACAGCGCTCCGCCCTGAAGGCGGAGGCTCTGCGGCAGGCCAACAAAGGCCTCGTCACGGAGTAATCACTGATTTAATTTCCTCCCATGATTAGCGTAAGACATCTTCTTTTTTTTCTTCCTTGGCTTCTGGTTTCCGTGGTCCAGGCCGCTGAGGCGGAGGCCCATCACGACAAATCCTTCTGGGGGCTCTTCCAGTTATCCGCCCCGGTCAGTTATATCCTACTGATCGCCTCCATCCTCATCATGGGATATGCGATTGAAGGGGTGATCAAAGTCCGGCTCGGCAGGTTGGCGCCGCCGGCCGTGTATGCCCAGCTCAAGGACGCCTTTGTCTCCGGAAACTATCCCCAAGCCGTGCAAATTTGCGCGGCCAATCCCTGCTATCTTTCCCGCATTGTCCAGGCCGGGCTGGAAAAGCTTGGCCGTGGAAGGGACGCGGCCGAAAAAGCCATGGGGGAGGTCATGGCCAAGGAGGTCAACGACCTGAAATCTAACGTCAATTACCTGTCCGTCATCGGGGTGGTTAGCCCGATGGTGGGGTTGACCGGCACGGTCATCGGCATGATGAAGGCTTTCGCCACGCTGGGTTCTTCCGGGGCCTCGGATCCCAGCAAGCTCTCCGCAAACATCTCGGAGGTTCTTTTTGCCACCGCCTTCGGTCTCTTTGTGGCCATTCCGGGATTCGTTCTCTACTATGTTTTCCGCAACCGGATCCAAACCGTGACCGTGGCCGTCGATCATCAGGTAGGTCATCTTTTCGACGATGTTCCCTTTGAACAGCTGACCGGCTACCGGGTACAGGATTATCTTGCCGAGGGTGCCGGCATGGTGGGGGGCGCCCCGGCTGCGGCTGCCTAGGAGGGCGTTGGGGAGGCCATGGCCGGCCACGGAAAAAAGTTCAGCGCCCACGCCGCGGGCGGAGAGGAGGAACCGGAATTTCAGGTCGCCCCGATGGTGGACGTCTTGCTGGTGTTGCTGATGTTCTTCACCGCCACAACCACCACCGAAGTAAAAAGCCAGATTGCCGACCTTACCCTTCCGGATGCCCAGGAAGCCAAGGACCGGGAAAAAGGGCAGGGGCAGTTTCTCGTTAACATCAACAAAATGGGCGGGGTGGAGGCCCAGGGACGTGCCGGCTTGGATGAGGCCGGACTCAGTGCCCTCATCAAGCAGGATTACACCAGCGTGAAAAAGCTGGATCCCAACGCCAGCTACCGGGTCCTGGTGCGGGCGGACAAGGATCTGGGTTGGGAAAAAACCAAGGTCGTTCTCAAGGCCGCTGCGGCGGCCGGCGTGGGAAACGTGGTTTTTGCCACCACCAAGGGAGGCAAGGGGTAGATCATGGCGGGCGGAGGTGGCGGCGGGGAGGGCGAGTTCGGGCTGCAGATTGCGCCCATGCTGGACGTGATGTTTGTGCTGCTGATGTTTTTCATGGTGATGGCCGGTCAGCAGGTCAAGGAGGCGGAGCTGGGGGTTTCCGTCCCCGGCAGCGGACAGCCGGCCAGCAACGTCAAAATCCCCGTGAACATCCGGATCGCTCCCGACGGGGTGGTGACTTTCAACGACACGCCGGTCGACAGCCGGGAGGACCGCGAACTTCCCAGGCTGCGGGCCAGGCTCAAGGGGGTGATCCAGGAATCGGCCGAATCCTCGGTGATCATCCGGCCGAGCGACCGAGCTCCTTATCAACGGGTGGTCGACGTTCTCAACGCCTGCGGCGCGGAGAGGGTGAAGAATCTGACCTTTGGGGGATGAGCGGTCCGTTTGCCGGTGTGCCTGGGTAAGGCACGCCGGGGCCTGGTTTCCTTTATGTCCGGTCCGGCGGATGGTTTGCCGAGCCAGTCCCGGGCAAAAGGTTAGGCCCGTCCCATGTACTTCCGCTCGCGGGTGTCGACCTTGATCACCTCCCCTTCCTTGATGAAGAGGGGGACCTGCAACTGAATCCCCGTTTCCAGTTTTGCCATTTTCATGACGTTGTTGGCAGAGTCGCCGCGGATGCCCTCGGGGGACTCGGTGACCTTGAGGGTGACGCTTGCGGGAGGCTCCACGGAAACCGCCTTACCCTCGATGAAGAGGATTTCGCAGGGCGTGTTCTCCGAGATGAAGTCCTTCGCCTCCTCGACCAGCTCGGCGGGGAGGGTGATGTTCTCGTAGTTCTCCGGATTCATGAAGGTGTAGCCGGTGTTGTCCTGATAGCTGAACTCCCACTTTTCGCGGGAAACATTCACCGTCTCCAGTCGCTCGTCCGAGGCGAGCCGATGGTCGGAGGAAAGACCGGACCGCAGTGAGCGGAAGGTGGCCTGGACAAAGGCCCGCTTGTTGCCGGGGGTGCGGTGGGTGGTGTTGAGGACGATGTAGATGTCACCATCCTTGGTGACAGCCATGCCCCTGCGTAGGTCGTTTGCAATTACTGCCATGACAACGGGTCTCCTGCGTTATGGCCCGCTCAGTAGAGCCTGAAGCGGGCCAGATCCTGGGAATCCACCAGCCCGACCGGGCGGCGGACCGCATCCAAAACAATCAAGTCCTCGATGCGATGGGTTTCAAAGATATGCAAGGCCTTGGCGGCAAGACTGTCAACGCCGATGGTCACGGGATTCCTGGTCATGACCGCGCGGAGCGGGCGCTTTCCGATTTCGGGGTCCTTCTGGTAGCCGCGGACAAAGTCCCCGTGCGTGTAGATACCGAGCAGTTTTCCGCGGGCGTCCACCACCACGGCGGCACCACAGCGCTTTGCGGTGATCTGGGAAAGGGCCTTGGCCACGGGAGTTTCCGGCTTGCAGGCCGGAAAAGCGGTTCGCGGACGCATGATCTCGCTGACCTTCATGAGCAGATTGCGCCCGATCGTCCCGGCCGGGTGCAGGCGGGCGAAATCCTCCCGGCGGAATCCGCGGCTTTCCAGCAGGACCATGGCAATGGCATCCCCGATGGCGAGCATCGCGGTGGTGCTGGAGGTGGGGGCAAGATTGAGGGGACAGGCCTCCTGATTGACGGAAACATCGATGGCGATGTCCGCCTGCCGGGCCAGCGGGGAGCGCAGGTTTCCGGTGATGCCGACAATCGGGGTTCCCAGCCGTTTGAGCAGGGGAACGACCCGGAGTAGCTCATCCGTGTTGCCGCTGTAACTCAGGACAACCACCAAGTCCTTGGGGGAGACCACCCCGAGGTCCCCATGGGCGGCATCCACGGGATCAAGAGCGACCGAAGTGGTCCCGGTGCTGGCCAAGGTGGCGGCAATCTTGTGTCCGATGTGGCCGGATTTGCCGATTCCGGTGACGATGATCTTGCCGCCCGACTCGAGGCGTTGGCGCATCAGCTGGACCGCCCTGAGAAAACTCGGCCCGAGGCGGCGGCGCACCCGTTGCAGGGCGGCAATCTCGATCGCGAGCACCCGCCTGGCTTTTTGGAGATGATTCCCGTTGGCCACGAACAGGACAGAATATCGGGAAGTTGCTCGCCGGGCAAACCGTCTTGTGGCTTGAGCGAAGACCCGGTTCCCCGCACGGTAAACGGATGACAACGTGGCCGGAGCTTTTTCTTGCCCTCCGTTTTCTCCGTCCCGGCCGGAGTTTTGTCTCCGTGATCACCGTGCTCAGCTGGCTTGGCGTGGTCGCCGGGGTGCTGGTCCTGATCGTTGTCCAGTCCGTGATGCGGGGATTCGAGGAGGAACTGACCCGAAAGGTGATCGGCTTCCAGTCCCACCTGACCGTGGCGGGGCAGGGGCCCTTGTCCGAGCCTGACCGGCTCCTTGAGATGATTCGGTCCGAACCCGGCGTGACGGGCGCCAGTCCCGCCGTGCTGGGTCCGGTGCTGGCGGAAACGCGCGGACGGATTTCCACCCCGCGCATCAAGGGTTGGGATGCCGCCACCGCGGAAAGCGTGGTCCCCCTGAAGGAGTGCCTGATCGAGGGGGAATGGTCCCCCGGGGCGGACCAGTTGGTGGTGGGGAGCGAATGGGCGTCGGCCAACCGGGTTCAGATTGGAACCGAGGTCAACCTGCTTGGACCCCAGCAGTTCCGGGACCTGGCGGGGAAAACCAACGCCCCGGGGGTTCTAAAAAAAATCCCCCTTCCCCGCACCTTCCGGGTAGCCGGGATTTTTAAAACCGGGATGTTTGATTACGACTCCGACTACCTTCTGACCGATCTGGTGACCGCCCAGGATGTCTATGCCCTGACCAACTCCGTTCATGGCGTGGCCATCCGCCTGCAGCAATCCTC
>DDPU01000083.1:30186-34590 GCA_002342345.1 Verrucomicrobia bacterium UBA2460
GTCCTGACCTGGATGGATCATAACCAGCGGCTTTTTGCCGCCGTGGCGGTGGAACGGAGGGTGATGAGCTTCCTTCTTTTCTTTGTCATGGCCGTGGCGGCCCTGGGGCTGAGCGGCACGCTGATCACGGTGACGGTGCAGCGCGCGCGGGTGATCGGAACGCTCGCGGCCATCGGGGCAACCCCCGGGCAGATCGCCACCATTTTCACTCTCTACGGCGTCGTCGTCGGCGTACTCGGCTCCCTGGCGGGGGTGGCGGGGGCTTGGCTGGCTTTGGTGAACCGCAACGGCATCGCCAACCTGATCGCCAAGGCGACCGGGCAGGAACTCTTTCCTCCGGAAATCTACCATTTTGCATCCCTGCCGGTGAAATATGATGCGGGTGTTTTTCTCGGGGTGGCCGCCGCGGGCTTGGCCCTGAGCGTCCTCGCCGCCCTGCTGCCCGCCTGGGTTGCGGCCCGCACGGAACCCGCCGCCAACCTCAAGCGGTCATGAGCATCCCGCTCCTCGAGGTCCGGGATTTGCACAAGAGCTACCAGCTCAAGGGCAGGCCCCCGCTGGAAATTCTTCATGGAATCGATTTCCGGCTTTCCGCGGGCGAGTGCCGGCCGGTCTGCGGTCCTTCCGGGGCCGGCAAATCCACCCTGCTTCACATTCTGGGCGGTCTGGAAAATCCCGATCGGGGGGAGATTTTCTGGAAAGGGGAGAGCACCAGCGGATGGGATCGTTCCCGCCGGGCGGTCTGGAGGAGGAAAGCGGTCGGTTTCGTCTTCCAGTCCTACCACCTCATCCCGGAACTCACCGTCGAGGAGAATGTCCGTCTCCCCGCCATGCTGGCCGGGGTGCAGTTGGGGGAGGCCTGGGAGGATCTTCTCGATGAGGTCGGCATGACTTTGCGGCGGGACCATCTTCCGGCGGAGCTTTCGGGCGGCGAACAGCAGAGGGTGGCGGTGGCCCGGGCCCTCGTGCTGGAGCCGGACCTGATTCTGGCCGACGAACCAACCGGAAACCTCGACGGCGCCTCCGCGGCTGCCGTGCTTGATTTGCTTGTGAAGATGGTGCGTCACCGGCAAAAATCTTTGCTTCTGGTCACCCACGACGAAACCGTGGCCGGGCGGGTGGGAACCCCGTTCCGGATCACGGACGGAAGGATGACGGAAACGCGTTCATGATTATCTATATCGACGGAAAATATTATCCGGAGGAGGAGGCGAAGATCTCGGTCTTCGACCATGGCCTGCTTTACGGGGACGGGGTTTTCGAGGGCATCCGCGCCTATGAGGGGCGGGTCTTCAAACTCGAGGAGCACCTGCGCCGCCTGGAGGATTCCGCCAAGGCGATCCTGCTCAAGATCCCACTGGATCGGGACGAGATGCGCGCCGCCGTATTGGAAACCTGCAAGCGCAACAAGATGAAGTCCGGCTATCTCCGCCTCGTGGTCACACGGGGGAAGGGATACCTCGGTCTCTCACCGGACCGCTGCAAGAAGCCAACCGTGATCATCATCGCCAGCGACCTCGAACTGTATCCGGAAAAGTACTACCGCGAGGGACTCCGGGTGGTGACCGTGCCGACTTGGCGGAACTCTCCGGCCGCTTTGGATCCCAGCATCAAATCCCTGAACTATCTCAACAACATCCTCGCGAAAATCGAGGGTCAGCAGGCGGGGGCACAGGAAGTGATCCTGCTCAATCCGCAGGGCCTCGTCGCGGAATGTTCGGGGGACAACATCTTCTTCATCCGTGACCAGGTGTTGGTCACCCCCAAGTTATCCTCCGGAGCCCTCAACGGCATCACCCGCAACACCGTGCTGGAGATCGCGCGGGAAGCCGGATGGAAAACCCGGGAGGACGATGTCCGCCGTTACGACCTGTTCACGGCCGAGGAAATGTTTCTCACCGGAACGGGGGCGGAGGTCATCCCGGTGGTGGAAGTGGACGGCCGGGTCATCGGCACCGGGAAGCCGGGGAAACACACGACGGATCTTATCCGGCGGTATCACAAGCTTGTCACCACCACGGGGACGAAGATCCCCGCTTAAGCCTGCCGTCCGCAAAGGAAAAGCCCCATGAAGGTTTCCCTGGAATGGTTGCGGGATTGGTGTGACTGGGAGGGGACGCCCACCCAGGTGGCGGACCTTTTCACCCGCGGCGGAACGGAAGTTATCTCCATGCGCTCGACGGGGAGCCAGGTTCCCGGAGTGATCACCGCCAAAATCCTGGAAAAAAAACCCCATCCGAATGCCGACCGTCTGACCGTTTGTCAGGTGGACGACGGCACCGGACCCCGGCAGGTGGTTTGCGGGGCAAGGAACCACAACGCGGGAGATATTGTTCCCTTGGCGAGGCCCGGGACGGCGTTTCCCGGCGGCATGACCATCAAGTCGGCCAAGCTGCGCGGGGAAAGTTCCGAGGGCATGCTCTGCTCGGCCAAGGAGCTGGGCATTGCGGAGGACGCGGAGGGCCTTTTGCTTCTCCCCAGGGAAACTCCTCTGGGCGTCCCGCTGGAGAAGCTTTTTCCGGGAGAAACCGTGCTGGAGTTGGAGGTCACCCCCAACCGGGCCGATCTCGCCTGCATGGAAGGTGTGGCCCGGGAGTTTGCCGCGCTGGGGGCAAAACCCAAGGATCGCAGGCCGATCCAGGCGCCCGCCGCCGGGCCGTTGTCCGGATGGAAGGTGGAGATCAACGATCCCTTGGATTGCCCCCGCTACTCCCTGACAGCCATCGAGGTGAAGGCAGGAATCGATTCCCCGGACTGGATGAAGAATAGGCTCTCCGCCTGCGGGATGCGCAGCCTGGGTTTGCTGGTGGACGTGACCAACTACGTGCTTTTGGAAATCGGACAACCGGTCCACGCATTCGATGCCGCAAAGGTTCAGGGCAACACGATCCGGATCCGCCGCGCCAAGGCGGGGGAAAAAATCACCGGCTTGGATGGGGGATCCCATGAACTGACCCCGCAGGATCTCGTCGTTGCCGATGCCCGGGGTCCCGTGGCTCTGGCCGGGGTGGTGGGGGGAAAGGAAAGCGCGGTGGAACCGGGAACCCGTAAAATTCTCCTGGAATCCGCTCGCTTTCATCCCGGCACGGTGCGGAAAACCGCGCGGAGGCTGTCCCTGCATACCGAATCCTCCCGCCGGTTCGGTCGTGGCGGGTTGGATCCCGCCCTGGTGGAGCGGGCCCGGAACCGCGTGCTGGCATTGCTGCAGGAGTGCGGGGCGCTGGAAAAGGTGGATGGCTCCTCCACCACCGGAACCGAGGAAAAAAAAGCACCCGCGGCTATTCCCCTCCGGCTGGCCAAAGTGGAACGAATGATCGGCCAGGCCCTGGACCCCAAAAAAATCCAGGCGCGGTTGATGACGCTGGGCTTCGAGGCTAAAGGCGAGGGATGGGTGGCACCCACCTGGCGGGAGGATGTCCGCGAGGAGATGGATCTGATTGAGGAACTGGTTCGTCTGGAAAATCTGGATCAGATGCCGTCCGCCCTGGATCCGCTTGCCGAAGGGGAATCCGCGGAGGACCGTGAGGACCGCCGGCGCCGCCGCATCCGCACCTTTTTGACCGAAAGGGGATTTACCGAGACCCTCACGGGCAGCCTGGTCCGCAGGGAAGAGGGGACGGCGGTGAATCTTTCCGTTCCTGCCGGACCGGACGCAGCGGCGCTGCGCAGTTCCCTGATTCCGGGGATTCTCGGATCTGCCGGCCGGAATGTCTCCCGCGGGACAACCGACCTGAAGTTGTTCGAGATCGGGAGGGTGGCGGGTGGGGAGGGATGGGAGGAAATTCGCCTGGCACTGCTGGTGGCAGGCCGGGAGCGGCCCGTGGACTGGCAAGAGAAGGAGGAAAAGACGGGGTGGTTTGGTCTCAAGGGCATCTTGGAGGAGTTGCGGGCCCGCTTTCCGGGGGTCGCCGCGGAAGAAAAGTTGCGCGAAGCCGGAGCGGCGGAAAAAAAGCAGGCGGGACTGAAAATCCCCGTCTGGGTGGCGGAAGTCTCCCTTGGGACCGCCTCCTCCCGATTGGCCGAAAACCGCGAACTGAGCAGCTTCCCCGGCGTGGAACGGGATCTTTCCCTCGTCCTGCCGGAAACGGTTCCCTACGCGGAGGTGGAAAAGGCGATCCGGGCGGTGGCGCCGCCGGAATTGGAAAGCCTGGGCGTGTTTGACCGGTTCCGTGACCCCGCAGGAGCCAGGGTTCCGAAAGGTTCCTTGTCTTTGGGTTGTCGCTTGAAATTCCGCTCCCCCACGCTTACGTTGACCGAAGAGATGGTGAACGGCTGGGAAAAGAAAATTCTCGAGTCGCTCTCCGCCCGGTGCCAAGCCAAGCTCCGGGGAGTTCTTTGAACCGGGTTGTTTCGGTTTCACGCCCTGTCTGGCGCGTGTGACGGAGCAATTTCTTTCGTCCGATA
>DDPU01000083.1:34702-35438 GCA_002342345.1 Verrucomicrobia bacterium UBA2460
CTAGCGCCCGGATGGGGCGTGTTCTTTTTGGGGTCAGGGGGCGGTGGGGCCGGGAATCCTGGCGGCGAGATCCTTCACCTTGGGGAGGTTGGCAAGCAGGTCGGCAATGGCGTCGAACCGACCGGAGAGAAGGCCCTGCTGGGCGCTGGCCTTCATGGTGACGGGGAAGGAAAGTTTGCCGGCCGTCACTTTGAGTTTTTCGAGATCGATTTCCACCTGGGTGGCGGGCTCCCGGGTGACGAGTTGGGTGAGGGCCTGAAGATCCTCCTTTTTGGCGGAGACGCAGGGAAGGCCCAGGGTCGTGCTGTTTCCAAAAAAGATTTCAGCAAAGTTTCCCGCAATCACCGCCTGGAATCCGGCCCGAACGATGGCCTGGGGGGCGTGTTCCCGGGAACTGCCACAACCAAAATTCATTCCGGAAACCAGAATCGTGGCTCCCCGGAACTGGGCCTGATCGATCGGGTGGTTCTTGGGCTTGCCTTCCGGGGTTTGGCGGATGTCGCGGAAGAGGAAATCACCCAAACCGTCAAAGGTCACACAGCGCATGTAGCGTGCCGGGATGATTCGATCGGTGTCGATATCATCGCCTTCCACAGGAACGGCCCGGCCGGAAATTTTTCGAATGGGGGAGAGGGACATCTCAGGCCTTGGAGAAAACCTTGCGGGCATCGCTGACCTCGCCGGTGACCGCGGCGGCGGCCACCATGACCGGGCTCATCAGCAGGGTCCGTCCCGT
>DDPU01000083.1:35517-37077 GCA_002342345.1 Verrucomicrobia bacterium UBA2460
TCCCTGAAGATCCGGTCGATCCCCATCTCTTGGCAGACCTTGCTCACGCCCTGGGAGCCCGGAACGGCAATGGCCCGGATGCCCGGGGCCACCTTGCGCCCTTTGAGGAATTTGGAGGCTTCGACAAAGTCGGAGATCCGGGCATTGGTGCAGGAGCCGAAAAAGGCGACCTGAATTTTCTGACCGGCAAGTTTTTGCCCCGCTTTGAACTTCATGAACTCGAGGGCTTCCCGGGCGGAGGAACGGTCCGCTTCAGGCAGATCCTCCGGAGAGGGGATGGCCTCATCGATAAAGATGCCCTGTCCGGGGTTGATGCCCCAAGTGACCGTGGGGCGGATCTCCGAGGCCTCAAAGACCTTCACGTCGTCGTAGGTGGCATCCGGATCCGAAGCGACCTGTTTCCATTCCCGAACAGCCGCGTCCCAATCCTTGCCCTTGGGGCAGTAGGGGCGACCCTGGAGATACTCGAAAGTCTTTTGGTCGGGATTCACGTATCCGACCCGGGCACCGCCTTCGATGGACATATTGCAAATGGTCATCCGCTCTTCCAGGGAAAGGCCTTCGATTGTCGGGCCGGCATATTCGTAGGCAAAGCCGGTGCCTCCATTCACCCCGAGGGTTCGGATGACGTGGAGGATGATGTCTTTGGCATAGACGCCAGGGCCAAGTTTGCCGCGAACCTCGATCTTCCGGACCTTGAGGGGGGAAAGGGCCATGGTTTGCGTGGCCAACACATCGCGGACCTGACTGGTGCCAATCCCGAAAGCCACGGCACCGAAGGCCCCGTGGGTGGAGGTGTGGGAGTCTCCGCAGGCGATGGTTGTGCCCGGCTGGGTGATTCCCTGTTCGGGACCGACGATATGGACAATGCCCTGTTTTCCCGAGGGGATGTCGAAGAAAGTGATTCCAAAATCGGCGCAATTTTTGCGGAGTTCCTTGATCATGGCGTCGGCCAGGGTGTCCTGGAAGGGCTCGACCCGTTGGTCAGTCGGGACGATATGGTCGACCGTGGCGAAGGTGCGCTGGGGGAATGCCACTTTCAGGCCGAGGTCCCGGAGCATTCCAAACGCCTGCGGGCTGGTCACCTCATGGATCAGGTGGGTCCCGATGAAGAGCTGGGTGGAGCCGTCGGGAAGTTTTTCCACGGCATGCCGGTCCCAGACTTTCTGGAAAAGCGTTTTACCCATAAGTATTTAAAAATATCGGAAATCGGGGTTTTGCGCAAACCGTGTGCAGGTAGCCGTCGGTCCCGCCGGTAAAATCGGCGCGAGGAAACTACCCTCGTCTGAGCCAAAGTGTGGCGTCGGCGAAGGTAAGCTGGAATTTGCGGCGGTGCTCGCGGAGCAGAAAGGGAAGGTTTTTCCGGCGCACCATCCGGAACCGCCGATGAAGGAGTTTTTGGATCCGTGAAAAGGAGTTTTTCAGCCAACGGGAGCGGGGGGTGAACTCCTCGGACCAAGTGTAAGGGGAGGTAAGCAGAAGAAGGCCGCCTGGCCGAACGAGTTTTGGGAGAACCTTTTCCAGGAGTCTTTTCGGGTCCCGCACCCGGTCCAGTAGATT
>DDPU01000083.1:37154-38173 GCA_002342345.1 Verrucomicrobia bacterium UBA2460
TCCGGAAGGTGCCCTGGCTGTGGTGATCTGCCGGCGATCGCCCTCCAGTTTCAGCGGAAACCGGAGGGATCCGTTCTTCGCCAATTTCCGTGCCGCCCGGATGAAAGCACGCGAAAAATCGATGGCGATCACCTCGGGCACTTTTGCCGCCAGTTCGAATGAGGAGCGCCCCACCGCACAACCCAGATCCAGGGCGCGACGGGGCTTTGGTTTCCTGCGGCGCATCTCCGACAAAAGGAGGTCGGCACAGGTCGCGGGAAAGTTTTTGATTCTGAAAGGGAGGGGATACCCCCCGGGCAGGAGGTTGCCGGGTTCGAGATAGTGAAAAGCGAGGTACTCCGCCAGGGCGGAGGAGGTTTCGTAGGCGGATTTCAGGCGAGAAGTTGCTCGAGATAGGCGGAGGGACGGTAGTTTTCCATCACCACGGTGGTTTTGCCGTCGCGATGCATCCGGACCTGCTTCACCGTGATCTCCGGTGTCTTGTGGGGCGCGTAAAGGATGTCGTCATGGGTGGCGTTGATCCTTTCCGCAAACTTGTCGGGCGTGAGGTGGCCGCCGAGGTGATCGGAACGTCCGGTGGCAACATGGACGGTGCCGAGGATTTTTTCGTCCTGAATGTCGCGACCACTGAAGGGGAGAAGCTGCGTGCCGAATCCCAGTTCGCCCAGTTCTCCCGTGACCGGGTCTCGTTGGAGCTTGGCGATGTGTTCCTCCAGGGTTTTGCGGTGGCCGGAAAGGAAGGTGCCTCCGACCTGGCGACCGCCCTTCACGTCGAGAATGGCGAGCGTGCCGTCCTCGAATTTCATGGGCATCCGGCCCGAGGCCCCGGAGGGGACGAAATAAACCTCCCCGGCGGGCAGGTTGGCCACATCCGGTGTCTTGCCGCGGCAGAGGCCGTGGGATTTCTGGGCTTCCTGGCGACCCAGGTCGAGGTGAAGGGTGCAGGACTGACCGGCGACCTCGTAATCGATTTCCACCCAGTCCGACTTGGTCAATCCAAGGCGGAGCTTTTCCGCCTG
>DDPU01000083.1:38195-38350 GCA_002342345.1 Verrucomicrobia bacterium UBA2460
CGGCTGACCGAATTGTAGTCCACGGCGAGGCCGGTCTTGAGAATGATTTCGTTGAGGCCGTGCAGGGTGGCGCCCCGGAAGCCGTGCTTTTTGGCGGAAGCGGTGAGGGGGGCGGTGGCCGAGTACGTGGAGATGCAAAGAATGATGTCGTATTT
>DDPU01000083.1:38466-38590 GCA_002342345.1 Verrucomicrobia bacterium UBA2460
AGGCCGAGTTCCTTGCCAGCTCCGTTGTTGAGGCCCTGATAAAAGATGTCGTGGGCGTATTTTTGGACAGTTAGGGAGGGGTTTTTCAGGAAAGCGAGATCCTTCACCTGCATGGGGTCGTCCA
>DDPU01000083.1:38687-45674 GCA_002342345.1 Verrucomicrobia bacterium UBA2460
CGGGGGTGGTTTCCGCGGGACTGGTGCAGGGGGGATGGGTCGGGCAAAATCCCCCTATGCCTGTTTCCGAGAAAGACCGGTCCGACTACTTTGATTTTCTGCGTTTCCCGACCGTTTCGGCCGACCCGGCCCGCGATCAGGCGATGCGCGACTGTGCCACCTGGCTGGAAAAGAAGTTCGGTGAGATGGGCTTGGAGGCGGAGATCGTGGCCACGCCCGGGGCTCCGGTGGTCCTGGCCAAATGGAGCAAGCCGGGGGGCGGCAGGCGGCGGCGTGTCCTGATTTACGGGCATTATGATGTGCAGCCCGCCGAAATGGGCGATGGGTGGACGGGGGATCCCTTTGAGCCCCGGATCATGGATGGCATGGTCCTGGCCCGCGGATCGACGGACAACAAGGGCCAGATCTTTGCCCACATGCTGGGGGTGGCGGAAGCGATCCGGGAGGGGGGAGCCGCGACGGACGTGGTCTTTGTGGTGGAGGGGGAGGAGGAGGTGGGCAGCGACAATCTCGAGGCGGTTCTACGGGCGCGAAAGGAAGAGCTGAAATGTGACGTGGCGGTGATCTCCGACACCAACATGGCCGGACCGGATCAACCCACCCTGACCTACGGATTGCGCGGTATCGCGGCGCTGGAGGTGGAGTTGACCGGTCCTTCCCATGATCTGCACTCCGGCGTGTATGGTGGCGCGGTGGTGAACCCCATCAAGGTGCTGACCCAGTTGCTGGCCGGCCTGCATGATGAGAGGTTCCGGGTCACCGTCCCCGGTTTTTACAAGAAAGTCCGAAAACCGGCGGCCTGGGAACGGAAAGCAGCCAAAGATTTGGGGGTCTCCGACAACGAGGTGAGGCGGCAGGCGGGTAGTCCGGCTTTGGCGGGCGAACCGGGTTTCACCGCAATCGAAAGGATCGGGATGCGGCCGACGGCGGAAATCAACGGCATCACCGGCGGGTACCAGGGGCCCGGGCCGAAGACGGTTCTACCAAGCAAAGCCTCGGCCAAGCTGACATTCCGACTCGTGCCCCATCAGAATCCGGCCGAAATCGCGGCCTTGGTGGAAAGACATCTCCGGAAACATTGCCCCAAGACGGTCAAGATCAAGGTCACCCGGCATCACGGGGGACTACCGTACTTCTGTGATCCCAAGAAAGATTTTGGTCCGGCGGCGGCGCGGGCGCTCAGTCAGGCGTGGGACGGGAAGAAGGTGAAGTATCTTCTTGAGGGGGGCACGATTCCGATTGTGAGCGTGATCCGGAAGGTACTGGGGGTGGAGACGTTGCTGGTGGGGCTGAGTTTGCCGGATTGCCGGGCGCATGGCCCGGATGAGACGTTTCCCATTTCTTATCTGGAGCGCGGGGCGAAGATGAATCGAGCGCTGTTGCGGGAAATTTCCGAAGTCTGAAACGGCTGCCCTTCAAGGGAAGCCCTGCCCGAAGCCGGATCGTTACACCTTCACCATCCCCTTTAGTTTTTCGTAGAGCTTCCGCAGGTGCGGCATGGGGACGCCGGCGGCGGTGCCTTGTCGCAGGGCTTCGCCCCAGATGGATTCCAGCTCGACCGGTTTGCCCGCCTCCCAATCCAGCTGGCTGGAGGATTTGTAATGACCCATGGTCCTTGTCCGGGCGATCTCCTTCTCGATCAGTCCGTCTTCCTGGGGAAAGCCAAGTTTGGCGGATGCGGCCAAGACCTCGGCCATCAGGTCCTTGGCTTCCCGTTGAAGTTGGGGGTCCTCGAGCACCTGCTGGGTGTCCCTTCCTCCTGGTCCGCCGGCAATGCCCAGTCCGTTGAACGGGACGTTCCAAACGAGCTTGTACCACCGGGCGGAACCGATGGAGGGCGCGACCGTGCAGCCCACCCCTGCCTTGGTGAAGATTTGTGCAAGGGAGCGGGCGCGGGGCGTGTCACCTCCGGAAAGGTCGGAAAACTTGATGTCGGTGCAGGCCAAGTTGCGGGCCACGCCGGGCTCGGGCCGGGAAACGCAGACGTGGCAGACTCCACCCAGCACCCGCTCTTTTCCGGCGAGGGAGGAAAGAAGCTCCTCGTTGCCCAGTCCGTTCTGCAGGGTGCAGACCACGGTATCGGGTCCAAGCAGGGGGGGGATGAGGTTTTTCAGGTCGGCATTGCCGGTGGTCTTGATGCAGATCAGGACGAGATCAACGGGGCCGACTTCCTGGGGGGTTCCGAAGGCTTGGATGGGGTGGAGCGGAAAATCCCCGTAAGGGCATCGGACCTGGATGCCGTGTTTTTGCAGGTGCGCGAGGTCCCTCCGGGCAAGAAAGGAGACGGGAACGCCCGACCTGGCCAACTTGGCGCCGTAGTACATCCCGAGCGCCCCCGTGCCGACGACGGCGGTCCTGGGCAAGGCGGGCAAGGCATGGGCAGGGCCACCTGGCATGAGATGAGAATAGCTTGGCCTGCTTGGAATTTACAGGCGTTTGCGGGTGGGGGAGAATCAACGGGGTCGGGTCCGTAGCTCAGCGGTTAGAGCAGGGGACTCATAATCCCTTGGTCCTTGGTTCAAATCCAAGCGGACCCAGTCCTTTGCCGGGGGCGGGATGGCCGTTCCTCCGGCGGGGCGAAATCATTCACCGGTTGTCGGCAGGGGTGGTAAAAACGAGCCGGTTTTGCGGGGAAATGCGGGGGAAACGGGCGAAACTGCGGAATGCCGTCTTTTTCTGTGATCGTCTTCGGGGGCCTCCTGCTGACGGCGTGTTCCCTTGTTGCCGGGGAGACCGGTGCAGGTCGTCTCGGAGACGCCCAGGAAGATCCGGCGAATGCCAGTTGGCCCAGGAAGCCCGATGCCCGCCTGAGTCCCTTGTCCGGAAAGATGAAGTCCATCTCCGAAATTTCCCCAAGATATTATGGCCAGGGCCGTGAGTTTTCCACGGTGCGTCTGGATCCTTTCGAGAAAAAATCCTCCTTAGGGGATCGACCGGCCTGGGAGAGGGAGGACGGACCGCATCGGGAGCAGGAGAGGTGGGGAGGAGGGACGGAGTTTGCGGGAGGGGAAAAGAAGAGCGGCCGCTATCAGGCCCAGCAGACGCTGGCTTCGTCGGAAACGCGGGTTTTCCGGCAAATTCCGGGCGAAACGGCATCCGGTTGGTCTTCCCGATCGGACCGGGTCACCCAGAAATCCGACGGAGGATTGAAGATGTATGAGGGGCGTTTGACGCGCGTCCGGGCCAGGATGGTCGAGGAGGAAAAAAATGTCAGGGACCTTGGGGCGGGGCGGCAGGAAAGTTACCGTCCGGACCAAGTGGAAAAAATGCTGTCCCAGCCCCTTGGCGATTTACGCGGCCCCGTCAGGGAACCACCTGCAGCGGCATCTCCGCCCGGAGCTGGGGGTAATTGACAAGGTTTGCGGACAGGGTGGCGGAACCGACCGAGACCCGGCCCCGAAGGGCCTGATAGGGGATGGAAATCCGATAATTGAGCCGTTCCCCCGCATTGAGGAACCCGTACCCCGCCTCTGGGGCAAACTCAAAATCTTCCGACCAAGTGTAGACGACCTCCCCGGCCTCGTTCCTGACCTCCGCCTCGCACCTTTGCGCCGTGGGAAAAAAAAGGAAGGTTCCGTTTTCGGATCCGTTGGTCACGGTGAATTTCAGGTTGATCTGATCGTCCGGCTGGGGCTCGCGGATTTTTTTCAGGCTCAACTCGCCCGGAGTGACCTCCAGCTTGGTCTTAAAGGACTCCAGATTGAGTTCGTTGGCCTTTTCAAAGCGGCGTTTGGATCCCTGGATGAGAAACCCCCCCTTGATCAGGCCGGGGGCCCCTTGGAACTTCTTCGGGACGGTGTCACGGGATGCGTCCACCTCGGCCGGGCAGTATTCCGCGGACAAGGAGAGCCATCCGGCCATGCCGATCGCCACGATCCATCCGCGCATGACGCGATTCTGGATGGAATCGGGATCTTTGACAAATCGGGTCGTCCGCGCCGATGACGGAGGTAACCTGGGGGGATGGGGCGTGTCCTGGCATTATTGGTGGGGGCGTGGTTCTGGATCGGGGCGGCGGAAAAGCCCCCGGTGCTGCTGCGCGTGCATCTGCAGGCCCCGGAAGGCGTCAAGGGCATGGTAACGGTTCCCATCACCCTCCTGAACCCCCCCGCCACCATCGCCATCCGGAACATTCCCGAGGTTTCCGAAAAGGAGATCCGCAAGATTCAGAGTCTTCCTGACGGGACTGTGGTGGTCGAATTTGACGATTTTGGGAAGACCAAGCTGGAGGTTGCCACGAATACAGGACGGGGACTGATCCTGGTGGTGATTGTCAACGGGCGCGTAGTCTACGCCCCAACGATCGACACGAACCTCACCCGGGGAACCCTTGCCCTTCCCGCGGGATCGATTTTGCCCGCAGAAATAGATGCCCTGAACGATATCCGCAACAAAGAGCGGGCCCAGAAACTGAAGGAGCTTTAACAGGCATCGATTGCCGTTTTTGGTGGAAACCGGCCGGGGACACTTGCCGGACAAGCTTAGGGAGCGGAATTGGTTGACTCCCTCCCGCCCATATGTTGTGTTGAATGCATGGGGTTCTACCGCATCTTGAGGGAGCATCTCCCGATTGCTGTTTCCGGCAATGTGGTTAAGGCCGTGATGGAAAGAAATCTAGGAGAATGGCATCCGGGGCATTCCCGGAAAAACCCGGAGGTACAGGTTTTCCTGATTTCGAGGGTTTCGCCCGCCTTTTCCCCGTTCCGTTCCGGACACAGGCCAACGACAGTTGGCTGGTTCCAAAAGTGGGGAAAAAGGATGCGGGGCTGGGTTTCGGTCGGGCTTCCCTTTTGACCGGCGTGGGCCGCAGGGGTTTCCCGTTTAGCGGAGGTATTTGCCGGGATTCAAAATCGCCAGCGGGTCCAGGGCCCGTTTGACTAGCCTGTGGATTTTTTGCAGATCGGGTGACGCCGCCTTCGGCCACCAGGGACTTTTGGCCATGCCAATCCCATGCTCTCCGCTGATGACCCCGCCGAGGGCGAGGACGCCGGAGAACAACTCATCGAGAATCCTGCGCATCGCGGGATCGTCCTGTTGGGTTCCCCGGGGAGCCATCAGGTTGACGTGAATGTTCCCGTCGCCGGCATGCCCGAAGCTGGAAATGGGGATCCGGTATTTTTTTTGAAGCCGGGCGGTCAGCCGGAAAAGTTCAAGAATCCGCCCCCTGGGGACGGTGACATCCTCGTTCAGTTTGACGAGTCCAGTGTCCCGCAGGGCGTAACTGAAGCCCCGGCGGATTTTCCAGAGCCTTTCGCACGAGTGGGTGCCAAGCGCGGGGGATAACCGGGAGGCGGACGGCCGGAGCAGGCGCAATGCCAGCGCCAGATCCGCTTTCACGGCCGCCGGCTGGCCGTCGAACTCCGCGATGATGAGGGAATCGCCCCGCGGGGCGCCCGGGATGGCTTTCCTGGCCGCGGCCAGGGTGGAGGGGTCGGCAATTTCCAGGGCAGAGGGAAGAAGCCCGGCGGCGAGAATTTTTTGGACGGCGGCCGCCGCCTGCGGCAGGGAACGGAATTCCGCGAGAAGGGCGGAGCGATCCGGAGGCCGGGGCAACAGCCGCAGGGTGGCTTCCGAGACCACGCCCAGCATCCCCTCGGATCCGCAAAAGAGACCGATAAAATCCAGGCCCGTCCGGTTTTTGTGGGTCCGCCCGCCGAATCGCACCACCGTTCCGTCGGCCAAAACGACCTCCAGCCCAAGGAGGTAATTCCGGGTGACACCGTATTTCAGGCATCGTGGACCGCCGGCGTTGGTGGCGATATTCCCGCCAATGGTGGACTCCTTCAGACTCGCAGGGTCCGGAGGGTAAAACAGGCCTTTCCGGGAAACGGCGGAGGCCAGGAAGCCGGTGATGACTCCGGGTTGGACCACGGCCAGACCATCGCTCCTGGAAATTTCCAGGACCCGGTTCATGCGCAGCAGGGAAAGAACCACTCCTCCCTTCAGGGGGACACAACCCCCGACATAGCCGCGGCCGCCGCCGCGGGCCGTGACCGGGATCTTTTTCCGGTGGCAAAAGGCGAGGATTTTGGAGATTTGGGCGGTGTTGCGCGGAAAGGCGACAGCTTCCGGCAGGGCCGAGGCCATCCAGGCATCGCCCGAGTTGGCCGCCAGGGTGGCGGGATCGAAACGGAAGACGCCGGCGGGCAGTTGGCGGGCCAGGGGGCGAAGGCGGGAACTCATCGGCGGCGGCGATTGGCCAATTCCCGCGAGACTTCGCGATCGGTCTGGCGCTTGATGAGATCCTGACGACGATCGCGGTGCGTCTTGCCGGCGCCCAGGCCCACAAGGATTTTGAAGCGGCCGTCCTTGAAATAGCCTTTGAGCGGAACAAGGGCGCGGGAGCCGCCTTTTTCGATCTGGCCAAGAAAGCGGTGAATCTCCGCCTTGTGGAGGAGGAGTTTGCGGGGTCGGTCCGGCTCCGGGTTGGCACGGTTCCCGTGGCTGTAGGGGGCGATGTGGAAGGAGTGGAGCCAAGCTTCGCCGTTTTCAATCCGGCCGAAGGAATGGGCGAGGTCGCCGTTGCCGGCACGGATCGATTTGATTTCCGGGCCGGTCAGGACAACTCCGGCTTCGACCGACTCCAGGATCGAGTAATTGTGGCCAGCCCGGCGGTTGTGGATCTCGATGGTTTTCAGGGCGCGTCACCCCGTCGCCCGGAAGGGGCCTTTAGGAAGATTTCTTGGCGCGGGTCTTGCGGGCCGGCTTGGCAGGGGCCTCGGCGGTCTCGCCACCAATGACCTCATAACCCAGTTTGCCATCGGCGATCTCGTGGAGGGCGACGTCCATAAAAGTCATGCGGGGGCTGACAACGATCATCGGGCGGTAGCCGAGGCCGAGCTGGCGGACGCGCTTGGAAACGACATTGATGAGGATTTGGGGGTTAGCGACCTTGGAAAGGGCGCGGTGGACAAGTTCTGATCTCATAAGGGGTTGGGAAAACTTTGCAATATGTAGGAATGGCGGCAGATTGCAAGGACAAACGGA
>DDPU01000077.1 GCA_002342345.1 Verrucomicrobia bacterium UBA2460
ATGCGGCAGTTGGCCCCGGTCCAGTTCTTCACCTGGATGGCCTTGTTCTCCATGTGGATCTATTTTCCCGTGGCGGTGGCGTGGAACATTCTCGGCGCCACCAGCACGGATTCGGATATCTACAAGCAGGGCATCCAGCTCGCCAACGACTGTCTTGCCCAGTCGAGCTTGGTGGGCCTGTTGGCGGGTCTGGCCTTCCTGTGGCTGGGGCGATGGGTCCCCGCGCGGATCATCCACGGGGTCAGCCTGGTTTTCGGGGCTTTTACCCTCCTTTCGGTCAACTGGATCCGCGATCCCTCCTTGTTGGTTCTTTCCTTCACCGGAATCGGCATTGCCTCGGCCAGCATCGTCTCCATGCCGTATGCCATGATTGCCTCCGCGCTGCCGGCGCACCGCATGGGGGTTTACATGGGCATCTTTAATTTCTTCATCGTCATCCCCCAGATTCTCATCGCGGTGATCCTCAGCCGGGTGATGGAGCAGTTCCACGGCTTCAACCGGATGAGCGCGGTCCTGTTCGGGGGTGTCTGTCTTCTCGTTGCCGCCGTGCTGACGTTCGCCATCAGGGAACGCAGGCACGCCTGATCCCGGGTTTTGGCCGTTCCCGTCTCCATTTCCCCGGGATCCGCCCCGCGCTCCGCCCGCGAAATCCTCCTGCCTTTCCTGCGGCCCTATGCGGGCCCGCTTGCGGTGGCCGCCCTGCTCAACGGTCTTCATGGTTTTGCCATCACCTTCCAGGTTTTCACGGTGGGGTGGTTGGTCGACTGGGTCCTTCATCGGGGGGACATTCCCGCCGATATGTCCCGCAGGGCGGGCCTCTTGGCCGGAGGCTACCTGTTAGTCTCGATCTTCGGGCGGATGGCGACCTGGCACCTGGGTTTTCGGATCTTCACCCGGGTGAGGGAAAAGGTCCTGGCCTCCCTGCGGACCCGTTTTTTTTCCCAGCTGAACGCACTTTGTCTCCGTTTCCACATGAAACGGAGTTCCGGGGAGCTGTTCAGCTACCTGTTCGGCAGCCCGCTCAACAACGTCATCCAGTTTTACCAGCATTGTTCCTCCGGTGTGGCGGGGGCCATCACCACCGTGCTGTCCGCCCTCGGGCTCCTTCTCTGGACGGACTCGCTGCTCACCGTGCTGCTCACGGTCACGGTGGGGGTGCAGGTCTACATGATGGAACTGGCGCGCCGGGCCAACCGGAAAATCCATCTCGATTACCAAAAGCTGGAATCCGGGGTGACCGGATCCGTGGCCGACCTGCTCCGCGGCACCCGGGCGGTGAAGATGTACGCGATGGAGCGGGAGGTGGAGGGGGAGTTCGGGCGCCAGATCGACCTGATCTCCCACAAAAGTTACGAAAGGGACGTGCGCGGGCACATGGAGTGGATGAAGCAGGAGGCGGTTTCCTACACCGGTTTTGCCCTGATGCTGGTGGCCTGCGCGCTGCGGTTCCGCTCGGGGGCGATCACCCTGGGGGAGGTTTCCATGTTCATGCTGGCCTTTCAGCAACTGAGCGGCCCGATGACCGTTCTCTCCCAGGGGTTCACCTTCTGGGGATCGGCCCAGGCTTCCCTCGAACGGATTGCGGAGGTTCTGCAGGCCTCTTCCACCACCCCGGATCCCGTGGGGGAACCCAGGGCGGTGCCTGCGGGCGGAGAGATCGAGTTCCGCGGGGTGACCTTCGCCTATGAGAACGTTCCGGTTCTGAAAAACCTTTCCCTGCGCATTCCCCCGGGGCAAAGCGTGGCGCTGGTCGGGCCGTCCGGGGCCGGCAAGAGCACCGTGGCCCAGCTGCTTTTGCGGCTCTACGACCCCGATTCGGGGGAGATCCTGCTGGGCGGCCAGAATCTCCGGGAATGCACGGGCTCGGAGGTGCGGCGGCGTTTCGGGGTGGTGCCCCAGGATCCCTTTATTTTCCGCACGACCATCCGGCAAAACCTCCGGGTGGCGGATCCGGATGCCACCGACGGCGAGATCGAGCAGGCCTGCCGTCTGGCCAATGCCTGGGAGTTTATCGACAAGCTTCCGGAGAAACTCGACAGCCTCGTGGGCGAGGGGGGAGCCAACCTCAGCGGGGGGCAAAGGCAGCGACTGGCAATCGCCCGGGTGCTTCTCGCCAATCCCCCGGTGATGCTTTTTGACGAGGCCACCAGCGCGCTCGACTCCCTGAGCGAGCGCCTGATTCAGGAAACCCTGCGGAGGATCTGCCAGGGCCGAACCTCCATCCTCATCGCCCACCGCCTGGCAACCGTGAAGGATTGCCAGCGGGTGCTGGTGCTCCAGGAAGGAAGCCTGGTGCAGGACGGCACCTACGCGGATTTGGTTTCCCGCCCCGGCCTGTTCCGCAGCCTGGTGGAGGGGCAGCATCTCGCCTCCTGAAAAAACCGGAAAAAGGGACAGGGTGAGCCGGAGACGGGGATTGAACCCGTGACCCACGGTTTACGAAACCGTTGCTCTACCGCTGAGCTACTCCGGCGGGGGGCTTATTCTAACCCGGCTAGTCCCGGGCAGACAAATCTTCAGGGGGTAGTTGGATTCGCGATGATGGCCAAGTGAATCGCAGTGAACCGCAACCATGGAAGTTCACAAGATTGCTTTGCGTGGTCGGCAGTGAGCACCTCATCGGAATCTCGGCAGGGCGGAGGATCTTTACCGATTCGCTGGAGCTGCCGCCTTTGGGAGGAACTTGATCAGATGAGTTGGGCGACTTCCTGGCGGATCCAATCCACGTCGGCCCCACTGAGGGACGGTTCGGCGGCAGCCAAGTGGTCCTCTACCTGCCGAGCGTTGCGGAATCCCGGGATGACGCAGGCCACGCGGGGATAATGGAGGACATAGCCGAGCGCGACCGATGCGAGGCGGGCCGAGCCTTGGCCAAAGCGGGATTTTAACCGGTCGAGAAAGGGACGAATCCATTCCAGGTCGCGAGCTTGGAACTTGGGATCCTGGCTGCGGATATCCCCGGGCTCGAAAACCGGAGGCTTTTTTGCATCGTACTTGTCCAGAAGGATTCCTTGGTGCAAAGGGCTGAAGGCGACAAACGAAAGGCCGTTTTCCTCCAAGAGACGACCCACTTTTCCCTCCGGACGGAAGAACTGTGGACAAAGAATGTTGCCGATGGATTGGAGAGCGGCCGGCCGGACCACCGGAACTGCCCGGAGAAAATCCTCCTCGGTATAGGCGGATTGCCCTTTGACACGAACTTTCCCCTCCTGCACGAAAGCATCCAAGGCCGCCGCGGCCCCGGCCAACCACTCCCCGTGAGGGCCGAAATCCCCATGGTGGAGGTAGTAAATATCGACGTAATCCCGTTGCAGGTTGCGAAGGGACTGTTCGAGCTGATGGCGCATGTGAAGCGGATCATACGCGTGTTCCGCCGTCCCTCGAAAGTGCCCCACTTTGGTGGCGATGATGTAATCTTCGGAACGGAGGCCCAGTTTCTTCAAGCAACGGGCCAACATCCGCTCGGCCCGGCCATTTCCATAGACATCGGCGTTATCAAAATGATTCACGCCCCGATCGATCGCCAACTTCAGAGCTTGGGTGACCTGATCCTCGTCGACATCCGCCCAGCCGTTCATCTGGCCTTCGACCCAGTTTTTTCCTCCTAGCGTCCAACATCCAAGGCTGATCTCGGAAACCTGTAGGCCGGTTGATCCTAACCGCCGATATTTCACGGTCGGAGGGAAGACCCCGTGGTCGGACAAAAAAAACTCGCCCGGGTCAGGTCAGCTAGGATGCGAATCTGGTCTCCCTCGCGAGGGGTCTTTTGCATTTCGGGGATTCTTGCCAGAAGTGAATGCCTCGCGGTTTTTAAGTGAAGCAGGGTCTCGGGTACGATCGGCTCCAGTCGGGCCAAAGTGGCATCAAAAACGGAATGCCCTGGAAGGGTCTGGCCCCGAAACTCGTGGAGTTGCTCTGGTCGTAAACCTAGCACCACGTTTCCATCGCGTGAGGCCGTCAAATTTCCCGCGACTACTTCGGGTACAGGAAAGGAGAGGCCGTGCGGCCCGCCGTCCTTCTCCCGGAACTCCGTTTGACCAGAGGCAGAGACCAACGTGCCGGAAATAAAATTCATTGGTGGGCTGCCGATAAAGCCGGCGACAAACTGATTGGTCGGCTTATCATACAGCTCCCGGGGAGGCGAGATCTGTTGCACGCATCCCTGGCTCATGACCACGATGCGGTCGGCCATGGTCATGGCCTCCACCTGGTCGTGCGTCACGTAGATCATGGTGGCGCCCACCCGCCGATGCAGTTGGACAATCTCGTCCCGCATCTCCACGCGCATTTTGGCGTCCAGGTTCGAGAGGGGTTCGTCGAACAAAAACACCTTGGGCTTGCGAACCATGGCCC
>DDPU01000014.1:0-1153 GCA_002342345.1 Verrucomicrobia bacterium UBA2460
TGAACGGGAAACTGGCGGTGCTGTAACCCCATAATTTCCCCCTCCGCCGTGTCGGCGGTGACCCGCAGACATGCAGGCACGGAGGTTTTTTCCACAATCAGGGAATGGTACCGGGTGGCCTCGAAAGGATTGGGCAACCCGGCGAATACCCCGGTCCCGTCATGGCGGATGGGGGAGGTCTTGCCGTGCATCAACCGCTCCGCCCGGACCACCTTGCCCCCGTAAACCTCCGCGATGCACTGGTGGCCCAGACAGACCCCCAGGATGGGCGTCGTTTTCCCCATCCGGCGAATGACTTCCATGGAAATCCCCGCTTCCGCCGGCGCCCCGGGTCCCGGCGAAATCACGATTCGCTCCGGTCGCAACTTCTCCACCTCCTCCGATGTGACGGCATCGTTCCGTTTCACCACCGGATCAGCCCCCAGTTCGCCGAAGTACTGGACCAGATTGTACGTGAACGAGTCGTAGTTATCGATGACCAGGAGCATGGCTCTTTCTAGGCCAGCGCCCGGGCCGCCGCCACCGCGGCCAGGCCGGCTTTCGCCTTGTTCACACTCTCCTGATACTCCCCCTCCGGCGTGGAATCCGCCACCAGTCCCCCGCCCGACTGCACATACGCCTTGCCCCCCTTCAGCAGGATCGTCCGGATGGAGATGCAGGAATCCAGATTCCCGTTGAAGGAAAAATAACCGGCCGCGCCGGCATAGGGACCCCGCCGTGTGGGCTCCCCCTCCGCCAGGATCTGCAGGGCCCGCACCTTGGGCGAACCGCTGACCGTTCCGGCCGGAAAGGTGGCCCGCATCACCTGGTACGCATCCTGCCCCGGCCGGAGTTGCCCTTCCACGCGGGAAACCAGATGCATCACATGGGAGAACCGTTCCACCTCCATCAGCTCCACCACTTGGACGGTCCGATATTCGCAGACCCGGCCAAGATCGTTGCGGGCCAGATCAACGAGCATGATGTGCTCCGCCCGTTCCTTGGGATCGGCTTTCATCTCCTCGGCCAGGCGATGATCCTCATCGGCATTTGCCCCACGGGGCCGGGTGCCGGCAATCGGACGGATCTCGACACGACCGTGCTCGCAGCGCACGTGCGTTTCGGGAGAGGATCCCACCAGGGCCAACCCGGCCATCTCCAGGCAAAACATATA
>DDPU01000014.1:1191-4149 GCA_002342345.1 Verrucomicrobia bacterium UBA2460
GGAACCACCTGAAAGATGTCTCCGGCACGGATGTGCTCCTGCATCGCCGCCGCCATGCGCAGGTATTCGGCCTTGGTCATGTTGGGAACCGCGCCGGCAAGGAGATCCCCCTCGGGACGGCGGGGAACTTCCGCCGTTGCTTTTCCGGCCGGTTGGGCCAGACGACCCGCCAGTGCCTCCAGCCGTTGCAACGCCTGCCGGTAGGACTGCTTCGGGTCCCCTCCCACCCGCGTCTGCACGACGAACCGCAGGGTACGCCGGGCGTGGTCGAAAACCAAAAACTCCTCCACGAGTGCGAAACAGGCGTCGGGCACGCCGAGGTCGTCCTTCCGTGCCATGCCCACGGTCGGCTCGAAATAACGGACGGCCTCAAAAGCGAGGAATCCCACCGCACCCCCCTCAAACGGGGGGGGATCGCCCGGCCACGCCTCCACCGGGCGGAGACCGGCCAACATCGCCTGCACCTCCTGGAGGGGATCCGGATGCTCCGGAGCCCGCTCCTCCACCTGTCCGTTGGAGCGGCTCAGGCGGACCCTTCCCTGGCGGAACTCCATCACGGCGGCTGGGCGGGAACCGACAAAAGAGTAACGACCAAGGCGCCCGGCCGACTCCGCGCTCTCCAGCAGAAAGGCTGCTCCGCCCGGCTGGGCCGAGAGCTTCAGGTAGGCGGAAACGGGGGTTTCCGTATCCGCCAGGATTTCCCGGCTGACGGGAATCAGGTTTCCCCGGCTCGCCAGTTCCAGGAATGTTTTTTCGTCGGGGTGGATCATGGGGTTTTTGGAGGGCGGACCAGAATACCTTGCTGGCGAAGATGCCGCTTCACCTCGGGCACGGTGAGCTCCCCGAAATGAAACAAGCTCGCCGCCAGGGCCGCGTCCGCCCCGCCCGCCTTGCCCAGCACCTCCGCAAAATGTTCGGGGGTTCCGGCCCCGCCGCTGGCAATCACCGGAACGGGGACGGCGGAGCTGACCGTGTGGGTGAGCTCGAGGTCGTAGCCGGCCTTGGTTCCGTCGGCATCCATGCTTGTCAGAAGAATTTCCCCGGCCCCGCGCCGCACGCCCTCACGGGCCCAGGACAGCGCATCGAGCGAAGTGGACTGCCGTCCCCCGTGGGTGGTGACTTCCCAACCACCGCCCGCGCGGCGCCGCGCGTCAATCGCCAGCACCACGCATTGGCAACCAAAGGCCTCCGCCACCTCGGAAATCAGCTCCGGCCTTTGAATCGCCGCCGTGTTCAGGCTCACTTTGTCCGCACCGGCCCGCAGCAGCTCGCGGGCGTTGTCCACGGAACGCACGCCCCCTCCCACCGTCAGGGGCAGAAAAACCTCCTCCGCCGTCTTTCGCACCACTTCCAGAAGAATCGGCCGCGCTTCCGCGGATGCGGTGATATCCAGAAAAACCAGCTCATCCGCACCTTGCTCATGATACGCACGGGCACAGGCGGCCGGATCCCCGGCATCCCGGATCCCGACAAACTTCACCCCTTTGACCACACGGCCCCGATCCACATCCAAACAGGGAATGATCCTCTTGGTGTTCATAAGCTTATGAATGACAATACCTTAAAATGTTCCGCAAGAAAGAGTAATAACGGAATTGATTCGAACTGATTTTTTGGGAATGCTTTCCCGTTTAAAGAGTACTCCATTTTCCCTTTGAATATGCCCAAAAACCCCAAAAAGAACAAAAAGCCTGAGGGGAAAAAGGCCGCCACGCCAAAAGTTCGCGCGGGCAGAACGGTTGTTGCCCGCAAAAAAGCCGGCACCGCCCCGGCATCCTCCCCGCGTCTTCGGGAGAGCCCCCTGCCGGTGGATCCGTCCGCCCACAAATTTGTCCTGCAACCCTTCGCTCCGGGCACACCGGAACCGGAGCTCCCTGCCTACGAACACCTCGGAGAACTTCCGGAAAGCTACGGGACCCGCCGTCTTTTTCTCTCCGCCCGCGATCCCCGCTGGCTTTACGCCTACTGGGATTTCAGCTGGCAGCAACTCCGTGACGCCGAGCAGGAGTCCCCGGAAGGAAAAGTGTTCCTGCAGATTTTCATTCCTGGGGCGGAACGGGTTCACCAAATCCAGGTCTTCCCCGGATCCAGGGAGTGGTATCTGCCCGTCCACCGCCCGGCCACCCCCTTCCAGGCGGAACTGGGCTATTATCGGAAGGACGGCTCCTTTCACCAGTTGGCCGTTTCCGAGGAGGTTTTGACTCCCCGGGATGATCCCTCGCCGCACCGGGAGGTGGAGTTCGTCACCATTCCTTTCCACTACTCCTTCCGCCAACTCCTGGACCTGATCCGTGGCCAGATCCGGCCTGGCGAGGGCTTGGCCAAGGCGTTGGCCCGGCTTCAACGGGAGGGATACCCGCTCCCCTTCCCCTACGCCCTCCGGCGCGTGGTTCCCTCCGGGGTGGCCGATCGCATTCTCGAATATCTTGGCGGGGACCTCGTCCGCCGCATCCGCGTGGGATCCCTGGAAATCACCGAAACCCTGCGCCGCCGCCTGCTGGAAATCGGGTCCAGCGGTCTTCCTTCCAGCCTCAGTTCCGGTCCGCACGGCCGGGACCGCTCCTTTTCCATGCACGTCAACGCCGAGCTGATCATCTACGGAGGAACCGTGCCCGGCGCCAAGATCAAGGTCGACGGAAAGACCATTCCCCTGCGGAACGACGGAACATTTTCCTACCACTTCACCTTCCCGGACGGTCGCTACCATATCCCCATTTCCGCCACCGCGGCGGACGGACAGGAGGAGCGCTCCGTTTTGCTTTCCTTCCTTCGCCTGACGGATTCCACCCCCGGGGTGGATCCCACCCGGCAACCTCCCCTCCCCGAACCCATCGGACGCACCGCCTAACGGCACGGGCCCCCAACCATGCCGCTCGGATACGTCGCCCCGATCCTTCACGCCCATCTGCCGTTCGTCCGGCACCCGGAATACCCGGAGTTTCTGGAAGAAGACTGGTT
>DDPU01000014.1:4274-4396 GCA_002342345.1 Verrucomicrobia bacterium UBA2460
CTGCAGGATCGCTATGTCCACGGATTGGAAAGACTGCTGGAACTGACCGCCAAGGAGCTTGATCGGACAAGGCACGATCCGACCTTCCACGAGCTCGCCCGTTTTTACCACGACCGCCTCCA
>DDPU01000014.1:4504-4644 GCA_002342345.1 Verrucomicrobia bacterium UBA2460
CAGGATGCCGGCGTCCTGGAGATCATCACCTGCGGGGCCACCCACGGGTTCCTCCCCCTCATGCGGGAATTTCCACAGGCCGTCCGCGCCCAGATCCAGGTGGCACGGAACGATTACCGCACCTGCTTTGGCAGGGATCC
>DDPU01000014.1:4700-9535 GCA_002342345.1 Verrucomicrobia bacterium UBA2460
GTGCTCTACGCCGAGCCACGCCCTGCCTACGGCGTCTTCGCCCCCCTCTTCACCCAGGCGGGCCCGGCCGCCTTCGGCCGGGACATCGAGTCAAGCAAGCAGGTCTGGAGCGCCGAGGAAGGCTATCCCGGCGACGGGGATTACCGGGACTTTTACCGCGATTGCGGCTTCGACCTCGAATACGACTACATCCGTCCCTACATCCAGCCCAACGGCATGCGGAAATTCACCGGGCTGAAGTACTACCGCATCACCGGCAAGACCCCCCACAAGGAGCCCTATCGCCCATGGGTGGCCAGGGAACGCGCCGCCCAACACGCCGGCAACTTCATGTTCAACCGCGAAAAACAGGTCGAGCATCTCCGCAGGGTGATGGGCGTGGAACCGATCGTGGTCTGCCCCTATGACGCCGAGCTGTACGGCCACTGGTGGTACGAGGGCCCGATGTTTTTGGATTACCTTTTCCGCAAAACCGCTTACGACCAGAAAACCTTTGCAATGATCACCCCCTCGGAATTCCTCGAACGGCACAACACCCACCAGATCGCCACCCCCAGCGCCTCCTCCTGGGGCAACGAGGGCCATTGGTCGGTCTGGCTGGAGGGCTCCAACGCCTGGATTTACCCGCACCTTCACATGGCAACCCTCCGCATGATCGAACTGGCCGGCCGGTTCCACCGGACCCAACCCCACCATCTCCGCGACCGCGCCCTTCGCCAGGCCGCCCGCGAGTTGCTGCTCGCCCAGTCCTCCGACTGGGCCTTCATCATGAAAACCGGCACGATGGTCCCGTACGCGGTGAAGCGGACCAAGGACCACCTGCTCCGCTTTAACCGCCTCTACGACCAGATCCTCACGGACCGCGTGGACGAATCCTTTCTCGGCAACTGCGAGTGGCGGAATCCGATCTTCCTCGATCTGGATTGGCGCGTGTACGCCTGAGTTTTCGGACTAAAGCTTTTTTTTCTTCCTGGGCGCCGCTGCCGAAGGCTTTTTCTTTGCTTCGAGGGCCTTCAGTCGCCGGGCCAGCTGGGGCAACTGCTGGATATAGGCCTCCATCTCCATCTGCTCCTTGATCGGTCGGGCCGGGGCCCCCCGCCAAGTCTGCCCCTCGGGCACATCCTTGGTGACGCCGGATTTGGCCGTGAGAATGGCACCGGAACCGATATGGATATGCCCGACGGTTCCGACATGCCCGGCGATGGTGACATGGTGGCCGGTGGAGGTGCTACCGGAGAGCCCGCTCTGGGCCACAATCACGCTATGGGGACCAACCACGCAGTTGTGGGCAATCATCACCAGATTGTCGATCTTGGCGCCTTCCCCGATATGGGTGCGCGCGAAACGGCCGCGATCGATGGTGGTGTTGGCACCGATCTCCGCGTCGTCGTCGATCTGCACATAGCCAAGCTGGGGAACCTTCTGGTGCCTCCCTTCCCTCATCTCGTAGCCAAAACCGTCGGCACCCACCACCGCGCCAGGGTGAAGAACCACGCGGTTCCCCAGGACGCATCTCTCGCCAAGGTAAACGCGGGGATGAAGCACACAGTGGGCGCCGATCTTGACACCCCGCCCAAGGTAACTTCCCGCCCCCACCTGCGTTCCGTCTCCCAGTTCCGCCCCCTCCTCGATGACGACATAAGGACCGATGCCAACCTCCCGTCCAAGACGGACACCAGGGGCCACCACCGCCGAGGCATGGACTCCCCGCAAGCGGGGGGAAGGTTCGGGGGCAAACAACAAGGCAATCCGGGTGAAAGCCCCGGAGGGATTGTTCACAAAAACAAGGGGGACTCCGAAATCCTTCGGGGCACCGGGCCCAACCAGCAGGGCCCCTGCCCGGGTCCTCCGGGCTGCGCCCTCGTACCGCGTATGGGAAAAAAAGGAGATCTCGTTGGGCCCCGCCCCCTGAAGGTCAGCCACCCCGTGGATCAGCAGGGAACCGTCCCCCTGCAGTTTTCCCTCCACGACATCCGCAAGCTCCGCAAGCCGCCTGGGCAGGCTCATCGGCGCGAAACCGGGTTTATTTCTTCTCTTCCTTTTTCGCCGCAGGGGCGGCGGCGTCCTTGTTCAAAATGGCAAGAACCTGCGGGGTGATGTCGTCAATTCCGTCGGAAAAGGTCATCAGCCCGGGAACCACCGGTCCCCCGCCGGACTGGTTTTTGGAAAACACCATCGAGTACTTGTTTTTGCACACCTGCTGAACGGCTTTTTCCACCTCGGCAAGGAGAGCGGTGGTCTCCCTCTGGGTCTGATCCTGCATGATTTTGGAAACGGTGTTGTTCCAGGCGAGGAATTCCTGCTGCTTGATCTGGAATTCCTCCACCTTCGACTTGAGCTGGGCTTCCTTTTCCTTTTTCAGCTTGTCCGAGATGGCAGGGTCGCTCAGATCCTTCTGCAGTGCCTCGGCCGTCTCCCTGATGGCCTTGACGGAGGCGTTGCGACCGTCTCCTTCCTTTCGGTAATCCGTCGCCATTTTTTCGATCTTATCCTTCGATTCCTTGGCTTTGTGATAGTCCTTCATGACCGCGTTGTAATCCATGACGGCCACCTTGGAGAGGTCCTGGGCCAGAGCCCCCGGGTTCCCCACAAGGAGGCCAAGGCAAAAGCAAAGGGCGGTGCAAGGCAAGGAGATGGGAAGGAATTTCATGGAAGGAACATCCTAGTTAGAACTGGTAACCGCCGTCAAAGTAGAATTTGATCGCGCCCAAGCCTCCCCCGTTGGAGGGATCCCCCGTCATCACCGGGAAGCCGATATCCAGTTTCATCGGGCCGATCCCCAAGTCCATACGCACGCCGGCACCGACCCCGATTTGGAAACCTCCGTTGACCGCGTTGTAGGATTGGGAACTTCCATTGACCATCATGCTCTGGGTGTTGTTGTAGGTTTTGGGCGCAAAGTCGAAGACGTTCTCGTTGACAAAGCCACCGTCGCAAAAAAGCGCCCAGCGGACCCGGTCCTCCAGGATGGGAAACGGAGCGGTCAACTCGACCTGGTAGTTCCCCGAAGTTCCGCCTCCCACTGGCTGCCCGTTCTGCTTGGGACCCACGGAGCCCTGGTTGACGGTGCTTCCCAGGGAGGGATCGAAGCCTCGCACGGATCCCGAGCCACCTGCATAGAGCTGATCCCAGACCGGGACGTATTGGGTGGAACTAAATCCGTCGACCAGCCCGACCTGGGCACGTCCGGAAAGGATCCAGTCCTTCTCCTTCCAGATCGGGAAATAGACGCGGTACTCGGCCCGGATCTTCCAGATGTTCTCGCTTCCCAGCAGCGGGCCACCCGCTCCTTCCACCCCCAGTTCAAAAAACTGGCCGCTTCGCGCCAGCATGTAGCTGTCCCGCCCATCGTAAACGACGGATCCGCGCAGCGAGGACTTCAGGGTGTCCCCGGTGGAAGCCTGATAGTAGGGCGGGGCATCGGACTGCAGGTCGATGATGTTGTAATATTCCGGCCGGTAGGTCACCCCCACGGACCATTTGTTCAGGGGAAAATCATCCCCCAGACGGCGGCTCAGGCCGATGGAGGCACCGAAGTTCTGCTGGTTGTAGAATTCACTGATGTAGGAGGCCCCGTTGTAAAAACCGCTCACATCCAGGCGGAGGGGCTTGTCGAGAAACCAGGGCTCGGTGAAGGCCAGGTTGACGTTCTGGGAGCGGAACCCCAGGGAGGCCTGCAAGCGGGCCTTTTGACCGCCGCCACGGGGCGGGAAGCTGGAAAATATTTTCTCGATGTCGAAATTCTTCTCCCCAAGGGTGATGTTGCCCGTCAAAAGCTCCACGGAGCTGAAGCCGGCGCCAAAACTGACTTCCCCCGTCGGCTTTTCCTTCACCTGGACGATCAGTTTCTGCCGGTTGGGAATGTCGGTTTCCTCGGCGTACGTTTCCACCTGGGAGAAATAATTCAGGCCCTGGATCTTGGCCTTGCTGGATTTTTCGCGCACCGTGTCAAACACCTCGCCGGGTGCCAGGTCGATTTCCCGCCGGACCACCTTCTCTTTGGTTGTGGTGAGCCCCTGGATCTCGATCAGGCCGACATAAAATTTTTCCCCTTCCTTGATGCTGAAGTTCACGTCGATCATCCCGGTCTCCACATTCGGCTGGAGCTGGGGTTCGATGCGGACCTCGCGGAATCCCCTGCGCCCGTATTTGTCCTGCAAGGTCTCCTTGGAAGCCTCCAGCCCGTTCACCGAGTAAATCTCCCCGGACTGGAGACCGTCCGCCTTGAGCAACTTGAGCTCCACGGGATCAAAAATCTCCTTGAGCTTGGAGCGATTCTGCAGCTCGTTCAGCAGGTCATCGGCCGAAAAGAAGGCGTTTCCGTCCACGGTCAGATTGCCCACCCGGTACTGACGCCCTTCCTCGATGCGGTAGGTGAGGATGAGATCCTCGGCGGGAATGTCGTCGGGGTCGAAATCCTCGGGCCGTCCCTGCTCCCGCTTGGTCGTATCCGCCTGGGCCTCCTCGTTGCGGGCGTTCCGGGGCAGATCCACCGAGCCCTCCACCTGCACATCGATATACCCTTTATTGAGATAATAATTTTTCAACCGGGCTTCGTCTTCCTTTCTCCCGTACTCCTCGTAGCGGTCGGATTTGCTGAAAAGCTCCCACCAGGCCTTCGGCTTGAGTTTGACGACCTTCTGCAATTCTTCCGAGGCGACCGATTGGTTTCCGATGAAACGGATTTTGGAGATGAATCCCCGGATTCCCTCGTTGACCTCAAAGGTAACCTTGGCTTTTCCACCTTCCACCTGGCTGGTAACCGGCGTGACCTTGGCGTCCTTGAAGCCTTTGTCCCGGTAAAAATCCTCCATGGCCACCGCGTCACGACGCAA
>DDPU01000014.1:9608-13277 GCA_002342345.1 Verrucomicrobia bacterium UBA2460
GTCAGCGCCTTGAGCTTGAGGTCCAGCAGGTCTTCTTTGTCGACCGAGAGCTGGTCATCCAGGCCCCCATCCGCCCTCTTTCGCTTCACTTCGACCTCGGAAATGCTGACCTTGGGGGAAACGATCACGCTGAGACGGATGCCGGGTTCCCCGCTCTCGGAGGGTTCTTTGGAAGTGATGATCTGCACATTGCTGTAATCCCCCGTCGCGTAAAGATTCTCGATGTCCTTGTCCACCGTCTCCTGGGAGTACCATTCCCCCTTGGCACTTTGCATGTTCTGCCGGATTTTCTCCTCATTGATGGGCACATCCACCAGGGAGGAGGAGTACTCAATCTCAAGAATTTTTTCCTGGCCCGAAGTGGTAGACCGATCGGAGGCGGTGGGTGGAGGAACAAAGGTTTTTGCCCTGGTTTGACTCTTTCCAGGGGTTGGTTCGCCCTCTTTCTCTTGGGCGAAGGCCGGGGAAAGCGCGGCCCAACCGAAAATCAGAACGAAAAAGAGCGCCCGAGGGCTAAAAACAGCCCCCATGAGCACACCCGTCATATCGCCCGATTTTTTCACGGTAAAATGCGTAAATAGCTATCAATAAGCGTTTGTCGATAACTGCTTAAACTATTTATTACTTATTGATTTATAATAACTTACTATTCGGCTTTTAGTCTTTTTTATCCTTGGAGGACTTTTCGGTTTCCGAATCGGCCTTCCGAGATTTCCGGGGCTTGATGCTTTTTTCCGCACCCTCCTCGCTCTTGCCGGCGATTTTGACCTTCACCGTGCTTTTGACGGAATAGCCCAGGTGAACCACCACCTCATGCTCGCCCACTTGGTTGAGGCTTTTGGAAAGGTCAATGTCCCGCTTTTCCACCGCAAAACCTTTCTCCGCGAGGGCGGATGCGATCTCCCCGGTCGTGATGGAGCCAAACAGCTTGGCAGCCCCTTCCTCCGCCTGCTTCAGTTCGAAATTCAGCACGATCCGGGCCAAACGGCCGGCCTTCTCCTCCGCTTCGGCCGTTTCCGCAGCTTCCCGCTCCGCCCGTCGCTTCTTGAGCGCCTCGAGCTGCCGTTTGCTGGCCGCACTTACCGGGGCAGCCAAGTTGTTTGGAAAAAGAAAATTCCGGGCATATCCGGGACGGACTTTGACCAGATCGGCTTCGGCGCCCAGTCCGCGGACAGGACCCTTGAGGATGACTTCTAGGTTCATGTTTGCACTCCTTGCTTGGGTTTAAAAAGGAACATCATCTTCGGCGGGATCGACTGCGGGCCCCTTGGAGGCCGGGGAGGATTCCCCGCTCCGCTCCCTCGTGGAACCACCCTCCGGCCGGGTTCCGCGCCCGCCGCCGCCACCGCGGGACAGGAATTGCACCCGGTCGGCCCGGACCCTGAGGCGGCTCTTTTTCTCGCCCTCCGGCCCTTCCCACTGGTCCAGCTGTAGGCGACCCTCCACGAAAATCGGCGCCCCCTTGGTGAGATAGTCGCGGCAGGTCTCCGCCTGGCGGCCCCAGACCACCACGTCCACATAGCAGACCTCCTCCTTTTCCGTGCCGTCCTGGGCCCGGTAGGTCAGGTTGATGGCCATGGCCAGATCACCGACGGCCGTACCCTTGGGAGTGTGCCTCACCTCCGGATCCCGCGTCAGGTTTCCCATCAAAAAAACTTTGTTCAGGCTGGCCATGGCGTCCTTTCCTTACAGCGAGGCTTCCACGGCCGCGGCTGCTTTGGATGCTTTGGCCTTGGATTTTTCCTCCCCTTCCGCTGCGGCCGCCACCAGGAGATGCCGGTAGACGGGTGCGCAAAGCTCCAGCTTGCCGCGGAGCTTGCCGATTTCCTGCGGGGGAAGCTGGCAGGTGAGGTTGGCGTAAAAACCGGACTCCAGCGGGCCCGCCACGTATTCAAATTTTTTCCGATCCATTTTTTGCGTCCGCAAAACCCGGCCGCCGATGGATTTCACCTCGTTCTCGACGATGGCCAGAACCTCCGGGAGGGACTCCTCCTTGCCGGCCAAATCCAGAATCACCAACAGATCGTATGTCTTCATGCCTCCACTTTCCGGTTGCCCAGCGGCAGGGCTGTTTCCCAGCCATCCCGCCACCAGGCCTCCACCGCTTCCGCGGCCGCCTCCACCATCCGGGCGGCCACCGGCCGCTCCTTCTCGGTGAAAACCTCCAAAACATGATCGGCCGCATCCCGGTCCCCCTCGGGACGGCCCACTCCCCCGCGCAACCGCGCAAAAGACCTGGTTCCGAGGTGAGCCTCGATGGACTCAAGCCCGCGATGACCCCCGCTGGATCCCTCCGCACGCAACCGGAGCCGCCCAAGGGGCAGGTCAATGTCGTCGACAATCACCATAAAATTTTGGAAAGGAACCTTTTCATAACCGATCATCGCCCGGATCGCCTCGCCGGAGGCGTTCATCATCGTGGTCGGCTTCAGCAAAATCCGGTTACCCGGCAGGCGGGCCTCCCAAGCCTTGCCTTGGCGGCTTTTTTTCCAGGAGATGCCCTGCCCGGCGGCGAGCCGGTCAACCACTTCGAAGCCGAAATTGTGACGGGTTCCCCGATAGGCGGAGCCCTCGTTCCCCAATCCGGCGACGAGACAGATTTCCATGGAAACTGCCGCCGCTTACTTCTTGGCCGGTTCCTTCTTGGCTCCCTCCTTGGCTTCCGCCTTCGCGGGTTCCTTTGCATCCTTCTTGGGCTCGGCCTTGCCGTCCTTTTTCTCCCCGGCTGTCTCCCCCTCCTCGGCGTCCTTCTTCTCCCGGATCACCTCAGGCTCGGTTGCAGCTGCGGCGGTTCCGGGTGCCGGCTCTTCCTCAACCGTCGGCATCAGCACCATGAACACGGGTAGTTCCTTGGCGTTGAGCACGGATACACCCGCGGGAAGCTTTACCTCGCTGACATGGATGGCCTGCCCCACTTCCAGGGCGGAAACATCCACGTCGATGCGGTCGGGAAGGTCTTTCGGCAAGCACTCCACCCTCAGGGTTCGCAGGGCGTGGTCGAGGATTCCCCCTCCGGTACGCACCCCCACCGCCTCTCCCACCTCGTGCACCGGAACATCCACCCGGAGTTTTTTGTTTTCCTCCACCTGGTGAAAATCGACGTGCTGGATTTTGTCCTTGAGCGGATCGTGCTGGACCTCGCGGATCAGGGCCATCTTCTTGGTGACCGCACCGCCCTCGCCCTCGACGGAAAGATCCACCAGCACGCTGTCGGACGATGCCCCGTGTAGCGCCTCCGCAATTTCCCTTCCGTTCAACTCCAAGGCCTCGGCTTTTCCTCCCCCATAAAGCACCGCCGGAACACGACCGGTCGTGCGGATGCGGTGGGGACGGCGCCCCCCGATCTCCGACCGCAGTTTCGCTTTGATACCTAACCTTTTAGCCACATGAACCTCCGGATAAGATGAGCCGGAAATTAAACCATCCGAACCCCACCCGGTCAACGACTTTCCGGATCAACCAAAGCAGACTCTCCCCGACAGGATACGCTGGTAATCGCATTTCCGGGAAGCAGGCCACAAAAAAANNAAAAAAGAACCCTTGGAGGTTTTGCCTCCAAGGGTTCATACGGGAGTGGGAGTTCGCCACGCTCTCTTCCCCATCGACTGGCTATTTGGCGCCTGGACCTGCCTTTCGACCGATCCTACTTCTTCATTCGGCTGCCAGTTC
>DDPU01000014.1:13453-13767 GCA_002342345.1 Verrucomicrobia bacterium UBA2460
GCCTATGATCGGGAGGACAGCCGGCGCTTTTGGCACCGCGTTGGCCCCCCGCCACGGGTCTAGCTTCTTACCTCTCAGGTTGCTTTTTCCTCGTAGTTGGGCGACGCCCCTCCCGGGTACGCCTCCCAAACCCGGAGCCGGGTTTTCTATCGGCCAAGCCCGCCGGCCCGACCCCCCGACCCCGCCTATCCACCTGCCAACCCCTTTCGCTTTCCCCCCGCATCAGGGGGAACCTTGGAGCCAGGAGCTTTTTCACACTCCCATACTCAGGCTGACCATGAACACCTGACGTTTCTCACAGCAGCAACCAGCGC
>DDPU01000014.1:13787-14233 GCA_002342345.1 Verrucomicrobia bacterium UBA2460
TGGAGCGTCTGTGTTCGCCAAAAAGGCCGAAACTGCCTTCTCAGCGTGACTGGGCTAGCGCGCGGTTTCTTTAGTTATCGCCGCCAACCTCTCGAACCCCTTATTCGCATTCTACGGACACCGACCTCGTTGCGCCTTCCAGCTGACCAACTCGCCCGATGCTTTCCGGGTGCGACCCCGGCCGCGGGATCCGGTGAGACATGCCCATGCTGGACTTGTGATCCAACTTGGGGGCCGGAGCCGTCAAGCCGCCCCGACCTTTCCCCAGTTACCTGGGGCTATCCTGAGAGCCTTCAAGTGAGAGCAGACTTTCATCTCCCTCACCAGACTCTGTTCTTTCAATGAACTGATATCATCATTAATTCATCGCCGAAAAGAACCAATCGGAATCGCTTCTTGGATAAAAATAACTGTGAATAACTTTCTGATAAATCACATCGTCTCCT
>DDPU01000044.1:0-1829 GCA_002342345.1 Verrucomicrobia bacterium UBA2460
TAAAAGCGTCTACTCAACGACGACGCGGTAGAAGCGGGCGGCACTGGTGACGGAATTTTCGGTGTAGGAGCCGCTGGTTTGGTTGGTGGCCAGGAGAACCCAAAGAGGGGAATTCAGGCTGGTGGCGGCCTCGATCCGGTAGGTACGGCCGGCGACCGGTGTCCAGGTGATGTTGACGCTGTCGGCGGTGGGCCGGCTGGTGCTGGCCACAAAGTTCTTTTGGCTATTTTTCGGATTGGTTCCGGCCGCGAGCTCAACAGCGTTACTTTGGCCGTCGCCGTCATCGTCGTCCGAGGGGACCAAGGAGACGATCGAGCCGCTTGATGCAGAAGCGGAGGAGGTCTTGGAGGTGTCGTTGGGATTCACCGCGGTGACCGTAAAGGTGTAGGTGTCGCCGGGTGTCAGGCCGGTGAGATTGGCGCTGGTGGAGCTGGTTTCCCGGGTGGTTAGGAGGGAGCCGTCGGATTTTCGGACGGTGACCCGGTAAGCGGGGGTCAGTCCCTCGGGGTCGGTCACCGCCGACCAGGAGACGGTGGCGGTTCCATTTACGGTGAAGTTGGTGGTGCTGCCGGGTACGGTGTAAGGCGGCGTGACCGAGATGGCGCCGTCCACGGCGGGAGGAGGCGTGACATCGTAGAGTTTCAGATACTGGGGCTCAAAGGGCGCGTTGCTCCAAGCCAGGTCCGTGGAGGGGACGCCCGGGAGCGAAACGTAAATGCCGTTGGAAAGGATGTTGGCCCCGCTGATTCCATTGGAGCCCCAAAGGAATCTGGTGCGCCGGTTGGAATATTCGTTGTTGGGGCCGAGATAGGCGGCGATGTTCCGAGCATTGTAGGTCCGCCCGGGGTTGATGCCGAGCAGGGTTCCCAGACCCGAAGGAATGGCAAAGGTGTTGGCCGAGGTGTTGCTGCGGTTGAGATTCACAAAGGCCAGCACCACGTCCTTGGAAGCGGGGGAGGCATTGGCGTCCTCGTATTTGGCCACGGCAAAGATATTTTCATCGGGACCGGAGGATCCGACGGGGTTGAGAAACCAACGGCCTGAGGAGCGAAGCGCCGCACTGAATTCCCGGGCCTTGCCGGCGCCGGAATAGGCGGGGATGAGGTTTTTGACCCCATAAGCGTTGGTCGACCATGCCGTCCACTGGGGTTGCATGGAGTTCCATGCCTTGAAGTGGGGAATGGATTTTCCGCCATTCATTTCATAACTGTGGAAGCTCAGGCTCGAGGAGGTGCCGATTTCCTGGCCGTACATGATCATGGGGGCTCCGTCGATGGTGCTGCCCACCGCATAACGGATGAACGCCTGCCAGGGATCACCATAGCCGATCTCGTCATGGGAGGTGTTGTTGAGGAGGATCAAGCCCTGCCCATAGGAGGTGCGGCGTTCCTCGAAAATCCCGCGATGGCCGGTGGTGTTGCCGGCACTTTGCCAGGGGAAGACGATGCTTTCATTGAGGATGTCGAAATGGCGGTTGGAGCGATAGGTGACGGTTCCCCCGTCGAGGGACTCGGTCATGAAGACAAAGTTCCACTTGTGGGTGCGAGCCACGTTGATGCAGTACTCCCAGAACTGGGGGGGCATGCCCTGGCCGAAATCGGCCCGGAGACCGTCGATGCCGGTGAATTCCTGCGCGGCCGGGGAACTGCCGGCGGGCAGTCCGGTCTGTTCCAGCCAGTAGGGAACATAGCGGGCGAAATATTTCCAGACGGCCCGGGTGACGGCGCCGTTGGAGCCAGGCCCGCCGCGGAGATCGGACCAGTCCATGCCGTCTGCCTCGCTGTTCTTGGTGGCTTCGCTCTGGGCGGAAGGGGGGTTGCCGGTGACCA
>DDPU01000044.1:1864-8711 GCA_002342345.1 Verrucomicrobia bacterium UBA2460
GCCGTGGCGACGTCGGCGGCGGAGTTGGCCGGGACGGCGTAGGCGGTGCCGGCGGCCCCGGCGGAGGAGTAAAATCGGGCCTCCCGGCTTTTGATCGGATCCGTGGCGCTCCAGCCGGAGGTGTTGAGGCCGGCTTCGGCGAAGAGGGGCAGGCCCTGGCTGGAGACCTCGCAGTCAAAGGCGGTGTGGTTGAAGGGCGCATCGAGCATGACGTGGATGCCGCGGGCGTCGGCGGCGGCAACAAAGTTGGAAAAGGCCAGCAGGGAGGCGGCGCGGTTGGCGGCGGTGGAACCGCCCGAATTGTAGGCGGTGGTCATCCGCTCATTGACTTCGAAGAAATTTTTCACGGCGTAAGGAGAGCCGGGATCATAGGCCGTCCCATTGAACGTTTCGCGGCCCTCGATGCCATTGGGATGGATGGGTTGGAACCAGAGCGTGTTGACGCCCAACTCCCGCAGGGACGCGAGGTTGACGCGGCCGTTGTTGGTGTCCATCAGGGACTCGAAGGTGGAACGGCCCGCAAAGGTGTTGGTGGTCGCGTTGACGTTGAAGACATTGATTTCGTAAACCTGCATGCTCCGGGCCAGCTTGGGGGCGACGGTGATGCAGTGGTCCCGCCCGCTGAACCAAGTCCAGTTGGTTTGTCCGCTGATCTTGTAGCGGCCGGTCAGGCGGTAGGCGCCGGTTTTGACCGCATTGGTGGTGAGGGTATAGGTCCCGCCGGATCCGGTGAGGGGGATGGCCTGAAAGTACCCGTTGGTGGGGTAGATGCCCGAGGTGTATCCGGCCGGCTTGGTATCGGGGGGAGTCGGAGGAAGGATGCCGTCGTGGATGCCGTCCCCGTCGGCGTCGGCGCCGGCCCGGTCGCGGTTGTTGAGGTTGGTCCAGAGCTCGACCTCGCTGACGGAGACGCCCGGGGCAAAAGAAATGGTGATGGGAACGGCATCGTTGCTTGCCTCGTTGACGTACAGTTTGCTGGTGGTGTACTCGGCGTTGAGGGTGCCGGTGGAGGTTGTGGTAACGGTGAAGGAGGCGGAGGCCGACGGGGCGGTGACGGTGAAGGAAAAGGGGCTGGCGGCGGCGGTGGACTGGGTGGCGGTCGTGGCGGTGCCGCCGTTGTTGTAAATGTAGGTGGGGCTGGTGAAGGGCGCGCTGAAGGTGGTGGCAAAATAGTATTCGAAGAGGGTGCCGACGGTGGTTGGCATGGTGACCGTGCTTTTCCAGACCTGGACGAAGCCGGAGCCGTTGTTTGTCTCGTTGTTGTGCCAGCCCAGGGCGGAGGTTTGCCAGGCGCCGCCGGCCACCCGGTAATAGAAGGTTCCTCCCGTCTGATTGTTGCCGCCGGTGTTGGCTTTGTAGACACCCTGGTAAAAGGTGACGCTGGCGTTGGTCAAGGGATTGAGGGGATCGCGCATTCCGGCGGGGTAGATGCCGGAGGTTCTGGTTTCGGCAGGCACGTGCCAGACGTTGCCGAGCTGGGCGAAGGCGGGCAGCAGGGTGGCGAGCCAGACGATTGCCGCAAACCTGGGAAGGGGAATGCGGGGTTGGATCACGGTACGGTGATTTGGACCCGGTAAAACCGGCGTTTCTGCTGGAGGGAGTTGGTGTCGGTGACTTCGCTTTCCGCTCCGTTGCCGATTCGGTCGCTCCCCGGGATTTTGGTCCAGAGGCTGAGGTCGGGAGTCGCCTCCACATGGTAGTTGCGGCCCAAGCGGGTGAGAAAACGCACGACGAAGGAGCCGTTCGTCGAGGTGGTGGCTAATCCCAAGGCTCCGGGTTCCGCGGCTCTGGGATTGGTCCCCTGGGCGAATTCCAGCAGGTTGCTGAGCCCGTCCCCGTCGGGATCGGCGCCCGGATCCTTGATCGAGGCGGGGTCGCTGGCCGTGAAAAAGAGTCCGTTGAATTTGGCCAGGGTGTTGCGGATGCTGGGGTTGGCGGTGACGGTGCGGGTGGCGGAGAGGGACCGACCACTGGGGAAGGTGTAGGACACGGTGAGGAGGTGGCTGGTTCCGGTGCTGCCGTCGTAAAGGTCGGGGATCGGGACGGAGAGTTCGTGGGAAGCGTTGCCGGGGCCGAACGAGCCATAGTTGACCGAAAAGGATGGATAAGACTGGGCGATGCCCTTGGCGGAAAAGGAGAATCGCCCAAGAAGCTGGCTGGTGCTCAGGCCGGTGGCGAGGTTCTTGGAGAAGTAGGCCTTGAGGGTGTAGTTATCGTCGACGCGATCCCCGCTGGTTTGCGGCCAGGCGATCGTCAGGGTGACGGGGTTGGCAATGACCGTGCGGGTGGCCTCGAGGGGAAGAAGATTGGGGTGCTGATAAACGACCCGGAAGAGGTGGCTTTGGTCCGCGCTGGCGTGGAGGGAATCGGGCAGGGGGATGGCCAGTTCGTGTGCGTCCCCGCGGGGGCCGTAGCTTCCATAATTGACCTGCCAACCGGTCTTGGCGAGAGGAACACCGTTGATCGTGAAGGTGAATCGATCCAGCAACTGCGCGGTGGTGGTCCCATCGGCGAGGGCCTGGGAGAAGTTGATTTTGAGGAGGTAGCCCGGATCGATCCGTTCCCCGTTGACGGAAGGGTAGGCGACGGAGATTTCCGGACCGATGGTGCTGACGGTGCGGGTGAGGGTGGTGAATCTTCCCTCCACGTCGGACAGGGACAAGTCGGCGGCGGAAGAGGCCTCCTTCAAACGGATCCGCAGGGTGGCGAGCCCGGATGCGGGAATGTTGCGGTAGGTGAACCGCCATTCCTTGGTGAAGGTGGTGCCGGAGAGCGTTGCGGGCACCGCCTGAAAAGTGGCCTGAGCCCAGGCGGAGGCGCCGTTGCCGACGAGCGGATCGTCATTCGCGGCGCTGCTGTCCTCAATCCGGTACCAAACCTCAGTGACGGTTTCGTCGGTGCCGATGACGGCGCCATAGCCTGTGCCGCCGACCGAATCGCCTTCCCTGGGATAAAGGATGGCCCCGGTGGGGGGTTGGGCATCCATGTAGAAGGTCTGGACCTCGGTGCGGAAGATGGAGGATCCGTCGTTGCGACCGACGAAGGCACGGCTGCGAAGGACGTGGAAACCCTCCTCCAGCCCATCCCGCACGGGGCCGTAGTCATTGTGGAGGTTGACCTTCGCCCGGGTGGCGTCGAAACCGTCGATCTCGAAGACCGTTTCCATCTGTTGGGCCATATCGATATCCGCGGAGGAGAACGGAAACACCGGATCGGCCGCGCTATTCCGGCTGACGCCGATCTTGTAGCGAAGCACGGTGCCGGCGGGGGAGGCGGGGAGTTCAGCCTGCCAATCCCCGGAGCCGGATGGATTCTCCACAGCCGGCGCGGTGAAGGTGGAGGTTTTTCCGGATCCGAACAGTCCCTCGGGGTAGCTGGTGCCGTTGGTGGTATAATAAACCCAGACCGATTTCTGGTTGGTGCTGGCATCGTTGACGCGGAAGCGGAGGGTGATGGCCTGGCCGGCCGCCACATTGGGAGCGGGGCTCAACTGGGGTTGGCCGCCGGTGGTGGTGGCGGCAGGATCGTGAACCACGGAAGTGACCCACCGCGCGTTGCCGAGAACCGGGGCGGTGTTGGAAATGGATAGAAGCCCGGCCGAGCCCACCGTCAGCTGGTAGCATTCCGAACCGAGGCTGCCGCAGCCGCTTCGGGAGGCCGTGGGGCCGGCAAATCGCTCGGCCGTTCTCCGTGAAAAACGCATCTGCTCGTAGCCCAGATAGGTGTCCGTGGATGTTTGCAGGACGGTATCCGTGGGATTGTGGAGATCGGCGGTGGCCCCGGGAGGGAAATCGCGAAGTTCCCCCGAGGAGGGGCCGAGGCCGAGATGGGAGTTGAGGTCGATACCGCCGTCCAGTTTGAGGCGGATGTTTTCCGCCGATCCGTCCGCGGTGGCGCGAAAGGTGAGGTTTGTGGCCACGGTGACCCGCGGGATGCGGATGCGGTAGGCCCGGGAGGAGGTGTCGGCGGCGGGGACCTGGTAAGGGTTGAAGCTGCTGTCGCCGTTTGTCCCGTCGGTCCTCCAGTGATCCATCAGGGGGGTCTTTTGGCCGTTTTGCAGGATCTCGATCGGGGAACGTTCCTGTTGGTACCGGGCCCCCTGCCAAACCACGGGCAACCGGGGGTTGTGCCATCCGAAAGCGAACCACTGGCCGGGAGAAACAATCGGCGCCTGTCCCGAGCTGTTGACAATCTGGCCCGAGGAATTCACGTTGACCCGGAAATTCCCGCCGTGGGGCGAATGATTGACGAGGGTGGCACCAACGGGAAAACCGGACGTGAAGAGGCGACCCTGACCGCCGCTCTGGTAAGGCCGGGCGAGCAGGAAGGCGATGGTGGGTGCGCTCCAAGAGTTGGTGCCCTTGTACTCCGACCAGTCCTCGCGCACCCAGGCGACAAAATTTGTGTCCTGCCACTTGGGAGATTGGGTTCCGCGGGCAAAGTCCTGATTCACCTCGAGAGCCGAGACCACGCTGGCATCGGAAAACTGGCCCAGAAAGCTGACCTGGGCGGGCTTGGGAAAATAGTCGGGCGCGGTCGATTCGTTGTATCCGTCGGTGTAAACGATGGCGGCTCCCTCGCGCAGGAGCAGATGGGCGAAGGCAGCGGGTCGATCTGTGGGCCAAAGGTAGTTGTTGTCGTGGGACATGACGTAGTTGACCCGTTGGGAGGAAGTGCCGTAGGCCCCCCAGTTGGCTTGGTCCGATCCGGAAAGGTCCGACCCGATGCTGTTTTTGACGGTGTTGAGAATCGCATCGTTGGCGATGCGCATGCCCGCCTCCAGATAAGGTCCCTCCGCGGGCGGGGAGCCGAGATGCTCGCCGAAAAGAAACGCGTCATTCCGGGGGGATCCGGAGGAGGCGAAAAGGGTGTCCCGGTGGTTGTCCCAGTCGGTGAAGCCGTGGGTCAGGTTGAACTGCTCCTGGATTTCGCCGGTGTATCCGTAGCCGGAGCGATCCTTGGTGGCGGAATCCCGGGAGCCGAAGAAATCAACCGGAACATGTTTGACCGCATCGAGGCGGAAGCCGTCGGCGCGGAGCGTGTGAAGCAGCCAGCGCGCCGAGCGATTAAGCATCTCACTGACGTTTTCCGGGACCGGGTTGCCCATGTTGTACTTTCCATCGCCGGCTCCCCAGGTCACGGTGTTGCGTCCGGGTGTGAGGGGGTCGACGCCGGAGTCCGTGAAGGGTTCCGAGGTCTCCCCGCTGTCGTGTTGCCCGTTGTTGTTGCTGTCCTCGAAATCGAAACGTCCGTTGCCCGCCCCGATCCGGACCGTTCCCTTGAGGTAGCCGATGTCCTGGAACGGCTCGCAATCCGCGAAAGGATGCAGGGGAAGGCCCTCGCCGTCCGTCCCGACGGTGAGGTCGGTGTCGAGATAGAGTTCCGGGCGGCCGGGATGCCGAATGCCCGTCCATTTGGGAAAAGTTTGGCCTTCCGTCAAGCCGGTGGGATTGAAGCTGAGGTTGTTGGTGCCTGATTCCAAGGCAAGATCCCAGGCGAAGGGGTTGCGGTAGAGGACCTGCCACTCGTCGTTCCAGTTCGGCCAGTCGGCGGGCTTTTTCCAGACGTTGTTCGTCGGGTCGCGGACAATGTGAAAATCCTCGGGGACAAAGCCCGGAATTCCCGGGAACAGTTGGCCGGGCTGGACATTGGAATCCAGCGGCCCGCCCGTGTGGGCCATGATGTTGTCAAAATATACACGAAGACCGAATCGATGGGCCGTTTTCACCAGGCTGAGAAGTTCCGCCTTGGTACCGTATTTGGTCGGGATGGAGCCGGCCTGATCCCGGTCACCGAGGTCAAAGCGATCCAGGGGATCGAAGCCCACGGAATACGTTCCCGCACTCGCTTTGCTGGGGGGCGGGAGCCAAAGCGAGTCGTAACCACGCTCGGCGATCTCCGGGATACGCTTTTCGATTTCCGTCCAGGAAGTTCCAAAATATTGCAGGATGACTTCCGCCCGGGAATCTGCGGCCGCAAAGAGAGACAAAAAGAAGCTCAGGCAGACCAAAGCAGCTTTCGGGAACCTGCCCGTGATGGTTATGCCTTTCATGACAACTATTTCAGTATGATCATAATTCAGGAAAATCACTTTTCCAGTAATTGGTTAGACAAACCCAGGCCAAGTTAGTTCAACCGATTAATATGTTGATGGTAAGAATTTTATGCCGGCAAACTGTCAGATCGAATGAATGTCTTTAAATATCTGGTCAGCAAGGCTTTGCCTATTTTCGAATTTGGTTTCGTTTCGAATCCACCGGAGTATTTGAATTTCCATGGAATTTCCAACAAGATTTCCTGAAAAACCAATCAGGTGTGTTTCTATGGAAAGCTTTGAACCAGAGAAGGTTGGGCAAAATCCAATGTTGATGGCACAGGGATGGTTGGTGTTGTTTTCTAGCAGAGCTTTTCCGGCGTAGACCCCGACGGGTGGGAGGCATTCGTCCGAGGTGGAAAGATTTGCGGTGGGAAAGCCGAGCTGGGTTCCCCTGCCGTCCCCCGGTACGACGGTTCCGAAAAGGGAGAAAGGCCGGCCAAGCATCGCGGCGGTATCGTCCAGCCGGCCGGCAGCGATGGCGGAACGGATGCGACTGCTGCTAATCCGTTCCCCCGTGAAAAGAACGGGAGCGGGATTATCGAGCAGAATTTGGCGCCCGGCGCACCATTGGCCGAGCAGGCGGACATCGCCCGAGCGATTTTTTCCAAACCGCCAGTTCGGACCGACCGAAACGGTTTTCAGCGAGGGGAACGCGGATTCCAATTCCCCGAGAAAATCCTCCGGTGCCTGCAGGGATCGGGTGGCATTGAACGGGAGGGTGACGACCCTTTGGATGCCCCAGGTCTCCAG
>DDPU01000067.1:0-7920 GCA_002342345.1 Verrucomicrobia bacterium UBA2460
CAATGCCGATTCCTGGCGGTTGGCCTCCTGGTTCAATTCGTTTTCCAGTTCCCGCACGAGGCCCCGTTCGTATTCGGCCACTTCCCGCTCCACTTGGGCGACAGCCTGGCGACGGGCCGCCTTCTCCTGTTCCACTTTCTTTTCGTGTTCGTGGTGGGCGACGATGGCCCCGATGACCATTCCTGCGAAAGCCCCCGCTCCCGCCCCGATGGCGGCGCCATCTCCGCCCCCGGCGATCGCGCCGATCCCGGCTCCGGTGGCCGCGCCTCCCAAGGCCCCCACCCCGGCGGAGGTGGGTACCCCGGTTCCCGGGCCGAATCCCCGGTTGGCCATCGCCGCAGGCACGCCGGCCATCAGATTTTGGCGATGCTGTTTGACGTCCGCGCGGATGGCGGCGAGACGGTCATCGAGGGACTGTGCCGCGGCGCGTCGCTTGCCCTCCCCGTTTTCCAGCTCTTCCCGGGAACGGAGAAGCGCAGGGGGTGGAGTGGTGGCTTCGCGGACAAAAATGGCTTCCAAGGCTGGAATCCGGGTCATGGGAAGAAGGTCGGCGCTTCGGGCCGTCCAGTTGCCTCCCGTCAGGACGGCCTGGCGGAGGGTCCAGCCTCCCTCCAGGGTGGTGCCGGCCGGGATCACGGTTCTGGCTTGGGTCAGGTCGAAAATCTTTCCGGGAGGAAGGTCGTAGGCATAGACCACCCGCGGCAGAAGTCGCTGATGGGTGGCGGAAAGTCCCGGAGCCACGTTCACCGGGATCACCGGAGCCAACAGGATATCTTCCTTTGCCCGGATGCGGATTTCGTAATCCACGCGGACCCCGTCCTCGTTTTGGAGCAAGCGCAGGGGTTTCAATCCAGTCAGTTCCACCTGCGGAGGCAATCTTCGGGCGAGCACGGATTTGGCGAGTCCCTCCGGCGGAAGGTTTCGCCAGCGGTTCCACCAACCGAGTGTGGTGGGATCGGGAGAAACGGGTGGCGGGAGGACAGGCAGGGAAGGGGCATCGGATTCCCTGGCCTCCCGGGAGATTTGGCGAAGGGACGAGCTCCAACGGGCGTAATCAGCCTGAAGCACCTGTGGTGTCCGCACCTCGTCGTCGTTTTTGGAATAAGAGGGGCCGCGCAGAAAAAAATAAAGCCCTGTGAGCAGGGCCATCCCCAAAAGCGCTGCCGCGCCGGCCAGGCCGATTGTCGGGAGCCAAGGAGGAAGGGAGCGGGGCGGTTTGCCCGGCAACAGGGGAGGCTCCGCGGTTTTTTGCAGGGAAGCTTGCTGATGCCGGGGCGGGCCGGACCGGAACATAGTCCAAATTACGACCGGCGCGGACGGCGAGGAAGTGCCGGTTTCTGGCACCGGGCGCACCAACAGGCTGTTCGTCCCGCCACGGGGCGGCGGATGAGCGCCTCCCGGCAACGGGGGCATTTTCCCCCGTCTTGCCAGCGGTGGGGAAAGAGCCAGGTGGCGGGCGGATCCTGTCCGTTCCTTCCGATTGTGCGCAGGGCCGCCAGGGACACTTTCCGGACCATGTTGTGAAGGGTGCGAAGGATCCGATCCGGCACGGCGGCGGCCGGGGTGAGGGGATGGAGCCGCGCCCTCCAAAGGATCTCATCCGCCATCCAGTTTCCGATTCCCGGAAAGAATTCCTGAAGGAGCAGCAGCGGTTTCAGCGGGGTCCCTCCCCGCCTTTGCAAAAAGGATTTCAGGCGGATGAAGGAAAACGCAGGGGAAAGGGGGCCGGGCGGAAGTTCCGACCACCAGGAAGGAGGCCTCGACGATCGGGTGAAGCGGATCCTTCCGAAAAGCCGGGGATCCCGGAAGATCAGGGCGCGCTCCCGGGTGTAGAGAACCAGGTGATCATGATCCAGGGGTTGGTGCCGGGAGGATTCCGTGAGAAGAGTCCCGGTCATTCCCAGATGCACGCCCAGCCAGCAATCGCGTCCAAAACGAAAGAGCATCTGCTTGCCGTGCGTCCGGATCGAGGTGAGGCGCCGCCCGGATAGTCCCTCCCGGAGCGCCCGGGGGGAGGAGCCGCGGAAGACCCGTTTTTCCCCATGAAGACAGACCCGCAGAATGGTTCGCCCCAAACCCGGCCGCCACTGCCGGCTGAAATAAAACACCTCGGCCAGTTCAGGCATCCTCCGACCTTGGAGAGAGGTGGAAAAAATCCAAGCTTGGGTGGCGCAACGATTCCGATATTTTGGATGGATGGCTTCCAAGTTGACCGGGCACCAGGTCGAGGTGGTTCTTTCCACCCTCGAGGGCTGGAAACAGGCCGGGGCGAAGATCGTCCGGGAGTACAAGTTTCCCGATTTTGTGGCCGCCACCATGTTCGTGACCGGGGTGAACCTGGAGGCCGAGAAAATGAACCATCATCCCGAGCTTAGCCACGCCTACGGCTCGGTGCGGATCGAATTGACCACCCATGACGTGGGCGGGGTGAGCGAACTGGACCTCCGGCTGGCGAAGAAGTTGGACGCCAGGGCGCAACCGCTTCTTGCCAAGGTCTGATCGATGGCCTCCCGCGCCCTCATCACCGGAATCACCGGGCAAGACGGCTCGTATCTTGCGGAACTGCTCCTTTCCAAGGGTTACGAGGTGCACGGAATCATCCGGCGCTCCTCCAGCTTCAACACCGAGCGGATCGATCCGATCTACAAGGATCGTCATGAAACCGGCGCAAAACTTTTCCTCCATTACGGGGATCTCAGCGACGCGAGTTCCCTGATCAAGATCCTTGGGGAAACCCAGCCGCACGAGATTTACAACCTTGCCGCCCAGAGCCATGTCCGGGTCAGTTTCGATATTCCGGAATTCACCGGGGATGTCACCGCCATCGGAGCGGTGCGGATTTTGGACGCGATGCGGCAGGTCGCCCCCAAGGCCCGCTTTTACCAGGCCTCCAGCTCCGAGATGTACGGCTTGGTGCAGGCCGTCCCCCAGAGCGAAAAAACACCCTTTTACCCGCGCAGCCCCTACGCGGCCGCGAAGGTCTATGCCCACTGGATCACCGTGAATTACCGTGAGAGCTACGGCCTGCACGCCTCCAGCGGGATCCTCTTCAATCATGAAAGCCCAAGGCGGGGGGAAACCTTTGTGACGCGAAAAATCACCCGGGCGGTGGCCCGGATCAAGGCGGGCCTGCAGGACAAGCTCTACCTGGGCAACCTCGATGCCAAGCGGGACTGGGGCTACGCCCCGGAGTACGTCGAGGCGATGTGGAGGATGCTCCAGCAGGATAAGCCGGACGATTATGTCATCGCCACCGGAGAAACCCACACGGTCCGGGAGTTTCTGGATGCCTGCTTTGCCCGGGCCGGTCTGGATTCCCAAAAGCATGTGGCTTTTGATGCCCGTTACCTTCGTCCCGCGGAGGTGGATCTGCTCATCGGGGACGCCGGCAAGGCAAGGAAGCAGCTCGGCTGGGAGCCGAAAGTGAAGTTCAGGCAGCTGGCGGAGATCATGGTGGATGCGGACATCGCCCTTCTCGCCGAGGAAAGGGCCGGCCGGCGCATCCGGGAATAAGCCATGAGGGTGTTCGTGGCCGGGCACCGGGGCATGGTGGGATCGGCAGTGGTGCGGGCCCTGGAGACGCAGCCCGGGGTCACCGTGCTGACCAGGACGCGACAGGAACTCGACCTGACCGATCCGGTGGCGGTGGACCGGTGGTTTTCCCGGGAGACGCCCGAGCGGGTGGTGGCCGCGGCCGCCCGGGTCGGCGGCATCCTGGAGAATTCCCGCAGGCCGGTGGAGTTCCTTTTGGACAATCTGCGCATCCAAAACAACGTGATGGAGTCGGCCTTCCGGCATGGTTGCAAAAAACTCCTCTTTTTGGGCAGTTCCTGCATCTATCCCAAGCACGCTCCCCAGCCGATTTCCGAGGACGCGCTCCTCACCGGGCCCCTCGAGCCGACCAACGACGCCTATGCGCTCGCCAAAATCGCCGGCATCCGCCTGGCGCAGGCATACCGGGATGAGTACGGGAAAAGCGCCATCTGTGCGATGCCCACGAATTTGTACGGTCCCGGGGACAACTTCGACCCGGAGACATCCCACGCCCTGCCCGGCATGATTACCAAATTCCACCGGGCCAAAGTGCGCGGGGAGAGGGAGGTGGTGCTGTGGGGGAGCGGATCACCCCGCCGGGAATGGCTGCATGTGGACGACCTGGCCGCCGGCCTGCTGGTCCTTTTGGAAGCCTACGACGGGCGCGGAATCGTCAATGTGGGCACGGGAGAGGACATGACCATCCGGGAATTGGCCGAAAAGGTCCGGCAGGCGGTCGGATTTTCCGGTGAGATTCGCTGGGACAGCGCCCGCCCGGACGGCACGCCCCGCAAACTCCTCGATGTGGCGCGGATCCGCAAACTGGGATGGAGGCCGACCGTCCCCCTTGCGGAGGGCATGGCCGCAACCTACGAATGGTTTTTGCGGAACGCGCCCGAAGCCCGGGACGGATAACCCTTCGGGAAAAACTTTTCACAAGAAGGTTGCGGAAATTCCCCGCTTTGCGGATCGTTTTGTCATGGCGGAGTTTCTCCTGTTGCAGCACGAGCCCACGGAAGGGCCCGGTACCATTGCCGAGGAAATCCTCGGGGCGGGCCATGGGATCCGCACCGTGCGCATCGACCAGAAGGAAAAAATTCCCGAGGATCCCGGTCCCTACCTTGGCCTCGTCGTGATGGGGGGAAACATGGGGGTATATGACCAGGGACGGTTGCCCCATCTCCGGCAGGAAATCACCCTACTGGAGCGGGCGGTGAAGGCTGACAAGGCCATCCTAGGGGTGTGTCTCGGGGCGCAGTTGTTGGCCGCGGCGGCGGGAGTCGAAGTGAAGCCGGGGGAGAAGGAAATCGGCTGGATCCCCGTCCACAAGATGCCGGATGCCTGCAAGGATCCGGTTCTCCGTCGCCTGCCGGAAAAATTCCAGGCCCTGATGTGGCATGGAGATCATTTTTCGCTGCCTTCCGGAGCTGCCCACCTGCTGGGAACCCAAAAGTGCGGGTGTGCCGGTTTCCGTCTGGGAAAAAAGGCCTACGGCCTGGTTCCCCATCTGGAGATGACCGCGGCGATGGTCGATAAAATGGTTGCCGAATCACGCGGGGAACTGGCGGCCGCAAATGTCGAGCCTGCACAAATTCTCGAGGATACCTCCGAGTACGCGGAGCCAACCGAGGAACTTGCCCGGACGATGTGGAAGGCGTGGATTAGTTTAACTGCTTAAGTTGAGGCAAGGCCTGGTGGCGGGTGATGTTTTGCGAGTGACCCGCAATCCCCCTCTTGCCGCAGAGGCGCTGAGGGACGGTTGGTGGAAAGTGGGAGGTCGCTCATTCGAAAATTGGGAAAATCTCGGCGTCTCGGCGGCGAAAACCTCCGAACGGAGAGGGATCAAAAATTGGTTACCGATTCATGGAGAGGCAGAGGTCGGCCAGGCGGAGCGAGGCATCCGGCTTGGAGGCGGCGGCGAGCCTGGATTTCCATTCCTTCCAGCCTCTGCCTCCGTTGGCCAAGGCCTCACGGATGGCGCGAACGGCGCTCTCCCCGTCGGGGGTCAGCCGGGCCACGCCAATTTCCCTTAGCAGGGTGAAGTTTCCCTCCTCCTGCCCGGGAACCACCTGGGTGACCAGAAAAGGAGTGCGGGAGGCGATGGTTTCCTGGGTGAGAGCGCCGCCGGCCTTGCCCACGACAAAGTGGCTACGCGCCAGCACGGAGGGCATTTCACTGGTCCAGCCGAGAATCCGGACATGTTCCCGATGGGCGCCGAGGGCTTCCTCAACCCTGTGGACGACCTTTGGGTCACGACCGACCCCCACGGTGACCTCCCAACCGGGTTGGGCGGCCAGCGCCGCGGAAAGTTGCGGCCCCCCCCGCAGTCCGGAGTTCAACAGGTGGAGGATCCTGGGGCGGTCCCCAGGGGCTTCGTCGCCCGGGTGCGGTTCGGGTGAGGCGAAGCGGGGGTCAACGGGAAAACCCAAGGGCTGGATTTTTTCCCGGGGAATGCCGAGGGCGGCGAGAGATGCGGCAGTGGGCTCGTTTGGCACGATCCATAAATCGGCCGGTGCCGTGGACCAGAGGCGGTGCACCGAGATGGAATCTGTCACCACCGTGATCAGCCGGAAGCCTTTGCGCAAGGCGGGGGAAAGGCGGGCAATGAGGTGGGCGTACACCGGGAAGGAGAGCACCACCACCTTCGGCTGGTGGCTTTGCAACAGTTCCTCAATTCTCCGTTGGGCGGCGGCATGCAGGAAAATTCCCGTCTCGATCAGGGGAAGGCGGTGGCAGGCGACATAAAAAAGGTTCCAGACCCGTGGGGCGCGGTTGATCAGGGTCAGGTAAAGACGGCGGGCGAATTCGTTCGGGCCGGGCCTTGCCTCGGCAAAGGGGTCCGCGACGACGGCATTTCCGCCCTGTTGCCGGATGGCGGCGGCCAGACCCCGGGCGGCGGCGTTGTGGCCGTCCCCGAAAGCGGCGGTCAGGATCAGGACCGGGGAATCGTTCACATCAATCCGTCTCGCTCCAGCTCGTCCAGCCTCCGGTCATCGTGCTGGTCAACGATCTCCGTCACACCGGGCAATTCCAGTAGCACATCCAGGCAGAGGGAGATTTTTTCGCTCGGCAGGCCGGTGGTTTCAACGACCCGGCGGTTGCGGGTGAGGTACACCCAGGCAAAATCACCTCCCTGGATCACCCGAAACTGCATGTGGTCGGCGGGCATGAGGTCCTGCGGCTTTTGGATGGCCGTGGTGGTGTTGCCGGCCTGCACGCCCGGGACAACCTGTTCGACCTTTTCGAATCGCGTCAGCCAGGAATCGAGAATTTTCCGGACGGAACCGTCGTCGTGGGGTTCCGAGAAAACCGCCACATATCCCCGGGAGATCACGGGCGACCGACCCCTCAGCGGGCTTCCCGGGGAAGGGAGTCGAAGCGGGTAAAGCGGGGCTGGAAAAGAAGGCGGATGCGGTCCGTCGGTCCGTTTCTTTGTTTGGCGATGTTGAGCTTGCAGATGATGCCCCGCTGGGCCAGGCGGGACCGTGCCGTTTCCTCGTCCTCGGAGGGGGTCTCCGCGGACTCGCCTCCCTCCTTTTCGCTCTCCCGGCTGAGCAGGAGGACCACGTCGGCGTCCTGCTCGATGGAACCGGATTCCCTGAGGTGGTGGAGCGCCGGATCCGAGTTGGTCTCCTCGGGTTTACGGTTGAGCTGGGCGAGGACGACCACCGGGACATTCAGTTCCATCGCCAGGGCCTTGAGGCCCCTGGAAATCTCCGAAACCTCCACTTGGCGGCTCTCGCGGGCGCGATCCGTCCCGGAGGTGAGCAGCTGGAGGTAGTCGATAAACAGGATCTCGATATGGTGCATCTTCTTGAGGCGGCGGGCGCGGGCGCGCAGCTGTCCGATGGAGAGAAGGCTGGATTCATCGAGCAGGAGGGGGAGGTCGCTGATCTCGGCGGCCACTCCGCGTAGGGCGGTGATCTGGCTGTCACTCAGCTGTCCACGGCGGATCTGTTCCGAGTCCAGTCCGGCATGGGAGGAGAGCAGACGGAACATCAGCTGCTGGGCGGACATTTCCAAGGAAAAGAAGGCCACCGGATATCCGGGGCGAACCAGTTCGTTTTTCGAGGGATCCAGCCGTTGGCGGAGGATGTGTCTTGCCATGCTCAGGGCGAGGGCGGTTTTGCCGACTCCCGGCCGCGCAGCGATGACAATCATCTCTCCCCCCTTGAAACCGGTGGTCATCTGGTCCAATTCGTCGAAGCCCGAGGGAATGCCCCCGTAAAATCCCTTGCCGCGGATCAACTGTTCGATCATGGCGATGGTGCGGGGGGCAACCTCGGCCGCCCGCACGATCCCCTGCGTTTCCCGGCGGCCTCGGATTTCCAGGATGTCGCGCTCCGCCTCATCCAGGATGTTCTGGACTTCATGGGGGCGCTCGTG
>DDPU01000067.1:7926-16114 GCA_002342345.1 Verrucomicrobia bacterium UBA2460
CCGACGACGATCCGCGCGCAGGCCTGTTGCAGTTCCCGCAACAGGCTCTTGTCCTTGACCTGTTGGAGGTGGGTCGGAGCGGTGAACACGCTGATCACCCCCGCCGCCAGTTCGCCGATCAGGGTGGCCCCTCCTGCGGCATCCTGGAGTTTACGGTCCGTCAGCCAGGCCAGCAGGGTGGAGGGATCGATGACCTGGCCGGTTTCCCTCATCGTGGTGATGGCGCGGAAAATGACCTGATGGGCGGGAGCGAAGAAATCCTCCTCCCGGAGGCCCTGTTCCCGGACCACGTCGACGATCTGATCCGGGTCGGCCAGCATGGCACCCAGCAGGGATCGTTCGGCTTCGAGGTTGGTGTGGGCGGGCAGGCCCTCGATGGTGATGGGGGCGGGGGGTTCCCGGCGTCCCCGGGGACGCAAGTTTTGGGCTTCGGCAATCACGGAAGGGTTATCGTTCCTGATGTGCCTGAGGATTCAACACTGGGCGGAAAGTTGTTGGGGAACAATTGGAGAAAAAAGGGGACAAGGACGAATAACTTTCCCACTCCCGGCGTGCCTCCACGGTGCCCCGCGGGCAGGGTGGGAAGATGCGACTGGTCCTCGCGTCCTCCTCGCCCCGCCGGGCGGATCTGCTGAGGGAATCGGGGATTTCCTTCCGGGTGGAAACCCCCGGGGTGGAGGAATGGTCGGCGGAGGACTTTCCCGAGGTGCAGCCCGGAGAACTGGCCCGGGGAAACGCCCGAAGGAAGGCACGCGCCGTGGCGGGCCGGAAACCGGGGCTGGCGGTGCTGGCGGCGGATACCATCGTGGTTTGTCAGGGTAAAATTCTGGGGAAGCCTGCGGACGAGGAGATGGCCAGGCAAATGCTGACATCGCTCAGTGGCCATATCCATGAGGTGGTCACGGCGGTGGTGCTGGTCCTGCCGGACGGAAAAAAAATCCGGGAAAGCGTGGTGCGCACCCGGGTGAAGTTCCGCAATCTTTCTCCCGAGGAGGTGGACGACTACGTGCGCTCCACCGACGTGCTGGACAAGGCTGGTGCCTATGCCCTGCAGGAAGGCGGGGATCGGATCGTGGAGCGGGTGGAGGGATCCCGCAGCAACGTGATCGGCCTGCCGATGGAAATCGTCCTGCCCTGGTGCGAGGAACTGGACGCCCCGGCGGATTAGAGATTTTTTTTAATCACTTCCCGGAGTTCCCCGGTTTTCCAAGTTGCCCGGAATCGGGCGAGAACCTTTCCCCCCGGGCTGTAGAGAACGGTGTAGGGGATGGTTTCCAGGGGCTGGATTTCATCGAGAAGGCGGGGGCCGGGCCGGACCAGGGGATATCGTGCGCCCTGTCGTTCGGCAAAAACAACAAGTTCCGCGGCGGAAGATTCGTCCAGGCAGACCCCCAGGATCACCAGACCGCGCTGCGCATACAGCTTGGAGAGCTCGGCGAGCTCGGGAATTTCCCTGATGCTGGCGGGACTCCATGCGGCCCAAAGGTGCAGCACCAGAACCCTGCCACGGTATTCGCGGGGATTGATCTCCCGGCCTGAGGCCAGGTCCCGGAAGGTGATGCCCTCCGGCAGGAGGAACGCCTCCGGGGGTTGCCGGCAGGAAACCAACAGAAACGCCAGGGCAAGGCTCAGGGGCAACCGGGCGGGGAAACTCATCGATCCTCTTGAATAAATGAGGCTCGGGAATGGCTCAACGCCCAAAGCTGGGGCCACGCTTGCCCGCAGAGGAAAGATTCCCCATTTTGACACAGTGAACGTCGGAACCGTTTTTCAGCCCGGACAGGTTATTTTCCGCGAGGGGGAGTCCAGCCAGGAAGCCTACCGCATCCTCCGCGGTCGCGTGGAAATCAGCATTCTTGCTGACGGCAAGCCCGTGATCCTCGCCCAGCTGGGGGAGGGGGATATTTTCGGGGAAATGGCCATGGTGGACGAGCGGCCCCGCTCCGCCTCCGCCCAGGCCCTGGAGGTCACCGAGTGCGAGGTTCTCACCCCCGAGAACTTCAACGAGTCGGTGCTTTCCCGTCCCGAAGTCCTCATCCCGTACATGGCGTCCTTTTTCGAGCGTTTGCGCACCGCCAACGACCGCCTGCGGCTGGAAATGCGGTTGCGCAGCCGGGCGGAGCAGGCGTTGGCCTCGGGATCCGCCCCGGCAGGGCCTCCCGTTGCCCGGGTGGTGGCGCCCGTGGCGGGACCGATTTCTCCCCCGCCTTCCCTCGAGCGGGTACGCACGGTGGCCCCGGTCCCCGTGGCAACCCCCGGCGCTCCGGCACCCGCGGCCAAGCCCGTTCCTCCCGCGCCGCCTGAGGGCGGGTATCAAAACTTTCTTCTCGAGGCCCTCACCGAGCATGCCAAGGCCCGCCTGCCTGAACCGGTCATCACCATCACGAAATTTCCCTTCCGGATCGGCCGAAAACATGAGGCGCAGGGCAAGGGTGCCACGGTCTTTGCCGCCAATGACCTGATGATCGCGGATGACAAGCCCTACCAGATTTCCCGGAACCACTGTTCGATCGAGCGCGAGGGCAACCACTTCTTTGTGAGGGACCGCGGCAGCACCCTGGGCACCCTGGTGGGGGAGACCCCGATCGGTTTGGCGGAAAATTCGCTGACCTGCGACCTTCAGGGAGGAGCCAACGAGATCCTGCTTGGGTCCGATGACAGCCCCTTCCGGTTTCGCCTCACCCTGGCCTGAACGCTTCTTCGCTTGGGAAGGGACGGAACCTTCCCCATCATCCCCGGATGGCCCCTGCCGGTCGTCCCGTAGCCTCCCTGCGCGAATCCTTTCCGGGACTTGAGATTCTCGACCAGGCCGAACAGCTCATTCCCTACTCCTTCGATGGAACCGCGGAACTGACCCAGCTCCCTGCCGCGGTGGTGTTCCCGCGCAGCACCGGTGAGGTGGCATCGGTCCTTCGCTGGTCCAGCAAGCACAAGGTTCCGGTCGTGGCCCGCGGATCGGGCACCGGGTTAAGCGGGGGCAGTGTGCCCGTTCGTTCGGGAGTGGTGTTGTGTCTTTCGAGAATGGACAAAATCCTCGAAGTGGATGCCGCGAACCTGACATTGCGGGCGGAAAGCGGTGCCATCACCTCCGCCGTGGCGGCGGCGGCAGAAAAGGCGGGGCTTTTTTATCCACCCGATCCCGGCTCGATGAGGATTTCGACCATCGGGGGCAATGTCGCGGAAAACTCGGGAGGCCTCCGGGGATTGAAATACGGGGTCACCCGCGACTACGTGATGGGTTTGGAGGTGGTCCTGGCCGGCGGAGAGGTCATCCGCACCGGCAACCAGTGCGTCAAGGATGTGGCCGGCTACACCCTGCGGGATCTTTTCATCGGCTCCGAGGGGACCCTGGGGGTGATCACCCAGGTGCTCCTGAAATTATTGCCGCCTCCCTTGTCGCGAAAAACCATGCTGGCGGTCTATGACGAAATGGAACAGGCCGCCCGCACCGTTTCCGCAATTATCGCCGCCAAGATCATTCCCTGCACCCTGGAGTTTCTGGATCACGTCACCCTCAACTGCGTCGAGGATCACGCCGCCATCGGGCTTCCCCGGGATGCGGAGGCCATCCTGCTGATGGAGACCGACGGCCATCCCGCGGCGGTGGAGTCGGAGGCCGAGGCCATGGCGAGGATTGCGAGGGCCCACGGGGCGCGCTCGCTGCAAAAGGCGGCCAATGCCGCCGAGGCGGCCTCCCTGGCTGCGGCCCGCCGGACGGCCTTTGCGGCGTTGGCGCGGGTGCGCCCCACCACCATCCTGGAGGACGCCACCGTTCCGCGGAGTCGTTTGGCCGAAATGATCGCCTTTATCCGGGAGGTGAGCCGCCGTCACCAAGTGAAGATCGGAACCTTCGGCCACATGGGCGATGGCAACCTCCATCCGACCTTCCTGACCGATGAAAAGAACGGGGAGGAGATGCGGCGGGTGGAGGCGGCCATGCGGGAGATTTTCGAAAAAGCCGTCGAGCTGGGCGGGACCATCACCGGGGAGCACGGGGTCGGGCTGGCAAAAAAGAAATTCCTGGAGGCGGCGGTGGGCCGGGCCAACGTGGAGTTGATGCGTCGGATCAAGGCGGCCCTGGATCCCGACGGGTTGCTGAATCCCGGAAAAATCTTCGACTTCTCCTGATGAGTTCCGGGGAGACGCTGGAATCGCTTGATTACTCCATCCTCCAGCAATGCATGCACTGCGGGATGTGCCTGCCGACCTGCCCGACTTACGACGCCACCAAGCTTGAACAGCACAGCCCGCGGGGGCGGATCTCGTTGATGCGGGCGATTGCGGACGGCCAGCTTTCCCCCACCCGCGCCTTTGGCGAGGAGATGTCCTACTGCCTCGGGTGTCTGGCCTGCGAAACGGCCTGTCCCGCCGGCGTGGATTACGCCCACCTGTTCGAGACCGCGCGGGCGGATGCGGAGAGGTCGGGCGCACTGGCCAACCCCGCCCGCAGGCTGGTCCGCTTCCTCACCCTGCGTTTGCTTTTCACCCACCCTCGTTGGCTTCGCATGACGGGGCGGATTCTCCGGCTTTACCAGGCCAGCGGGGCCCAGGCCCTGATCCGTTTCCTCCGGCTTCCCCGGTTGTTGCCCCCCCGGCTGCGGAGGTGGGAGGCGATGACCCCGCCCATACGGCCGGAATTTTCCCACCAACTCATCCGCCCCCTGGAAAGACCGGAGGGGAAACCGGGTCACCGCGTGGCTTTGCTGACCGGCTGCATCCAGGATCTCGCCTTTTCGGAAATCCACCGGGACACCGCCGACGTGCTCCTCGCCAACGGTTGTGAGGTGGTGACGCTCCCGGTGCAGCCCTGCTGCGGCTCCCTCCACGCGCACAACGGGGATCCGGAGACCGCCGCGGTCCTGGCCCGGCGGTGGCTGGACCTGCTCGACCCCTTTGGCCTCGACGCGATCATCACCAATTCGGCTGGCTGCGGTTCCCATCTCAGGAGTTACCGGAGGCTTCTTGCCGGGGATCCGGTTTACGACCGGCGTGCGGAGGAGTGGGACCGGAAGATCCGGGACATTCATGAATGGCTGGTGGAAATCGGTTTCGTGCCTCCCCGCGGGGAAATCCGGGAAGTAGCCACCTATCATGATGCCTGTCACCTTTGTCACGGGCAGGGGATCACCCGGCAACCCCGGCAGGTGCTGGCCTCCATTCCCGGCTTGCGGGTGGTGGATTTGCCGGAATCCGAATGGTGTTGCGGCAGCGCGGGGGTTTACAACCTGACTCAGCCCGAAATGGCGGACAGGCTACGGAACCGGAAGGTGGATCACATCCTTTCCACCTCCGCCCGCATTGTGGCGACCGCCAATCCCGGGTGCCACCTGCAGATCGAAGGGGGATTGGCGTCCCGGCCATGTCCTCCCCGGGTGACCCATCCGGTCAGTCTGCTGGCGGCCGCTTACCGGCGGGGCGGTTGGCGACGCCCCGGATCCTCCATCGCCTCTTGAGTCGGGGTCTCCCTGTCTTTAATCTGCGTTGTGGCACGGATTTCGCGGAAAGGCTGGGTGTTGCTGCTGTTTTTATCGTTGCCCCTCCCTTTGGTGTATTGGTTTTCTTCGGGATCCCGGGATTCCGCAAACTGTCCCGATCCCGGCGCGTTTCCGGTCCCGTCCGGAGACGGCTTGGTTTCCTCTTCGGCAGGAGTGTCCCCCGGGGAAGCTCCCGGAGAAAAGGGGGTGGAGCTAACGGAGCAGGTTCAGGCGCCAGCGGTCAGGGATTTCGCGGCCGAGCTCAACCGTGCCCTGGCTTTACCCGACGGGCCGGGAAAAAAATCGGCCTTGGACCGTGTGTTCCTGGAATGGGGACGGCAGGATGGACGGACTGCGCTCGCCTTCGCCGTCAAGGAGTACGAACAGTCGGGCAACCTTTCCGTTCTCCGGTCTGCCCTTCAGGGGATGGCGGAAAAAAGCCCCGGCGAGGCTCTGGAAACCCTCAAAGCCATGAACCTGAGCGACCGGATCAAAATCGATTTTGGAGCGGATCTTTTGGAGAAATGGACGGACGCGGATCCCGCCACCGCCGCCGGATGGGCAAAGGAAAACCGTTATCCGCAATGGTGGGGTGGTCCGGTTGCAAAGGTGGCGGACGAGTGGTCACGGACCGATCCCCGGGCGGCCGTGGAGTGGTCGGCCCAGCTTTCCCCCGGGCTCGACCAGATCAGCGCCCTGGTGGCCTCCACGTCCCGCTGGTCCAAGACGGATTTGAAGGAGGTGGCGGATTTTGTCGGCCGGCAGGCCCCGGGCTTTCCCAGGGACATCATGGCGGGAACATTGGCGAGGGAATTCGGGCAGGAGGATCCCTCCTCGGGATTGAAGTGGGCCTCCCTGGTGCAGGATGCCACGGGGAGGGAGCGGGCCGCGGCGGGGGCGGTGGCCGATGTTTACGGAAAGGATCCCGCCCAGGCGGCGACGCTTCTGCAAAAATCAGGATTGCCGGTTGCCGAACAGCAGGGCGTGATGCGCCGCCTGCAGGGGGGTCCTTGGTGGCGTTGATGCTGGAGTCGGCCTCCCGGTAAGGCGGGAGCCGGGGCGCTGATTTATCGTTTCTCCCTGCTGCGGGCCGGGGAATTGGCGACCGCCCGCGAGAGGGAAGCCGGGTCGTGGGAAAGGATGTTCTCGGGGAGCTGCTCGGGAAAAAGGAAGGGATCGGCGCCGTGGCAGGCGAGGGTGTGGCCCCGGATGAAGTGCATGCGGAACTTCACCTCGGTGAAATCGGACCGCCCCCTGTCCCGCTGCTGCTGGATCATTTCCATGCACATTTCGGTCATCGCGTCGAAATCCGGAAGCATCCCCGTGATTTGGCGATGGGGATCTCCTTCGACCGGTGCGGAACCGATGGAAACGATCCCCAGTTCCTCGGGGATGCGCACTCCCTCGGCAAGGGCGGCCCGGCTGAGGGCCATGGCCCGGCCCAGGGATCCGGCCACCACCGCAATGGGGCCGGCGGATTTGCCCTTCCGGAGAATTTCCCGCAGGTGACCGGTCACGGAGGAAAGGTGGTTGTTGTTCACGGACTGGGAGGCGCAGAGCAGGGATTCCTCCGTCTCCATGTCGTTTTCCCGCATGGCCTGCAGGTAGCCCCTGCGGTGCATTTCGCTTTGGCGGGGATCCGGTTCCACGCTGTCCTCGGAAAAAATCACGCAGCGGTGCCCGTACCGGATGACCCGCGTGGTCAGCTCATGGTAGGCCTCCTCGATGTCGGCGCAGACCTTGGGACGCCCCGCGGCAAACGGGGGCAAAAGAAACGCCACCGGAAGAGCTCCTTCCGCCTCGCCAAATCGGACGGCCATCTGCCAGGGGGTCAGCGAGAGGATGCCGAGGACATCATCTCCGAAGAGTCGCCCCCGCCGGTTGATGTCTGCCGCCGCGAGGTGAACCGGAAGAACCTTGGTCTCGGGAATGAGGTTTCGTTTTTTTGCGGTCTGCAGAATCACATGCTGATACCAGAGGGTGAGGGGATCGTCGGTGTCCTCCGGGGAAATCAGCACGCCGAGTTTTCCGGCCGCGGCGGACGCCTGGGGGTGGCGGGATTTGAGGAACGTCCCCCGGTAACCGAGCGCCCGGACGTACCCCTCCCGCTTGAGGCGGTCGTAGGCCGTTTGGATGGTTTTGGTCCCGAAATCCAGTTCCCTGGCAAGTTGGATGACCCCGGGAAGGCGCTCATTGAGCTGCCACCTACCCAACTCGATCTCCCGGACCAGAATATCGTAAAGCTGCTCGGAAAAATTGAGCATATGATGCGGCAGGAGCTTTTTTCCAAACAGCGTCCGGATCTTGGTCATTCCAAGAGGCAGGTTATCCGCAACCTGCTCTGCGGACACCCCAAAACCTGGAAAGCGGGAGGGTGGGGATTAGGCCAACACCAGGGCTGGGTCGGCCTCGGAGAGATTGCGGGCACCGTAGGTGGCCCGGGGAAGGGTGCTGGCGGATCCCACCGCCAGGACCTTCATACCGGCTGCCAGACCCGCCTCCACACCGGCCTCGGCATCCTCGACGACGAGGCAGTGCTCGGGAGGGGTTGCCATCATCCCGGCGGCGAGAAGGAAGACCTCGGGATCCGGTTTGGATTTGCGGATCCTGGTCCCGTCGGCGACGGCTTCAAAGGCCTTGGCAAGGCCGATGGCCTCAAGGATCGGCACGGCGTTCTTGCTGGAGGAACCGATGGCGGCCCGGATTCCCCGCGA
>DDPU01000033.1 GCA_002342345.1 Verrucomicrobia bacterium UBA2460
CTCGGCGGCAACGACCAGCTCTTCAACAACCTTGTCGGAAGGGATCTCCAGCGCCAGGCCGGCCAGGAACCCCAGGTCGTCCTCGTCACCGCCCTGCTCACCGGCACCGACGGCAAACAGAAGATGAGCAAATCCCTCGGCAACCACATCGGGATCACCGAGGCCCCCGGCGAGATGTTCGGCAAGGTCATGTCCGTCACCGATGAAACCTGTTCGGTGTGGCGCGACCTGCTGGGGCCGCTTCTCGGTTTGCCCCGCGAGGTCGCGGCCCATCCCATGGAGGCAAAAAAGGAGCTGGCCGCCGGCGTGGTCCGCCGCTTCCACGGCGAGGATGCGGCAACCTCCGCCCGGGCCGACTTCGAGGCGAAGTTCTCCAAAAAGGATCTCTCCTCGGCGGAGATGCCCTCCTTCCGTCCCTCGGCACCCAAGCTTTCCGTGGCCAAATTGGTGCAGGAAACCGGTACCGTCCCCAGCAACTCCGAGGCCCGCCGCCTCATCGCCCAGGGCGGCATCAAGCTGGGTGGGGAAAAATTGTCCGATCCCAAGGCCGAGGTGTCCCTTTCCGCCGGCCAGGTGCTGCAAATCGGGAAAAAGACGTTCCTCAGGATTTGCCTCTAAAAACCGGCTTCCGCCCCGCTCCTCCGGTTTTTTTCACACCTTGTTCTTTCCGCTTTTGCCCCTCCCTCGACTTCCCCGTTTCCCCCTTCCATTCAGAGGAATGCCCATCCGCACCCGAGAAGACTGGGAAAGGAAGGAAGCCGCCTTCCTGGCCCCTTATGCCTCCAAAAGCAGGGAGAGCTCGGGACGCAAACACCCGGAGCAGTCCCATGATTTTCGCCCGGAATTCCAGCGCGACCGGGAACGGATCGTGCACAGCGCCGCCTTTCGCGCCCTCGAATACAAGACCCAGGTCCCCCTGAGCGCCTCCGGGGATCACGTGCGCACCCGGTTGACCCACACCATTGAGGTGGCTTCCTTGGCGCGGTCCCTCGCCCGTTCCCTCGGCCTGAACGAGGATCTCGCGGAAGCCATCGCCCTGGGGCGGGACCTGGGGCATCCGCCCTTCGGTCATCCCGTGGAGCACACCCTGGACCGGTTGATGCGGGGCGCCGGGGGATTCGGTCGCCGCCTGCAAAGCCTCCGCGTCGTCGAAACCCTCGAGGTGAAGTATCCCGATTTCAACGGACTCAACCTCACCCGGGAGGTCCGGCAGGGCATCCACCCCGGGACGTCCGCGGGAACCTCTCCCTCCCTGGAATCCCAGGCCGTGGACCTGGCGGATGAAGTCGCGCACTGCTGCCATGACCTCGAGGACGCCCTGGAAAGCGGCCTGCTCGACCCGGGCGCGCTCCGGGGAATCGAGCTTTGGAAGGAAACGGAATCCGGCATCCGCCGCAACTACACACGGCTGAATCCGGAAAGAACCCGCCGTTTCGTCTCCCGATGCCTCGCCGACCACCTTGTCGAGGATGCCGTCCGCCAATCCATCGCCAGCCTGGAGGAATTTCATCCGGCCTCCGCCGCCGAGGCCGGCGCGATCGGCCAGACGCTGGTCACTTTTACGCCCCTGATGGACAAAAAAATCCGCAACCTGCGCGATTTTCTCGGGAAGAATTTTTACCGCCACCCCGACATTTGCGAGGTCAACCAGCGGGCCAGCCAGGTCCTCCAGGGCCTTTTTGAGTTCTACCACCTTCATCCGCATCTCATCGCGGAGCGGGCGGTCCTGCGGATCAAGAAGGAGGGCGTCAGCCGCGCCATCTGCGACTACCTCTCCGGCCTCACCGACCGGACCGCCATGCAGCAGTATGCCCGCCACGTGGGCACCGACTCCCTCCTCCGGGAGTTAACCCCGCAGGCAGCCTAGTTTTTTTTCAGCTTCCCAAGAAAATCCGAGATTTTTTTCCGGAATTCCGCCCCGAACCCCCGGTTTTCATGCCCCTCGCCGGGGATGATCCAAAACTCCTTTGGCCCGGCGGCCTGATCGTAGACCGACCGCACCACCGGAATCGGCATCCGCGCGTCTTTTTCCCCCGCCAGAACCAGCACGGGGGAACGGATTTCCCTGGCCGCCCGCAGGCAGTTCACGTCATCAATCCGGAACCTCGCCCGTTGCTCGATCATCGGAAACGCCAGCGCCACAAACGGATATTCCGAAAGGCCATACATCAGTTTCGCGTGGTGAAGCACGGTGTTCCGGTAAGTGTCAAAGGGGGCATCCGCAATCACCCCGGCCGCAGCACCGTCCTGCGCCGCCGCCAGCAGGGCGCTGGCCGCCCCCATGGAAGTCCCCCATAACACCGGATTGCCCGCCCCCCGGTTCCGGACAAATTGCATCGCCGCCATGGCATCGTGGCTTTCGTAAAAACCGATGCTGGTCAGGGAAGGATCGCTGTCGCCATGGCCGCGAAAGTCGATCGCCAAGGTTGGATTTCCCTGCTCCTGGGCAAATAATATGTAATCAATCATGTGAGCCTTGCTGGCACCCAACCCGTGGAGAATCACCACCGGCGGACGGTTCGGCTTCCCCTTCGGCATCCACCAGGCGCTCAGCCGAAGGCCGTCGTCCGTTTGCAACTCCACATCCTCGCAGATCAACCCCATGCGAGCGGGATTCAACGAGGGCCGTGCCGTCGGAGGAATCTTCGTCGCCAAATCCGCAAGAAAACTCGCCGCCAGCAGGACCAGTCCCACCACCACCAGCCCCAGCAGCCCTGCTACAGCCAGGATCGCCTTGCCATGTTTTTTGAAAAAACCCATTCCTCAAGAATAACCGCTTTTAAATTCACCGCTAGGTAGGGTCCATTGTCCTCAACGGACCATGCCCGACATTAAAGACGGACGTTTGAGGACAACCGCCCCTACCGAATCCTCATCTGAATCGAGTTTCCCGCCCTTCGTTTGCAGGTTATTATTTCTTATCCAATGAAAAAGCCCCGCTCGCGGCAGGGAAAGCTTCACGATACCCAGTCCTCTCCAGACTTCCGCAATCTCCGGATCGACAAGGTGGGCGTAAAGGGCCTTCGTTATCCCATCGTCGTCCGCGACCGCTCCCGCGCCACCCAAAACACTGTGGCCACCGTTGCCCTTGCCGTGGATCTCCCCCACCAGTTCAAGGGCACCCACATGAGCCGGTTCCTCGAGGTCCTGCAGGACCACGGGGGCCTCATCCACGTCCAAAGCATTCCGAAAATCCTCCGCGCCCTGCAGGAAAAGCTTCATGCCGAGTCCGCCCACCTCGA
>DDPU01000061.1:0-5750 GCA_002342345.1 Verrucomicrobia bacterium UBA2460
GCCGGGTCCCAGGGGGAGTACGCCGGACTTCTTGCCATCCGCGCCTGGCAGCACGCCCGCGGCGAGTCCCGGCGCGATGTCTGTCTGATCCCCGTCTCCGCCCACGGCACCAATCCCGCCAGCGCCGTTCTCGCCGGACTCCGGGTCGTCGCCGTCGCCTGCGACGCCGCCGGCAACGTCGATCTCACCGATCTCGACGCCAAGATCAGGGAACATGGCCCGCGCATCGCCGCCGCCATGGTCACCTATCCCTCCACCCACGGTGTTTTCGAGGCCGGCATCCGCGACTTTTGCAAAAAGATCCACGATGCCGGCGGCCAAGTCTATCTCGACGGCGCCAACCTCAACGCCCTCGTCGGCATCTGTCGCCCGGGCGATTTCGGGGCCGACGCCTGCCATCTCAACCTCCACAAGACTTTCTGCATCCCCCACGGCGGCGGCGGGCCAGGAGTCGGTCCCGTGGCCGTGGCCAAGCACCTTGCCCCCTTCCTTCCCTCCCATCCCCTTGAGAGGATTCCCGCCGGTAAGGTCGGCCCCGTCGCCTCCGCCCCTCAGGGCAGCGCCAGCATCCTCGTCATTCCCTGGATGTATCTTGCCATGGTCGGAGCACATGGCCTGGCCCGCTGCACCGAGGTAGCCTTGCTCAACGCCAACTACCTCGCCAGGAAACTCGCCCCCCACTATCCCATCCTCTTCCGCGGGACCGGCGGATGGGTGGCCCACGAATTCATCCTGGATCTCCGCCCCTTCAAGGCCTCCGCAGGGATTGAGGTGGATGATGTGGCCAAGCGGCTCATGGATTACGGCTTTCACGCCCCCACCGTTTCGTGGCCGGTGGCCGGAACGATCATGATCGAACCCACCGAGTCGGAGTCCCGTGAGGAGCTTGACCGATTTGCCGACGCCCTGATCGCCATCCGCCAGGAAATTGCCGCGATCGAGTCCGGCAAATCCGACCGTACCAAGAACCCGCTCAAACTCGCTCCCCACCCCGCAAGCGATGTGCTCTCCGATTCCTGGGACCGCCCCTACTCCCGCGAACAAGCCGCCTTCCCCGCCCCTTGGACCCGCGCCTCCAAATATTGGCCCCCTGTCTCCCGCATCGACGCCGTCCAAGGCGACCGCAACCTCATCTGCTCCTGCCCCTCTGTGTCCGAATTAGCCTACCAACCTGCCCCTTCCGCGATGGAATTGTGACATAAACATATGGTTTTTAATATTTTATGACAAAGGGCTCTCCCTCTTGATTTTTCCAGTATCCTGAATAAGTTTTTGGATTCTATTGGATGAAACTCTTCCTCCCCACCCTCACCTCAGCAGTCCTCCTTTCCCTTTCTCCATCGTCGCGTGCGGCTGTCTCCCTTTTTGTCCTAAAAGACGCTTACGATATTAATCCCGCAAACCCTCAGGTTTATCGGTATGACGGAGCCGCCAACCTCCGTTCCGGCACCCAAAACTCCATCACCACTCGAACCATGGGCCATGGCTATTCCAGTGACATCGCCATCGACGAACAGGGGCGGTTCTACTTTGTGAGCGGCCTCCCCACCGACACCTCCACCAAGCAAATTTGGTATTGGAACAGCGTGGCCGACTGGGCCGCCAATACCAACGGGGGTCTCCTGGGACAGAGAAATACCACTTTTCAAGTATCGGGATTTTCGGTGTACAACAACGAACTCTACTTTCTGGAAGGGAATCCCAATGCCTTTGGAAATAAAACCCTGCGCAAATGGGCCTCGGCCACCTCCTGGGCCAACGGGGACGCCGGAACCACGGTCGGAACCCGCAGCATAGGCACCGGTCTTGGTTTTGAAATCGATGCCGGCGGGGCCGTGTGGTTTCTGGACGGCTCCAGTCAGACTTCCACCAGCGGCACATTGTATCGCTGGAACAGCATCAATGATTTTTTAAACAACACCAATGGAGACGGTAACGGGGGGGCCTTCAATTTTACTTTCTCCGGCACTGCCGACCAGATCGCCGGTCTCGCTGTCCCCGAACCCTCCTCCTCTTTGCTCTTCCTCACCTCCCTCGCCACCCTCGCCCTCTTCCGCCGCCGCTCCGCTTAAGGGCTCTTTTCTCCGGGCTCCCTGCGATAAAAACGGAGCCTTTTAACACCAACGTCCAGCACAAACATAATCGTAACCGCAAACTGGAAGCTCACCCGTTCCTGCCCAGCGCTTCAACGATCGATTCCGCCGGATAGGTCCAGATCTCCGACAATGTCGGATGATAGTGCGGCAAATTCATCATCTCCTCCACCGTCCCCCGGTACCGCATGATCGCCAAAGGCTCGTGAATGAGATCCGAGGCGTGCGGCCCCACCGCCTGCGCCCCCACAATCTCCCCCCTCTGCTTGAGCGCGATCAGCTTCACAAACCCGTCCATCGCCCCCATGGCCATCGACTTTCCGTGATCCGCAAACGGATAGCTCGCGGTCATAATTTCCCAGCCCTTCTCCCGGCACTCCTTTTCCGAATACCCCACCCCTGCCGCCTCCGGGGACGTGAAAATCACCTCCAGCTTCAGCCGGTAATCCATCCGCTCCCTTGGTTCCTTGCCCGCCACCAGCGCCGCCGCATTTTTCGCCGCCACCTCCCCCTGCTGAATTGCCAAATGCACCACCTCGTAGGGACCACACACATCCCCAGCCGCAAAGATGTGCGGCGCGCTCGTCTGCTGGGTTGGCTGAATGACCACTTTTCCCTTTTCTGTCTTCACCCCAGCCGTCCATAAATTCAACCCGTCCAGATCGGGCTCCCGCCCCAACGCCTGCAAAATCTGCTCCGCCTCCACGCTCCTTTTCTTTCCGTTCTGCAGAAACTCAATTCTCTTTTTCTTCCCCTTCTTCACCACCCGCTGGATCTGCGTCCCGCAGAAAACCTCGCTCCCCTGCCTGCGAAACACCTCGGCCAGTGTGTCCCCCACCTCGGGGTCGGACTCGGGCAACAGCCGCTCACTCCTCTGGATCACCGTCACCTTCACTCCCAGATGGGCGTAATACTGCGCAAACTCCAGCGCCACCGCCCGACCCCCTAGCACAATCAGAGTTTTGACCGGCTTGGAGGCCTGCAGACACTCGTCACTCGTCCAATACCCCGCCTCCTCCAGCCCGGGAATCTCCCGCTTCGCCGTCCTCGACCCCGTGGCCACCAAAAATGTCTTCGCTCCGATATCTGTCGGCACCTTCTCCTTTCCCACCGCCTCCAGCGCCAACCGGTGTGGACCCGTGAAGCGCCCCTTGGCCCGGTAAAAGTCGAACTTACCATTCTCCAGTTGCTCCCGCCGGTAGTCGGCAAATTCCCCGATCAGCCGGTCCTTCCGCTTGAGGATCGCCTTCCAGTTCGGCTGGGGTTTCCCCACACGGATTCCGAACTCCCCCGCCCGGGCGATCTCGTGGTTCCGGTGCGCACTCTCCAGCATGGTCTTGGTCGGCATGCAGCCGCGCAGGATGCAGAGGCCGCCCACCTGCCTCCCCCCCTCAACCACCGCCACCTTCAGCCCCAGCCCGGCTGCCGTCCGGGCCGCCGCATATCCCGCACTCCCTGCGCCGACCACGGCCAGGTCGTAGGTGGGCATCATCACGAACTTAGGCGGTCAGGGTGACTTCGCCCGCCTGGCCGCCGAACTTGGGATAAAGGAACTTTGCGGCCGGCACCGTCTCCCTTGTCACCACCGCGGCCGTCTCCAGGCCCTTCCCTGCCAGGTGCCGCAAAGATTCCTGCAACAGCGCGGCGCCCAATCCACGGCGCTGATATTCGTAGTCAATGATCACCCCCGAAAGCAGATGCGGTCCTTCCCCGGGCACCGGATACAGGGCGCTGATTCCCACCACGCGGGGACCATGGACCAGGGCGAGAAGTTCCATGCCCGCAACCGGCTTGCCTTCGGGAAACAGGCGTTTCCGCAACTCCTCCAGATGCCCGTCCAGACCGATAATCCAGCTCTTCTCGTTCAGGAAAGCCTTCTGGATGCCCTCCCAGATCGCCTCAATGTCGTACTCCTTCAGTTCCTTGATCTCGTGCTTGGGAGGAAGTGCGGGCGTCTGGGTGGGAGACTTCTTCAAGTCCCATTCAAACCGGACCTTGCGGATGCCCTTCATCAGGAAAATATTGGAACGCAAAAGCGGTCCGAATCCAAGCCGGAATCCCGCCTAGCGGCTACCCGGTTTCACCGCCGGGAGGCTCTTCAGGTCCGCGGGGAGTTTATCCGGCTCAAAGGTCTCCACCGGCAGTTTCATCAGGGAGCAGAGTGGAGCACCCAGTTCCGGCGGTTTCTCGCTCCGGTCCACCAGACAGGCGACCCCCGCCACCTCGCCCCCCGCGGCCTTTACCAGGGCAACCACCTCCTGGACCGCGCTTCCCGTGGTGATGACATCCTCGGCCACCAGAAACTTTTCCCCCGGCTTCACCGCGAACCGCCGGATTCTCAGTTTCCCCTCCTCCTTTTCCGCAAAGATATGCCTCCGCTTGAGATGCCGCCCCACCTCGTGCCCCACGAGAATCCCCCCCATCGCCGGGGAAATCACCGAATGGAACGTCCACCGCTCCACCTTCAGCTTGGCGACCAGCGCCCCGCACAGCTCCGCCGTGGCCACCGGATCCTGCAGCACCAGCGCGCACTGGAAAAACGTCCGGCTATGTTTGCCGGACCGCAAAACAAAGTGTCCCTGCAGGAGTGCCCCGCACCGGCGGAACACCTCCAGCACCTGCTCCTTGGTCATGGCGCCCGCCGCGCCAACAACTCGATCTCCACCGACCCGCCCTTGGGAAGGGCCGCCACCTGGATCGTGGAACGGGAGGGCGGGTCCTTGGGGAAAAATTCCGCGTAAACCGCATTCATCTCGGGAAAAGTTTTCAGATCGGTCAGGAACACCGTCGCCTTCACCACATCCGCCAGCGTCAATCCCCCTTCCTGCAGCAGGCTCTGCGCCCGCTCCAGCGCCTTGCGGGTCTGTTCGGCCACCGGGCCCTGGATCAGGTTGCCCTGCTCGTCCAGTGCCAGTTGGCCGGAAAGAAACACAAAGCCCCCCGCTTCCGTCGCCTGGCGGTACGGCCCGATCGCCGGTCCCGCCACCTTCGAACTCCAACCCTTATGACCCATGCCCCCATCCTTTCCCCTGATTCTTCCTTCGTCAACCCACCCTTCTCGGCCTCGTAAACGTAAACGTAATCGTAAACGGTTGGCTACCCTTCCACCCATCTCCCATCTTCGATTCCCCCTATCTCCCATCTTCTGTCCTCTTCCGCCGCTCTCGCTCTCGCGTTCGTTGGACTGTAATCTGACAACGTGAAGGCGCTGCTTTTTAGTTCCCGCTCTTACTTTGCATCCGCCCTCCGGAACGCCAATTCCGCCGGTCTGCATCATCTCCAATTCCTCGAAACGCCCCTCGACGCCTCCACTGCTCCACTGTGCCGTGGCTACGGGGCTGCGCTTGTCTTTGTGAATGATCGGGTCGACCGCCCCTGCCTTCAGGCCCTGGCGGAAGGCGGCACCCGGCTGGTGGCCACGCTCAGCACCGGCACCAACCACATCGACAGGAATGCGGCCCGGGAGCTTGGTATCGCCGTTGCCTCGGTCCCCTCCTACTCGCCCCACGCCGTTTCGGAATTCACCCTCGCGCTTCTCCTCGCGATGGCCCGGAAAATTCCCCGGGCCTGGCAAAGGGTTCGGGACGGAAACTTCGAATTGGAGGGGCTGGAAGGCTTCGAACTCCGCGACAAGACCGTCGGCGTCTTTGGCACCGG
>DDPU01000061.1:5789-9600 GCA_002342345.1 Verrucomicrobia bacterium UBA2460
CCCCACGCCGACACCGCCAGGCTCTGCCGCTATCTCCCCCCAGAGGATCTCTTCCGCGAATCCGACATTCTCACCTTCCACGTGCCGCTCCTTCCCTCAACCCGCCATATCGTCAACGACCAAACCCTCCCCCTCATGAAAAAAGGGGTCTTTCTCATCAACACCAGCCGTGGCGCCATTTTTGACACCGCGGCCATCATCCGTGGCCTGAAAAAGGGGCATATCGGCCACCTCGCCATCGACGTTTACGAGGAGGAAGCCGGGCTCTTTTTCGAGGACCGCTCCTCCCAGATCCTCAAGGACGACCTGTTTGCCAGGCTACTCACCTTTCCCAATGTCCTTGTCACCGGCCATCAGGCCTTTCTCACGGATCGGGCGCTGCAAAGGATAGCCGAGGTCACCGTCCGGAACCTGACGGATTTCGAATCGGGCGGCACCCCGCCCGCGGGGTGAAGCAGGGTCTTTTCCCGGAACCCCGGTGGGTTTAAAACCAGCCATGCCCTTACATGCTCTCGGTGCCAAAACCCCGGTTCCCAGCCATCCCTCCAGGGCCCGGCTGGAAACCTTTCCCAATCCCAAGCCCGGGAGACCTTACGAGATTGTTTTTTCCACCGCGGAATTCACCTCGCTTTGCCCCGTCACCGGCCAACCCGATTTTGCCACCATCACCCTCCGCTACGTCCCCAACCGGCGCTGCGTGGAAAGCAAATCCCTCAAGCTGTATCTCCACTCCTTCCGGAATGTCGGCTCCTTCGCCGAGGCCGTCACCAACCGCATCCTCGATGACCTCGTCCGCGCCCTCGCCCCCCGCCACGCCGTTGTCACCGGGGAATTCGCCGCCCGCGGCGGCATCGCCCTGAAGGTGTCCGCCTCGTTCGGAAAACCGGCCTAGGCCGGGGTTCGCACCACGAACATTTTTTCCGCGGCCATGTCCTCCATGCTCCGCGGAATCCCGCCCATCCCCAGGCCCGACTGCATCCGCCCGCCAAACGGCATCCAGTCCACCCGGAACGCCGTGTGGTCGTTCACCATCACCGCGGTGGCCTGCAGTTTCCGGACATAATCCAAGGCGCGGTTGATGTTCTGCGTGAACACGGCGGACTGGAAACAGACCGGCAGGGCGTTGGCCCGGCTGACCGCCTCCTCCGGCTTGTCGAACGGATAGACGCAAACCACCGGACCGAACACCTCGTCGCAGGAAACCCTGGCGTCCTCCGGCGGATTCCACAGAACCGTCGGCGCATAGCAACTGGCGGAGATTTTCTTCCCTCCGCAGAGCAGTTTGGCCCCCTTCTTCACCCCTTCGTCCACCCAGGCCGCTACCCGGTCATTTTCCGCATGACTGATGAGCGGCCCGATTTCCGTCTTGGGATCCGCCGGGTCCCCCACCACCAGCTTGGCGGCCCTTTCCGCGATCCTTTGGGCCACTCCTTCGGCGATCGAGCGGTGGGCGTAAATCCTCTGCACGGAAACACAAACCTGGCCCGCATGATAAAACCCGGCCTTCACCAGCAACGGTAGGGCATCCTCGAGATTGGCGTCGGCTTCCAGGATCACCGGGGCAACGCCGCCGTGTTCCAGGGCGCAGTTTGCCCCCGGGGCCAGCTTGGACCGCAACGCCCAGCCCACCCGGCCCGATCCAATGAAGCTGAAAAAACTCAGCCGCGGATCCGTGACCAGCAGCTCCGCATCCGCATTGGCGCAAACCACCGCCTGGCACCACTCCGGAGGCAACCCCGCCTGGTGGAGGAGGTCCACCAGCGTCAGGCAGGACAACGGCGTCTTCGTGGCCGGCTTGACCACGACCGGACATCCGGTTGCGACCGCGGGAACCACCTGGTGGATGATCAGGTTGATCGGATGGTTGAAGGCGCTGATCGCCGTGACCAGGCCGCCCGGCTCGCGGAAGGTGTAGGCCATCCGGTTCATCGAAGCCGCGTTCAGGCGCATGGGGATTTCCCGGCCCAACAAATGCGGGATCGCCTCGATGGCCACCCGCACGCCGTTGATCGCCCGGGCCATCTCCACCTTGGTGTCGACGAGCGGCTTGCCGCCCTCGGATAGGGACTGCCGGATGATTTTCTCCTGGTTGGCCTCCAGCAGTTGCTGGAATTTTTCGAGAATCTCGATCCGCCGGGGGACATTCAGCCAGCGACCCCGGTCGGCAAAGGCCGCCGCTGCCAGGTCGAGCCGCCGCTGCACCTCCGCGCGATCCTGCAAGGGCGTTTCCCCGACTTTTTTCCCGTCATAGGGATTGAGGACCTCCAGCATCTTCACGATTTCACCCTAGCCCCCCTTGCTGGCGGCGGACAATCACGCGTCATAAACCTTCCGCCAAATCAGCCTTTGCCATAGGGTCTTGCCCCATGCCCATTCTGCTCACCGCCGTGTTTGTGGGACTTGTCGGCCAACTGGTCGACGGGGCGTTGGGCATGGCCTACGGGGTCACCTGCTCGACCTTTCTTTTGAGCCTGGGAGTCGCCCCCGCGATGATCAGCTACAGCGTCAAGGTCTCGGAGATTTTCACCACCGGAGTCAGCGGGGTCAGTCACCTGTTCCACCAGAATGTCAACCGGGCGCTCTTCTGGGAAATTGCCATCCCCGGGGTCCTCGGCGGGGTCACCGGCGCGTACATTCTTTCCAATTTCCCAGGGGAAAAGCTCAAGCCCTGGATCAGCGTTTACCTGATCCTGATGGGCGCCTACATCCTTTGGCGCTCCAACCACAAGCCGATTGCCATCGGAACGGAGCCCACCAAGGCCGTGCCCCTGGCCGCCGCGGGAGGGTTTTTGGATGCCGTCGGCGGGGGTGGCTGGGGCCCCGTGGTCACCTCCACCCTGCTGGCCAAGGGACATCAGCCCCGTTACGTGATCGGCTCGGTCAACCTCGCCGAGTTTTTCGTCACCCTCAGCCAAACCATCACCTTCTTTGTCTTCCTCAAGCTGGAAAATTTGAAAATCATCGCCGGCCTCATCCTTGGGGGGATCATCGCCGCTCCCTTCGCCGCCAAACTCTGCCAGGTCCTTCCCGCCAAGGTCATCATGCGCCTGGTCGGGATCCTTCTGATCGTGGTCAGCACCCGCACCCTGCTCCTGGCGCTGGGGAAAATCTAAAGCTCCAGGCTCTCCCCCGGCTGGAGCACGTCCACCCGGCAGCCGTGTTTCTCCGCCTCTTTTTTAAAAATGCCCGGATCCACCTCGATCAGATCAAACGTGTTGTAGTGCATCGGCACGGCCCTCCGGGTTCGGAGCATCCTCGCCGCCTCGGCCGCGTCCGATGGGCCCATCGTGAAGTTGTCGCCGATCGGCAGCAGGGCTAGATCGATGACGTTTCTTCGGCCGAGCAACTCCATATCCATCGTCAGGGCGGTGTCTCCCGCAAAGTAGACGGTTTTTCCTTCGGCCCGGATCAGGAAACCGGCCGGCGCGGCCACGGAAACGGCCTTGCCACCCTCCTCCACGGAGGAGCTGTGGTGGGCGATGGTTAACTGCACCCGCCCGAAGGAAAAGTCCTTCCCGCCCCCGCACCCCATCGGATGAACCTTGGCGCCCTGCGCCCCGGCATGGAGAGCCAGTTCGTAGGGCGCCACGATCGTCGCCCCGGTCCGCCGGGCGATGTCCACCGCATCCCCGTAATGATCCCCATGCGCGTGGGACACCAGGATGAAGTCTGCGGAAACCTTGTCCGCCGTCGTCGCCGCCCGGGGATTCCCCGTCAAAAAAGGATCGATCAGGATTCTGGCTTTGGCCGTGGCGAGTAAAAAACAGGAGTGCCCAAGATACTGCACGAAAATTCCCTGGCTCATTTTTTT
>DDPU01000061.1:9654-14282 GCA_002342345.1 Verrucomicrobia bacterium UBA2460
CCCTCCAGAGTCTTTGCACGGTTGAAGGGATCCTTTTCACCTTGCCCTTGAGGATGTCCTTGGATTCCACCCTTTCCCCATAAAATGCCTCGTTGGTGTCGTCCTCCACCCCGAAGGCAAGACTGGAGGTGGAAACCCCGCCAAACAGGCCTTCGCTGAAACTGTAGGAGGTCACGGGAGCCGACATCCCCGCCATCCCGGCCGACAGGTTCCGCCCCTCCGTGCCGGCGGTGCCTTCCGCCTCCACTCCGCCGCGGAAATTTCCCTCCTTGGAGAATTGCTCCACCGCTTCGTCCGTGTTCATCAGGATGACATAGTCGATGTTGGAACCGCCGGCCTGCAGACCGATTCCAAAACCCCCCGCCGAAATTGCCGAAGGAGGCGACCACTTTCCGTTTTTCATCTTCACCGTCACCAAGCCCGTTCCCCCTGATCCCGAAAAAATAAACCCGCCCTTGAAGATGTTGAGGATCGCGAGGCCCTTTGCCTTCTGAAATGCCTCGGCCGGAGCCGTGTCGTTTTTCTCGTTGGCGTACTTGTCCAAAATCTCCACCGCCTTGTCGATGGCCTTGTTGAGATCCCCGTCGTCGGCCCGCAGAACAGTTTGCGCAACACCCCAAAGACAAAGAATCCCGAAAAGAAGTTTTCGCATCCGGACAAGCTCCACGGGCGCCATGGAAAAAGCAACAGGCTTTCGCGGCGGCTTGCTCCCAAAAGCTCTGCAGGCACAGGGAGTTGCTCTTGCGAAACACCCCCCAAAGACGCTCAAATCACCTGATGGACAAGGTGGGCATCGGTTTGGTTGGTTGCGGCACGGTCGGTTCCGGCTTGGTCCGGAACCTGCCCGAAGCCAACCGCCTGCTCCAACAGCGTCTCGGAGTGGGCCTGGAAATCCGTGCCGTCGCGGTCCGGAATCCCGCCAAGAAGCGCGAAAATCTTCCGGTCCAGCCCGTGGCCGATTGGAGATCGGTGGTTTCCAACCCTTCCGTCCAGATTGTGGTGGAGTTACTCGGCGGCACCACGGAATCCCTCGAGGTGGCCAAGGCCGCCGTCGCCGCCGGCAAACCCCTCGTCACCGCCAACAAGGCCCTGCTGGCGGAACGGGGTGCGGAACTCATTCCCCTCGCCCAGAAGGCCCGCGTGCCGATCTACTTTGAGGCCAGCGTGGCCGGTGGCATTCCCGTGCTCAAGGCGCTGCGCGAGGGCTTGGTCGCCAACCAGCTCCTCGGGCTTCACGGCATCATCAACGGCACCTGCAACTACATCCTCAGCCGCATGGCCGAGGAAGGATCCGATTTCTCCTCCGCCCTCCAGCAGGCCAAGGAACTCGGCTACGCCGAGGCGGATGACCGCCTGGATGTCGACGGCATCGACGCCGCCCACAAGGCCGCCATCCTCTGCCTGCTTGCCTACGGATTTCTCCCGCCTTTCCCCAAGGTTCCCGTGGAGGGCATCCGCAACTTGTCGGCCCAGGACGTCTCCTTCGCCCGCCAGCTCGGCTACGCGATCAAGCTTCTCGCCGTCGTCCGGCCGGTGGGGCCGGAGCGCGTGGAAGTCCGCGTTTCCCCCACCCTCATCCCCGCCCGCCACCCGATGGCCTCGGTACATGGCGTTTTCAACGCGGTCGGCCTTGTCGGGAATCTCTCCGGGCCGGTCCAGTTCACGGGCCGCGGCGCAGGGCCCGACGCCACCTCCAGCGCTCTGTTGGCGGATCTCGGCGAGGCCGCCCGCCACCTGCAGGACAAATCGCCCGGACCGGTCCTCCCGTCCGGAGGAGAAAAGATCCGGCTGATCGAGCCCGGCGATTCCGTCGGGCGCTTCTACGTGCGCTTTGAGGTTCGTGACCAGCCGGGCGTGCTCGCCCAGATCGCGGGGATTTTCGGAGCGGAAAAAATCGGCATCTCCTCCGTTCTCCAGCCCGAGGGACACGGAGCCGATTCCGTCCCCCTCGTCTTTCTGCTCGAGGCCGCCCGGGAATCCGCCCTGCAAAAGGCGATCGCGGCGGTGCAGAAACTCGCCCTCAACCGCGCCCCCGCACGGGTATTGCGCGTCGAGGATCTCGCGTGAGCTGGCCCGGCGTCATCGAGCGCTACCGCGACCGCCTCCCCCTGCCGGCAGGCGCGAAAATCATCACCCTTCTGGAAGGCAACACGCCCCTTTTGCCGGCACCCCGCCTGGCCTCCGCCTTGCGGGGAGAGATCGATCTCCGGCTCAAATACGAGGGACTGAACCCCACCGCCTCCTTCAAGGACCGGGGCATGACCATGGCGGTCACCCACGCCGTGGCCAAGGGCGCCCAGGTGGTCATCTGCGCCAGCACCGGCAACACCTCCGCCTCCGCCTCCGCCTACGCCGCCCGCGCCGGCATCTCCTCCGCGGTCATCATCCCGGCCGGGAAAATCGCCCTCGGCAAACTCACCCAGGCACTCATGCACGGATCCAAGCTCCTGCCGATCGAGGGAAATTTCGACGACGCCCTCAATCTCATCCGCCAAATGGGGGACCTGGCCGGCGTGGAGGTGGTCAACTCCATCAACCCCGTGCGCATCGAAGGACAGAAAACCGCCGCCTTCGAGATTCTCGACGCTTTGGGCAAAACGCCCGACTTTCATTTTCTGCCGGTTGGCAACGCCGGCAACATCACCGCCTACTGGAAGGGGTTTGTCGAGGCTCTGCCCAAGGGACCGCGCCCGCGGATGTTCGGATGGCAGGCGGCCGGCGCCGCCCCGCTCGTCGACGGCCACGTGGTGAAGGATCCCCAGACCGTGGCCACCGCCATCCGCATCGGGAATCCCGCCAGCGGCCCCGGCGCCCTCGCCGCCGCGAAGGAGTCGAGCGGACGGATCGACAAGGTGACCGACGCGGAAATCCTCGAGGCGTACCAGCTGTTGGCCAAAACCGAGGGCATCTTCGTTGAGCCCGCCTGCGCCGCCCCGGTGGCCGGACTGAAGAAATCCCTCGCGGCCGGGCTGATCCCCAAAGGCAGCCTCGTCACCATGACCCTCACCGGTCACGGGCTCAAGGATCCCGACACCGCCCTGAGCGTCCTGCCCAAGCCGCCCGCCCCCATCGCCCCCACCCTCTCCGCCGCCCGCAAAGCCCTGGGGCTTTAGACCTGCCTAAACCCAGACTTCATCTTAAACGAACTGTCCTTGCCTCAGGCTTCCTTGGCCTTAAGATCGTCCCGTGATCGCTCCCCTTCCCTTCGCCCTCGGCCTACCCCAAGGCTCCGAGTGGTTCTGGATCGTCCTCGTCATCATTCTGCTTTTCGGGGCCAAGAAGCTTCCGGAACTCGCCCGCTCCATCGGCCGCAGCCTCGGGGAATTTTCCCGGGCCAAGGAGGATTTTGAGAAAGAGATGAAGACCGCCATCGACGACGCCGACAAAAAAGGCGATACGTCGAAAAACTCCAAATCCTGACCTTGGGTAGGGCGGGCTCGATGAGCCCGCCTCATTTCAGCCTTAGACCTCTAAGCTAACTTAATCTTCATCTTTCCACTTAATCCCTAACGCGCCCCCGGATTCCCAGCACGAAACACACCACGGCCAGTCCCAGCATCCCGTACACCGTGATCCACCATCCCGGACCCAGTTCCAGTTGGGCCAAGAGCCTGTCCGTGTAGGCCTCGGCGATTCTCCAGCGTAAAATACCGTACAAGGCTCCCAAGCCCGCCGCCGTCAGCACAAGAAAGGCCCTGGGCACCTGCGGGAGGGTCAATCCCGCCCAGCCCAAGAGCGAAAGCATGGGAACAAGGAGAAGCCAGATCAGCAAGGGGCGCTTCTCCCGGCCATCCAAGGCCACCGAAGCCAACTCCTGCTGGGCCTTGGCGCGCGGGGTTCCCGATTTCGCCCCGAAGGCGAGCTGAAATCCGGAAAAGCCGTCCACCGGATCCCCCCATACCTCCTGCCATTCCTCCCCACGCATCCAAAGAAAAGTGGACCCGAGATTTTGTCCGCCCTTAGCCAGATTTCTCACCACCTCCATGGTGTTCCCTTTCAGGGAGTCGGGCGAAACGCGCACCCAGGGAAGAAAAAAACCCGCCAAAGCCGCCGCCACAAAGACCTTTCCGAATCGGTGAAGGAAATCCCCGTGCACGGATTCACCCTAGCCGGCGAAAACCCTTTCGGACAATCCAAGGAATGCCCGTGTCGACAAGTTCCTGTCCGCCCGCCACGCTAGCCGCCGTCATGGTCAGGATTCATCCCTTCGAGGCGCTCATCGTGGATCCGGTCATGGCATCCCGGGTCAGTTGCGTCCCCTACGACATTGTTTCGCGGTCCGAATCCCGAACCCTTGCGGAAGGCAATCCCGACACCCTCCTCCGCGTCGATCGGGCCGACCTGGAGTTCCCCGACTCCGTCCCCTTCAACTCCCCCGAGGTGTATCAGCGGGCCGCCCGGAATTTTGACCGGCTCGTCCAACAAAAAAGGTTTTTAGCCGAAAAAAGCCCCTCCCTCTACCTCGTCCGCATGGTCGAGGGCAGCCACCGGCAGCGCGGTTTCGCCGCCCTCGCCGATTTCGCGGACTACGCCTCCGGCCAGTTCCGCAAACACGAGTTCACCCGCCCCGACAAGGAGGACGACCGGGTCAACCTGATCCGCCATCTTGGCGCCCTCACCGGGCCCGT
>DDPU01000061.1:14383-16326 GCA_002342345.1 Verrucomicrobia bacterium UBA2460
CGGCTCTTTGCCAAGGTGCCCCGGGCCTACATCGCCGACGGACATCACCGCGCCGCAGCCGCCGCCCGCCTTGCCGGGGAGAAACCCGGGCCCCGGGGCATCCTCACGGTGTTTTTCCCCGCTTCGGAACTCAGGATTCTGCCCTATCACCGCCTGGTCCTGAAACTGGATCCCCTCGATGCCGAGTCCCTGCTCGCCGCCGCCCGCAAAGGCTTTGAGGTGACCGGGCTTTCCTCCGCACCGCCCGACGAAACCGGAAAAATCGGTCTCTTTGTCGCCGGTCGTTGGCACCAGCTTGCGTGGAAAGCCGACCCACGGGCGAATCCGGTGGCGAAGCTGGACGCCTCCGCACTGCAGGACCGGCTGCTCGGCCCGGCCCTGGGCGTGAAGGATCCGCGCACCGATGCCCGGCTGGACTTTGTCGGCGGAGTCCATGGCACCGCCGCCCTCGAAAAAAAGGTCCGGACGGGCGAGGCCGCCGCCGCCTTCAGCCTCCCCTCCGTCTCCTTGGCGCAGATTTTTGCCGTGGCCGATGCCGATCAGATCATGCCGCCCAAAAGCACCTGGTTTGAGCCCAAGTTGCGTTCGGGACTTTTTGTCCACCGCTTTTCCCGCCCGTCAACATCCTAAAGGGCTAAGCGGGCATCCCCTTGCAAAAGGGGATTTCCTAAGTAAGTTTAATTGCAGATGGTTACGCACGCAGGTTTGGGGCGGTTGAGCAAGCCGGCCACGCTGCTGGCCTGTGTGCTTTTTTGTTTTTTCCTGGAAAATCCCGCCTTTTCGCAAACCTACCGGCTCGTCTGGGAAGAGGATTTCGATCAGATAGATCCGACGGATGCGGCTAACTACAACCGGTGGGATCTGAATCGCTCCGTCTGGAACATCGAGGTGGTGGACAATCCCGCCAACAATGAAATCCAGCAGTACCGGGACAACCGCGACAACGTCCGTCTTGAGGTGGATCCCTCGGAATCCGGGGACGGGTTGCTCGTCATCGAGTCGCGCCGCCAAAACACCACACAGAGTCTGGGCGCCTGGACCTCCGGGCGCATCAACAGCAAGGGAAAATTCCGCTTCAAATACGGTTTGATCGAGGTTCGCGCCAAATTACCTCCTCTCTTGGGGAGCTGGCCCGCCATCTGGATGATGGGCGACAATATCGACACCCTCGGTTGGCCCCGTTGCGGCGAAATCGACATCATGGAGATGGGCCGCGTCACCGGATGGAATTCGATCCTCGGCACCATCCATTGGAACGCCCCGGGCAGCCCGCCCGCCCCGGATTACTGGCAGGCCTCCGTCGGATCCGATAACAGCAATTCCAACCTGTCGGTGGGCGATTCCACCACCGCCTTCCACGTCTACCGTATCGAATGGACCCCCTCCCAGATCCGCTGGTTCGTGGACGGCACCAACTTTTACACCCAGGACATCGCCAGCATCACCGGAAGCCCCAACAACCCCTTCGTCAGTCATGATTTTCATTTCCTTCTCAACAACGCCATGGGCGGGACGATGGGCGGCACCGTCGACACCTCCGGATCCGCCAGCACCCGCTACGAGGTGGATTACATCCGGGTCTACCAGACGGATTCGGGCAACACCGTCCTGACCCAGCGTCCCGCCCTCTCCAGCGGGACCGTGACGCTCGCTTACGGCCAAAACACCAACCGCGTCGTGCCGATCCTGAATTATCCGCACACCCTCACCGTCAGCGGCTCGATCCCCGGCCTGACCGCCTCCGTCCAGACCTCCGCCCAGCCCGTGGCCGGATTTTCCGGCTCCACCGGCAAGGCCGAGCTCGTTCTCAGCGGCACGCCCACCCAATCCGGCACCTTCAACCTCACCCTCACCGCCGTCAATTCGGTGGGATCGCAAACGCTCACCCTTCCCGTCACCATCACCGGCATCCCCTCCTGGACCCCGCTCAATCCCGGGTTCGA
>DDPU01000061.1:16386-17606 GCA_002342345.1 Verrucomicrobia bacterium UBA2460
AACGGCTGGATCCGCTCCCAAACCAACGCCACCGCCGACGGCTACGAATTGGCCACCAACGGCAGTGTCTATTACGGCTCCAGCACGCCCGTGGTTCCCCGCACCGCCCCCGCCTCGCTTAAGGTCTACGGCGGCTATGCGGCCAATGGGGGCGCCGGCACCGTCCGCATGTACCGGGTGACCAATGCCACCGCCGGCACCCAGTACCAGTTTGAGGCCTACGCCCACACCGGCGCCATTGACGGAATCGGCGGCAGCAACGTCTGCCGGCTTTATCTCGAGTTCCGCGCCAGCGGAGCCAACAGCAACGTCATCGCCACATACACCTCCACGGCCGAGATGAACTCCTCCTCCCCCAGGGGAACCTGGACCCTGTTCCAGACCCCCGTGGTCACCGCCCCATCCGGCACCGTCACCGTGCGCGCCGGCACGGAGTTCATCCAGCCGGGCAACCGCAACTCCGTGCCCGCCGACGGCTGCGTCTATTGGGACGACTTTGTCTTGAAGACCCCTACCCCCTCGCCCGCCATCGTCACCAACCTCGCCTCCGGCCCTGCCCTGCAGCTTTCCTCCGGCGGTTGGGCTGAGCAGACCGTCTCCGTGGAGCCCAACGCCTCCTACCGCTTTGCCGGGACCAACACCGCCTCCACCGGTTCCGTCTCCGCCACGGTGACCTGGAAGAACGACGCCGATACGGCCGTGGGCAGCAGTTCCGCGCTGGTTTCCACCAACAGCCAGTCCTGGCAACTCTCCTTGACCAGTCCGGTCTCCGCCACCCGGGCCACCCTCCGTCTGGACCAGACGAACGGAACCCCCCAGGTCGCCGACATCTCCTGGGATTTTCTCCGTCGCTTCCGCCTCTTCAACCGGGGAGCCGAAACCGTCGAGGCCGGCGCCGCCCGCTCCTGGACCGGCACCAACGGCACCACCAACTCCCTCACCCTGGCCGACACGGGCCAGCGTTCAGGGAGTTTCGCCCTCAAGGTGGGCAGTCCCAGCACCTCTTTCGACTCCCTCTCCGGCTGGACCCAGGAAATCGCCGTGACCAACGCCGGAACGCCCTGGATTGCCGAGGTCTGGTCCAAAAATTCCGTCCTGGTCTCCGGCAGCAGCCGGGGCCTTCTCCGCCTGGAGTTTTTCGACGGCGCCGGCTCCACCCTGCTCACCGGCGACAGCGTTCTTCCCAAATCCTCCTCCTTCTCCCGCTCCCAAGTCTATCT
>DDPU01000061.1:17683-19458 GCA_002342345.1 Verrucomicrobia bacterium UBA2460
GCGTCCCGCGCCGACTCCCTCGGGCTGAGCGGCGCCGACCTCACCGCCGCCGGCGATCCCGACCGCGATGGGGTCCCTTCCGGGGATGAGTTCCTCTGGGGAACGGATCCATTTTCCGCATCTTCGGTCACCACCCTCAGCACCAGCCAACCCCAGATCAACACCCTGCGCCTTTCCTGGATGGCCACGCCGGGCTCCTCCTACGTGCTCGACACCTTTTCGCAGCTGACCCCCGCATCGGCCACCCCCTCCAGTTCCACCGACATGATCGTCACCCCCCCCACCAACACCGTGTCCCCGTTTGCCACCTACTACGATGTCCCCATTAGCGGGGCCCGGGGCTTTTACCGGATCCGATTAAAATGAACAAAAAGGCGTAAACCCAATCAAAGGGAGTATGGCAAATAGGTCCCTTGATTTTGGCGAAAGGAAGGCTAGGTCTATACTATGATAAAACCCCGGTACTCCGTCTCTTTCCCTCTCCTCACCGCTATTTTCCTTGGATTGGCTCAGGCCGTTTTTGCAGCCACCACGAACACATTGGTGGATTTCAAATTCAATGATGGCAAGACCCCGTTGCAGTTGGGCTTAGCCACCTATCAGGCCACCGGTGTGGTTTTCTCCGCCTCGGTCACCAACGAATCAAGCCCGCTCTTCTCCACCACCAACCCCGCCACCAACGGATACCTTCTTTTCACAGCAAACTCCACCTCCGCCAACTTGGGCACAGGCTCGCCGAATTGGGGTGGTTGGTGGGCCGGGGCAAATCTGGCCACCATCCAGACCCAGTACACGAATGGCGGGTTGGGCGTTCCTTTGCTCGGCACCGGGCTGCCTGACCCCTCCAAAATTTCCCTCACCGCCCGTGTGCGCGCCCGAGGCATGACCAACCCGGCCGGTGCGGTGGTGATCCTCAAAATCATCGGCTTTTCGGACAACCCCAACGCCCCCACCTCAGGCTACCGCAGGGTTCAGTTCCGTCCCTTTTTCCTGACCAACTCGGAATGGACCACCGTCGGCGGCTCCTTCGACCAGCTCACCTCCACCTCGGGCACGGACTTCAACTTTCTCACCGGGGCGGCAGCCCTGAAAACCGATCCGTCCTTCACCGTCATTGCCGAAATTTCCGGATTCGCCGGGGACGGTTGGGGATTCCAAAACAACATCCGCGTGGAAATTGATGACGTGAAGCTCACCGTTCTCGATCAGGCGGCCCCGGACATGGTCGTCTCTTCCGTCACCCCGCTCGCCGGCGTTCCCGGCACCCGCGTGACCCTGACCGGTTCCCTCTTCGGAACCAATCCCACGGTGCGCTTTGCGGGCAACACCACTGCCAACAACCTGCTTTCCGTCACCAACGCCAACCTCATCACCGCCTCGGTTCCCACCAATGCCGTCACCGGCAAGATCACCGTGACCTCGGGATCCATCCAGGCGGCGAGCGCCAAAAATTTCTGGGTCACCGCGGCCACCAACCTCCTGGCTGACCCCACCTTCTCCATCCCCACTGGGGACGGAACCGCCAATCCTTATTGGGTTTTCTTCGAAGGCGCGCGCATTCCCAATCCCACGGACGAGGCCTGGGCCGCCGGTGAGGACGCATCCCCGGTAGTCGCCCTGCCAGGATGGGAAGGCACCGCCTACGGCGGCTTTTTCCAAGAGGCCTCCTACAACGCGGCCGATGGCGATTTCTTCACGCTCAGCATCCGCGGCAAGATGGACGCCAACTTCAGCGCCTCGGCCTGCAACCTGGCCATGAGGATCGTCGAGCCCTT
>DDPU01000061.1:19545-20588 GCA_002342345.1 Verrucomicrobia bacterium UBA2460
CCAATGTCGGGGCCCAGATCTCCGTCAGCCTGGCAGGCTCCGCCGTCACCAACGGGGCTACCTTGACGGTTCCGGATGCCTTGGTGGGCTTCACCTCCTCCTACTCGCTACAGGTCGTCAACAACGGCGCCGAGGACCTGGTCCTGAGCGCCGTGTCCGCCACCGGCGGCTTCACCATCGCCCCGGGTTCCCTTCCCATCACCATTCCCTACGGCAGTTCCCGCAGTCTCTCCCTCAAGGCCACCCCTTCGGTAACGGGCGCCTTCTCGGGCACCGTCACCATCGCCAACAACGACAAGGAGACTGCCGACCGGACCCTTACCTTCACGGTCGGTTCCACCGCACGGCCCACCACGGAAAACTTCGCGTCGGGAACTCCAGCCACCCTGGGTTACTCGAGTCAGTTTGCCGGCCCTACCGCCCTTCTGGGCACTTCCACCCTTTCCGTCACCAACGGCGCCCTGCGGCTTGCCGTGGACACCTCCGACAACAACGTCGTCCAGACCGGAACCTCCTGGTACACGGGGATCCAGAGGGAGTTCGCCACCCCCGGCCTAATCGACCTTACCAACACCACCTTCCAGGTTTCCCTGCGCGCCTTCGGGGTTTACACGGGCACGGCCGGCCTGAAAAACAAGGTGGAGGTCCGCCTGGAATCCCTCAATGCACCCGGAGGGGCGGCCACGGGATATTTGCAGCTCGGACGCCCCTTGGACGATACGGGCTACCTTGCCGGTGGAGCACCCAGTTTCATCCCGGACGGAACCTATGACCGCGTCGCCCTGGAGCTGAACGAGGGAGGATCTTTTGTGACCGCCGGAGGATCCAACATCGCGGCCCTCTGCACCAACACCGGTTCCAACTCCTTGCTGCGCGCCGTCAACGGATGGGTTGCCGGTGCCTCCACCACCGGAACTCTTACCCCCACCAGCACGCTCAAAACCGATGCACCCTTCTTCCGCATCGTTGTCCTGATCAACCAGTCGGAATTCGATTACGACAACAACAACCTGGTGGAGATCGATTCCCTCACCTTCTCCCCC
>DDPU01000061.1:20672-20869 GCA_002342345.1 Verrucomicrobia bacterium UBA2460
GGGGCGGCCATTTACAACCAGTCGATCCAGGCCAACGACGCCACCGCCACGATCACCGCCCATGGCGGGTTGAACACCATGAAACTGCGCGGGGCCTATTACTACGACAACCTTGGCGTCTTTGTCCCCACCCGCGGCTTTGTCTACCAGGAGTTCAAGGACCTGGTGGCCTCAGGGGAATCCGTCCAGCTGAAGGC
>DDPU01000064.1:0-276 GCA_002342345.1 Verrucomicrobia bacterium UBA2460
CCCGGTGGCCCGATGAGCCCCGCAAAGCGGGGCGGGATATGGAAGTTAGTAGAAAGAAGGATCGTCCGTTTCCCATGTCCTGTCTTCCATCTGCTAGCTGCTGCAGTGAAAGTTGCTCTGGCCGACAGGGTTGGGGAAGTGGGGGCGGAAGAGAGGGCATGGAAAACGCAGCGGAAACCCCCTGCGTAAAAAGGGGTATCATTTTTCGAAATAGTAAGTAGGTTGACTATTAAGGATGAGGATTTTGTCCCAATTCCATTTATCAGTGGCATTGGC
>DDPU01000064.1:434-4883 GCA_002342345.1 Verrucomicrobia bacterium UBA2460
GGCCCCATGGCGGACGGAAATTACGGGCTCCGTCTGAATGTGGGGGACGGTATTTCCCAGTCCCTGCTTCTTTCACAAGCCGGAAACTATACCCTCAGTTTTCATGTCGATCGTTGGAGCGTTTATTACAACCAACTTTTTGTAGACTTTGGTGGCATACGGAACTTGGTGTCTGCGGGGTCGACGTCCGACTATAGCTTTACCTTTGCCATCGCCACCTCGACCGTGAACCTTGCTTTTGGATATGTGCCCGACCCAAGCGCTGATCCTTCGAATGCCTCTGATGAAGATTTGGGGGGGACAGGAGTCATGTTGGACAATATACGGGTATCCGTCCCCGAACCTTCGAGTTCTTCGCTTTTTGTGTTTAGTTTGGCCAGCTTGGCGATGGTGCGTCGACGCCGGGGTCTAACCAAAAGCAAGACCCGCCGTTGAAAAAAACGGTTCCATCCATTTTTCTGGGTCTGTTCCTCTTTCCTTGGGTAACGGAGGCGGCCAACGTCACCTGGTTCGGCCCTTCCAGCGCCAGCAACTCCAATGCCAGCGTGCAACCCTTTACGTACGGCGTGGTTTTCATGACCGGCACCCTGGGTCCTTATTCCATGGATTGGCTCCAGATCGGCCTCAACACCTCGAGCATCACTGCCGGTAGCGCCTCTTTCCGTATCTCTCTCCGGGATGCCACCAGCACCACTCCGTATTCGGCGGTGGCGGGGAGCACCACGCTGGCCTCGGACACGGTCAGCTTCACCATGCCCACCACAATTGCCACCAACTTCAACCTCTTCCTTTCGGCGGCCGACATTCCCAACATCTCCGCCTTCGACATGGGTGCTTCGACCGGATATTCCCTGTTTCTGGACAGTGCCTCCGTCAATTTTGGAATCCAGCGGACCACAGGTTTTGCGGTGAACACGACCAATGATTACTACACCGTCAGCGAGGGGTTCACGGCGTTAAACACGCTGCGCAACAACTCCATGTACAGCAATACCACCGGGAGCTACCCCACTTTGGCTGTTTCTTTCGGAGCTGTCCCTGAGCCTTCCACCGTTTCGCTCTTCGGTGTGGGCCTGGCGATGGTCCTGCGGCGGCGGCGCAGGACGGTTTAGATCGGAAGTTTCGGTTCCCTCCAGCCTGCGGCTTTACGAGCGGTGGCATTGGCTGGATCATCCCCATCGAGGTGAAGGATCCCCAATCCATGGTGGCGCAACGAAAACTCGGCCCGTACTCCGTTTCCGCCATCGGGATGGGTTGCATGCCGCTTTCTTTTCCCCACGACCGCGACCCGGATCTGCTCGATCACCCGGAAAGGGCCATCGCGGTCCTGCATGCGGCGATGGATGCGGGGATCACGCTTTTCGACACCGCGGACATTTATGCGCCCAGCTGGAACACGATGGGCCATAACGAAATCCTCCTGGGCCAGGCCTGGCGCAGCTGGAGGGGAACCCCCGAACAAAAAAAGAGGATCGTCCTGGCCACCAAGGCGGGAATCACGCGGGAAAAGGACGGGACGATGTTCGGGATTTCCGGACGAAACTCCTCGAAGCATTACCTGTTCCGGGCGGTGGAGGCCTCCGCCGGCAGGCTGGGGCTCCCCAAAATCCCGCTCTGGCAGCATCACCGCACCGACCCGTCCCTCTCCTTTGAGGAGCAGTTGGAAAACGTTCTTTCCTTAAAGGAGCACGGGTATGTCGCCACGATCGGCCTGAGCAACGTGAACGCGAAAATGCTCCGCCATGCCATCCGGATCGGCGGAACGCCCGCGCAGGGAGGGATCATCTCCGTGCAGAACGAGTACAGCCCCCGTTACCGGCATTGGGGGGAGGTGATTGAGATCTGTTCGGAACACGGGATCGCGTATCTGCCGTATTCCCCGCTGGGAGGGGCTGGCCACTTCCGGGAAATTGCGGAAGGGAAAACGGGCGGTTTCCGGGAAATGGCCCAACGCAAGGGAGTTTCCCCGCTCGCGCTGGTGATCGCGTGGCACCTGTCCCAATTCCCGACGTCCATACCGATTCCCGGGGCCTCGAAAGCCGATTCCATCCTGGATTCCCTGGAAGGAACCAAAATCCGGCTTTCGGCCGGGGAGATCGAGCAGCTGAACGCCCGCTGTCCCACGGATACGCCGCTCCACCATGAGTTGCTGGATGTGGCCAGGTTCCGGGGGGGCTAGATTTCAAAGGGGCCGGACCCGGCAGGCGGGTTGGGCGAAGCCGCTAAACGGGTTGGAGTTGTCAGGGGAAGTTTCGGGAGATCCGCCCTAGGGCCTTGGGTGTCTTTCATCGGGGCCCTGGGGTATGTTGGGAAGACAGGAAAGCTTTCGGGCCTGCATGTCACCGGAAAACCCCGTGGTTGAACCGCGAAGCTGCCTCCTCGGTGGCGTCCGATGGCCCGGCGTGGGTGTTGCCGTTCGCACGAAAGACCTCCGTCGAAAGAACCGCTGACGCCCGGCATCTTTTTCATTCCTAATTTCCCGCCCCATGGGCATACCAGAAGGATGAAAACCAAAGCCGCCTTCTTCCTCCTGCTTGCCCTTCTTTCGGGTTCCGTGGTCCATGCGGACAGTCCGCTGGAAAAACAGATGAACCGGATGCGGAGGAGCTTCAAGGAGCTGAAGAAGGCGATGGAGGCCCCGGTGGAGGCGGACAAGCCGAAGTACCTCGGCTGGGTGGCGGATCTGAAAAAAGCCTCCGAGGAGGCGAAAACGATGGAGCCGGAGAAAACGGAAAAAGTTCCGGCCGACGAGCGGAAGGCTTTTTTGGAGGGGTACCGGAGCAAGATGGAGGAGTCGATCGAGCTGACGGACGAACTGGGCAAGGCGATCGAGGCCGGGAAGTGGACGGAGGCCAAGGGTTTGATCGGACAGATCAATCAGGTGCAGAGGGAGGGGCACAAGAAGTACCGGGCGGAGGAGCACTAGCAGCGGGCGCGGGGCCGTAGCGGCCTCTTGTTCATGTGGGATTTTCTGCTGCCGGCCGCATGGGGTTGGCTGCTTTGCGCCGCCGCGTTTGCAGGGCCGGAAAAGTTCGCGGGGGAGGTGGACGCGCTCACGAAAAAGCCGAAACCCGCCCCGGGGCATGTGCTGCTGGTGGGCAGCAGCACCATCCGCATGTGGGGGAGCGCCGCGGCGGATCTGGCGCCCCTGCCGGTGGAGAACCGCGGGTTTGGGGGCAGCCGGACGGAAGACCAGCTGTTTTATTTTGACCGTCTGCTGGACGGGTTGGAGCCGGGGTTGGTGGTCTGGTACTGCGGCAGCAACGATGTCACGGAAAAGAAACCCATCGGGACCATTCTCCGGCAGACCCGGGAGTGGCTGGCCAAATTCCGTGCCCGCCATCCTGATGTTCCCGTGCTCCTGGTGAAGGTGATGCGGGCGCCCCAGAAAAAAAGGGAGAAGCTTCTGGGGGAGGTGGACGAGGTGAACCGGGGGTACGAGGAGATGGTGCGGGGTAGGAGCGGCGTCCATTGGGTCGATATCAACCCGCCGCTGGAGGTGCGTCCGGGGGAGCCCCGGGAGGATTTGTACCAGTCCGACGGGCTGCACCTCAACGAGCGGGGCTATGCCGAGATGGTGAAAGTGCTCCGGCCCAGGATCGAGGAGCTCTCCCGGGCGGCCCGCCATCCCTGAGCGGTTCGGGGTTGAAAAACAGGGGCAAGGGGGCAAAAAGGAAACGATGAGTTTTTGGGAGGATTTCAAAAAATTCGCGGTACGGGGAAACGCGGTCGACCTGGCGGTGGGCGTGGTGGTGGGCGGCGCCTTCGGGAAGATCGTCACCTCTCTGGTCAACGACATCGTCCTGCCGCCGATCGGGCTCCTGCTGGGCAAGGTGGATTTCACCAACCTGTTCCTGGTCCTGGGGCCGGGTTCCTACGCCACGCTGGCGGAGGCAAAGAAGGCGGGGGTGCCGGTGCTGGGTTATGGGGCGTTCCTGAGCAGCCTGTTGGATTTCACGATCATCTCCTTCTGCATCTTTGTGGCGATCCGGCAACTGCAGCGCCTCCGGCTGTTTGGCCCGGCCGATGCGGCGCCGACGAGGACGGAGCAGTTGTTGGAAGAGATCCGGGACGAGCTGAGGAAGAAACGTTAAGGATTCTGAATTGGGGATGGGGGATTTGAGGATAACCGCCCCGACCGAATTGAAGATTTGAAATTCGAGTCAGGCAGGGACCGTTATCCCGAACGGACCGGAATGGAGGTTGGAGGCGGGCGGTTTGGCCTTCTCCAGCCCGCCGCCGCAGCCCATTGGCAGGTTCCGCCCTACCGCAAGCTCGCGACTACCGCTTTTCGATCCTGAGGAACAGTTTCGCGGCGGCGAGGCCGGCCACGGAGCAGACCACCAGGTAAAGGGCCACGGTCTGCCATGCGAGAAGATTGAGGACGCCGCCAGCGATGGCCACAGCCGGATTGAAGACGGCGCCCGAGATGCCCCCGAAAAGAAGAGC
>DDPU01000064.1:4945-5445 GCA_002342345.1 Verrucomicrobia bacterium UBA2460
AGGGCGAAGGTGCCCAGAAACTCGGCACCGGCCACGCGGAAGGGATGGGTGAGGAGGGTCATGCTGCCTTGGCCACGAAAGTGGGTGACGATCATGGCAGACACGACCGCGCCGGCCACCTGGGCGGCGATGTAGGGAAGAACTTCGGATTTGGGGAGTTTGCCCCGGAGCCATACGGCCAGGGTGATGGCGGGATTGTAATGGGCGCCGGAGATGTGGCCGCCGGCGTAGACCATGACCATGAGCATCAGTCCAACGGCCAACGCGCCGAGGGGGCCCTTGGAAAGCGTGGCGTAGCCCACAGCCTGGACGAGAAAAAAGGTGCCGATGAATTCGACGATAAGTTTGTTCATGGATTGAGTTGAGAGGTGTGAGACTCCACGGCCAACCGGGATTTGGGGTTCCGGTGAGCAAGAAGAGAACAAAGTGGGAAGGTTTCGTGAGCGGGAAGGCGTAAAGCGGAAGAAGTATGGCCAAAAACGGAGAATTATTGAAAAATC
>DDPU01000064.1:5549-26368 GCA_002342345.1 Verrucomicrobia bacterium UBA2460
CCCCGCCCCACCTTGATCAGCAACTCAGGCTTGGAAGAAGGGAATCCCGGCTATGCTGGCGGGATGCGGATTGAGCTGATCACAACGGGGTCGGAGTTGTTGCTGGGGCAGGTGTTGAATTCACATCCGGGGTATCTTTCGGGGCGGTTGGCGCTGCTGGGGCTGGAGCTGGCGAGGCAGACGGCGGTGCCGGACGGGCGGGAGGCGATCGCGGGGGTGCTGGGGGAAGCGTGGAGGCGGGCGGATCTGGTGATCGTGACGGGGGGGTTGGGGCCGACCTCGGACGACATCACCAGGGATGTGGTAGCGGAGTTTTTCCAAAGACCGCTGGAATACAGGGCGGAGATTCACGAAAAAATCCTCGGGTATTTCCGGCAGCGGAACCTGACTCCGCCGGAGCTGGTGAAGGTGCAGGCGATGGTGCCGAAGGGGATGGAGGTGCTGGCCAATGACGTGGGGACGGCGCCCGGGTTCTGGTTTGAGGAGAAGGGAAAGATGTTGGCGGTGTTGCCTGGGCCGCCGCGGGAGTTGGCGCCGATGATGGAGAAGGGGGTGGAGCCGAAGCTGCGGGGCAGGGCGAAGGCGGCGGAGGGGACGAGGATTTTGAGGGTGTACGGGATCGGGGAGTCGTTCGTCCAGGAGAGGTGCGAGGCGGAGCTGAGGAAGATGGGGTTTGCGGGGGTGGGGTACTGTGCGCGACCGGGGGAGGTGGACGTGAGATTGCGGTCGAGCGATGCGGGTTTGCTGCAGCGGGGGGCGGAGTTGGTGAGAAAGGTTTTTGGGGAGGCGGTCTATGCGGAGGGGGTGGAGACGATGGAGGAGGTGGTGGTGCGGTTGGCGCGGGCGGCGGGGGTGAAGCTGGCGACAGCGGAGTCGTGCACGGGGGGGCTGGTGGCGAGCCGGATCACCGATGTGCCGGGGGCATCGGAGGTGTTTCTGGGAGGGTGGGTGACCTATGGGAACGAGGCGAAGGTGCGGGAGCTGGGGGTGAGGGAGGAGAGCCTGGCCAAATCCGGGGCGGTGAGCGCGTTGGTGGCAGGGGAGATGGCGGAAGGCGCGAGGAAACGGGCGGGGGCGGACTGGGCGGTTTCGGTGACCGGGATTGCGGGGCCGGGTGGGGGAAGTCCGGGCAAGCCGGTGGGGTTGGTCTATTTGGGGATCGCGGGGGCGGTAGGCGTGGAAACTGTTGAGAAGAAGTTGGTACCGGAGCGGAAAACCTTCAAGGGGATGGCTTCCCAGGCTGCTTTGGACCTGCTACGAAAAAAAATTCAAAAAGGAGCGCATCCTTTTTCCAAAACGGAGGTTTAGATTCTTATGGCACCCAAAACGGCAGAAAAAAACGAGAAGGCGGAGGGATCGAAATCCGCGGAACGGCGCAACCTGGACCTGGCCCTGCAGTCGATCGTCAAGGCCTATGGGGATAACGCGATCATGCGCCTGGGCGATGCCAGTGCAAAACTGAAGATCGATGTCATCCCCACGGGTTGTTTTTCCATTGATACGGCCTTGGGGGCGGGGGGATTCCCACGGGGGCGGATCGTGGAGATTTTCGGGCCGGAATCGTCCGGCAAGACGACGCTGACATTGACGGCAATCGCCAACGCCCAGAAGCGGGGCGGGACGGCCGCCTTCATCGACGTGGAGCACGCCCTGGATCCCGTTTACGCGAAGAAGCTGGGGGTGAACATGGATGAACTGCTCGTTTCCCAGCCTGACTCCGGTGAGGAGGCGCTGAACATCGCCGAGACGCTGATCCGCTCCAACGCCCTGGACGTGGTGGTGGTGGACAGCGTGGCGGCGCTGGTGACGAAGCACGAGCTGGAGGGGCAGATCGGGGACGCGACGGTGGGGGCGCAGGCGCGGCTGATGAGCAGCGCGATGCGGAAGCTGACGGCGCTGATCAGCCGGGCGCGTACGGTGTGCATCTTCACCAACCAGATCCGGGAAAAGATCGGGGTGATGTTTGGCAACCCGGAGACGACGCCGGGCGGCCGGGCGCTGAAGTTTTTTGCTAGCGTGCGGGTCGACATCCGCCGGATCAATGCGATCAAGATCCCGGACGGGACCGTGATCGGCAACCGGACGCGGGTGAAGATCGTGAAGAACAAAGTGGCGCCGCCCTTCACGGAGGCGGAGTTCGACATTCTTTATAACGAGGGCATTTCGCGTGAGGGGTCGCTGATTGACGCCGCCATCGAGCACAATGTGGTGGAGAAGAAAGGGGCCTGGATCGCCTACGAGGGCAAGCAGTTGGCCCAGGGGCGGGATGCGGCCAAGGAGGAGCTCAAGAAGGACCCGGCGCTCTATGCCCGGATTGAAAAAGGACTGCAGGCGAAGCTGTCGGGCAAGCCTGCGGAGAACTCGGAAACGGTCGTGGTGGCGGGGAAGAAGTAAGTAGGAAGGTGGTTTGTTGAGGTGGTCCGGCCTCGAATCTAGGCCGGATCGACTTGGACGTTGAACTGGAAGGAGCTGTCGTCTCCGCCGAGAACGAGTTTGTTGGTCCCGGGCTTGAGGGGAAGAACCATGTGCTCCGCTTCCGTGCCGATGGCGTGACCGTTAAGGATGGTGCCGAGGGTGCTGCCGCGGTCCCGCACGACAAGCTCCGCCCCGATCCGCTCGATGGCGCAGTGATTGCGGGAAATCTGGTAGGGGTACTGGTCGCGGAGGGCGAGGTCGTTGGCGGAAAGGATATCGGCCCCCTCGCCGGCCTGGCGGCGGCCGATCCGGAAGGGGAGGCGATCGATGGACACCGTTTCCGGGGCCCCCGCCTTGCGGGTTTCCTTGTTTGCCGGGGTCAGAATGATTTTGGGAAGAGGGCTTGGTTCCGCGTGGGGGATGGCGATCCCATGCTGGAGCAGTTGGTGGACTTCGGTGTCCGGCACTTTGCGTCCTTCCAGTTCCCGGCGAAGGAGTTCGTTGGTGTTTCGGAGGCGCTCAAAAAAGGAGGATAAAAACGGGGTGAGGGCGCTGGGGTCGGAGAGAAAGAGGTCGTTGAATTCCTCCACATTCATGATCTGTAGCCGGGTTGGTTCCAGGGCTCGCGCCGAGGCGGATCTTGGCTTGTCATCGAGCAGGGCCATTTCCCCGAAAATGTCCCCCGGGACCAGGTGTCCGAGGGTGACTTTACTCTGCCCGGCGACCCGCATGGAGATCTCGATGCGGCCCTCGAGGATGCGGAAGGCCTCGGAGCCCGCATCGCCTTCGCGGAAAATCTCGGTCCCTTGCTCGAAGAACTTTTCCCGCATCAGGGTTTAGGGTGAACCTGCCGCCGGAAGGGGTCAAGAGGCGGGGGCGGGGGGTTGTGGAAAGTTTTTGTATCGGAGACGGCGGGGACGGGGGTTAGGATGGGGTGCATGATTCAGGGAGGGGATCGCGGCTTTTTGTTCCGCTCGCTGGGGACGGCTCTTTTGGTGATGTCTGCCTGGCGGCTCGCCGGAGCCGGGGGAGTTTTGGCCGGCGGGGACCAGCTTTTGGCAAATCGCCAGGAAATGATCTCCCTGGCCCCGTGGATCCTGCTGGGGCTGTTCTTTCTCCGTGGTCCATTGCCGGCCAAAAAAAGTGCGCCGCGGGTGGTGGGGTTTCAGTTCCTCAATTTGGGCTTTCTCCTGGCGGCGGTTCTTTACGGTTTGGCGGCGGTGCCCGTGAAAACCTCCCCCCTGCCCGGGGAGGAGAAGGAGCCGGTGACGGTGGAATCGGAGTGGCTGGTTCGGGATCGCATCCGGGAGATCAACCTGAAAATGGAGGAGATCGAAAGGGAATCCGGCGAAGCCGCCCCCGCGAGGGAAACGGCGGCGGAGCAGCGTCGCGAGGAGAGCCGGCGCCAGCAGCTCGCGGAGCAGATGGAAAAACTGCGGCTGGAGCGCGGGCGTTTGACGGAGGAACTCAGTCGCCGGGGCAAGGCCTTTGAGGAAAGGAAGGAGCAGGAACGGGAGGAGTACCGGGCCCGCCTGGCGCGGGCGCAGGCCGGGGCGGGCGTTGTTGCGGTCATCCTTGTCCTGATGGGGTTGCATGGGCTGGCTGCGGGATTTCTCTTCCGTGACGGCGGACCCGTCCCGGGAGGATTTCCGGTAGTTTCGGTCGGATCGGGAAAAATCGAGAAATCCGTCCCCGGGGCCCTGCGTCCGAAGCGCAGCCTGAATTAGGGGGGCGTGTTTCCCGGCCTAGAGAAGGTTGCGCAGGTCCCGGAAGGCAAAACTCGCATCATGGCCCGGTTGACCGGGCGCCGCCGGTTCATCGAGGTGAACATAGACCAGGCGTGATCCGAGGCATGGAAAGGCCAGGCGCGAGGCAACCGACAGGCGGCCGGAGGCAAGAACGGCCAGGCGCATATGGGAGGCGTAGAAGAGGGGTTGGGCGAGGTCGTGCAGATCGCTGATTTTCCGGGCAAGGCCGACGATCTTGTAGACCTGGGCGCGCGTCCGGCGGAATTCGGACAGCAGGCGTTTCAGCCGCAGGGGGGTAAGTTTTCTCCTCAGGGAGTGGGAGGACAGGATCAGGTCCTTGCGTGCCCGCCGCACGGCGTGGAGAACTCTCCTGAGCCGGGGAAGGTTGCTCAGTTCCAGGTCCACGGCGTCCGCGAAGGGAAGAAAGGCCAGAAAGAAAAGAACCCTTTGGCGGGATTTCCAGTTGAAGTCGCCTCCTTCCTCCCGTGTCCGGAGGGTGAGAAGGGCAGGAATCCTTTTTTTTGCCAAGGCCTCCTGGACTTTCTGCGGGTTGACCCCCCGCTGGAGCAGGCGATCCAACCGAATCTCGACAACATCGATGCCCGGGGGGGGATTTGCCAGGCACGCCAATCCATTTTCCGAGGAGACGGTCCCTACCAGGAGAGGGGTGTTTTTCCAAGGGATGGATTTTCTGGGTGGTGGATGCACGATTCCTTTGATGTCGGCGGTGGTCGGATTTTTCTTCCAACCCAGTTTTTGGGTTTGCCGTCTTTCTATAAAGCTTAAATTTTGCACAAACCGAAGATTAGCATAAATGTCCCTTTAAGGATACTTTTTACGAAAAAGGCTTGCTTTGTGGCCGATTAAAACTGCTAAAGCATTAAAAATCAACATTTTAAATATGATAAGGAGTTGTAGGATGGTTTTCGGATGGATAAATAAGCTAAAAAAGACGCGGCGATCTTTGGCTGGAGTTTGGGAGAATAGACGGGGCTGATAATTTCGGGGAATTGGGGAAAGTTAACCTTGGGATTTGTTGGGCCGCAGGGGGTTTGGCATCGGGAAAGCAGGTTTTGGGGATTGACGGCTAGGTTTTTCTCAAGGAGAGTTACTTTTTACATATTTATGTTGGATAAGCTTTTTCCCTTTCTAGAAAACGACATGGGTGTCGATTTGGGCACGGCAAACACCTTGGTGTTTGTCCGGGGCAAAGGGGTTGTGCTCAGGGAACCGTCGGTGGTTGCCATGGACCAGGCTACCCGGAGGGTGCTGGCGGTTGGGGATGAGGCCAAAAGGATGTTGGGGCGTACCCCCGGTTCGATTGTTGCGGTTCGTCCCCTTAAGGACGGCGTGATCAGCGACTTCGAAGTGACCGAGGCCATGTTGAAATGTTTCATTGAAAAGGCCACCAAGCGCCAGAACCGCTGGCGTCCCCGCCCCAGGTTGGTGATCGCGGTGCCCTCAGGGATTACCGAGGTCGAAAGACGCGCGGTTTGCGAGTCCGCCGCCCACGCAGGAGCGCGCAGTGTCCGCCTGATCGAGGAGCCCCTGGCGGCGGCGATCGGCGTGGGCCTGCCGGTTCAGGATGCCTCGGGCAACATGATCATCGACATCGGCGGCGGAACGACGGAAATGGCGATCATCTCGCTCGGGGGAATCGTTTTCAGCCGGAGCGTTCGCGTGGCGGGGGATGAACTGGATGAGGCGATTATGAATTATCTCAAGCGGGCCTATAACCTGATGATCGGGGAGCGCACCGCTGAGGACATAAAAATCAAGATCGGCTCGGTTTATCCGATGGAAAAGGAAACCTCCATGGAGGTGCGCGGAAGGGACCTGGTGGCCGGCCTGCCCAAGACCCTCACGATCACCTCCCAGGAAGTCCGCGAGGCGCTCCTCGAACCCATTCAGATCATTTTGGAGAGCGTCCGGTTGACCCTGGAGCGCTGCCCTCCCGAACTTTCCAGCGACCTGGTGGAGCGTGGCGTGGTTCTGGCCGGAGGCGGGGCCCTTCTCCGCGGGCTGGATCGGCTTTTGAGCGAGGAAACCGGCCTGCCCATCCACGTGGCCGAGGATCCGCTGAGTGCGGTGGTGGAGGGAACCGGCAAGGTCCTCGATGAATTGGAGTTTTTGACGAAGCTGACCATGGCGGACGGACGGGGTTGACCCGCCCTTCCCCGGCAGCCGACGTCCCCTCCTCCCGCCCCGCCCCATGGCCCGCATCCGCCTGCTGTTAGGTTCCGCACTGTTGCTGATGGCCGTGGTCGGCGTGGTTTTTTTCGCGCCCGTGACCAACCGATGGACGGAGCACATCACCGTGGAGACGATTTCCCCCTTTGCCCGGGCGTGGGCCGGCATCCGTGAGCGGTGGGGGGATTTCCGGCAGAGCCTTCGCCAGTACGATGCACTGGAGGAGGAGAACCGGAATTTGCGCGCGGAGAACGTCCGGCTTCAGGCGGAAATCCGCCAGATGGACTATCTTCGCACGGAGAACGACCGCTTCCGCGAAATGCTCGCCTTCCGCGACCAGCAGTCCTACCGGCTGCTGGCCTGCCGGGTGGTGGAAAGGGATCCTTCGAACTGGTGGAATTCCGTGCTGGTCGACCGCGGGTGGAAGGACGATCCCAACCTTGCCCCCGACCAGCCGGTATTGACTCCCCGTGGCGTGGTTGGGAAGACCGGCACGGTGGGGCGTTCCACCACGCGGGTCATGCTCATTTCCGACGAGAACTGCAAGGTCAGCGTCCTGGCGGAAGGATCCGGAGCCCGCGGCATTCTGATGGGGGACACTCCCCTGAACGGGGGCCAGCCGATCTGCCGGATGACATTCGTGACCCGCGACAGCAAGTTCGAGGTCGGGCAACGCGTTCTCACCACCGGGTTGGGAGGAACTTTTCCGCCCAATCTCCTGGTAGGCACGGTGAGCGACGCCCCGCCGCGAACCAACCAGAAAAACTCGGGGCTTTACCGCGAGGGAACGGTGATCCCGGCCACCGATCTCAACGATCTGAGGGAGCTTTTTGTGCTCACCGGGGCCGCTCCCGCAAAAAAATGAACTCTGTCTTTGCCCGCCTCCTTCTTCTGGCCTTGGCCGTGTGGCTGCTGCGGGCTGTCGGCCCGGAAACCTGGGGCTCCTGGGCGTTGGCCACAAATCTTCTGGCGGCGGTCACCATCCAGGCAGGTTTGGCGCTGGGGGGTGTGCGTTTGGCTGGATGGTCGCTGCTGACGGGATTTTTCTGGGATTTCACCACCTTTTCCCCCCTCGGTCACCATGTGCTGGTGATCGGCGCGGTTGGCCTGCTGGTGCATTCCCAGCGGGGCTGGTGGAAAGGGGCTTCCGCGGGGGAGCAGGCCGCGGGATCCGTGCTCGCGGCGGTGGCTTTTTTTGTTTTGGATCATCTTTTCCACGAGATGGAGACCCGGGCGTGGAATTGGCCTTTCCCGCTGAGCGTGGCCATGATCCTCGCCGGCGTGGTCAACGGTCTCGCCGCCGTGCCGATGGGATGGTGGCTGGAAAGGGAGCATCGGCCGGCCATGTCCCCGCGCCGGCCCCGGAGGATTTCCTGATGCTCCTCGCCCGCCCCACCGCCAACATCCCCCGACGCCTGCAGGCCGCGATGGTCGTGGTTCTGGCGGCCGCCGCGATTCTCCTCCAGAGGCTTTTCGTGGTGCAGATTGTCGAGGGGGAAAAACATGCCCAAAGCCTGCTGAATCAGACCACCATCCCCATCCTTCTGCCCCCGCCCCGCGGCCTGATCCTGGACCGCAACGGACTTCCCCTTGCGGAAAATGAGGCGCGGTACGACGTCGACCTTTATGTCCGGGAACTTTCCGGAAACTACGCGCGGGCCCACCATGGGCGTTTGCCGATGACCCTGGTGGAAGTCGGCACGGGGGAAAAGCGGCGCAAGCAGCGCCAGGTCGACATCGAGCGGATTGTCCAGGAAATGGCGGTGGAACCCCTCCGCAACCTTGGGATCGAGATCCAATACGACGTCGATGACCTTCGTCGGCATGCCCACCAGCGGCCGAACACCCCTTTCCAGCTGGCGACCAAGATCGACTTCGCCACGCTTTCGCGGATGGCGGAGAGGGATCCGCGGATCCCCGGAATCAACGCCGCTGCCCGGCCGGTGCGTTGGTATCCCTACGGTGCGCTCGCATCCCACGTGCTGGGGTTTGTCGGGGCCCCCGAGGAGCAAACCTTGGAGACCTTCCAGCCCGAGGTGGTGGGCAAGGAGGGGGTCGAACGAGGATTCAATGCCGACCTGGAGGGTGTCCCCGGCGGAAAAATCCTGAAAAAAAACAACCTCGGTTTCATCATGGAGGAGCAGGGCTATCAGGCCCCACAGGCCGGAAAGAGCGTCTATCTGACCTTGGATGCCCGGATCCAGTCGATTGTTGAGGGGGTGATGCGGAGGGTCGGGCGAGGGGCCTGTGTGGTCATGGATCCCCATAGCGGCGATATCCTCGCGATGGTTTCCGTTCCCAACTTTGACCCCAATGAATTTGTGCCGGGGTATGCCGGTCCTTCGGACGGATGGCGGCGGATCCTGACGGACGAGACCAAGCCCATGCTCAACCGTGCCATCGGCGCCTATGCCCCGGGATCCACCTTCAAGACCCTGACCGCGCTGGCTGCCCTGGAAAATCCGGCGGCCAATTTCACCCCGCAGACGGTGATTTCCAGCCCGGGCTCGGTCTACATCGGGGACCGCTGGTGGAAGGATTGGAATCCCGACGGCCAGGGTTCCATCGTCCTGAAGCGAGCCCTGGCGATGTCCTGCAACACCTTTTTCTACCAGTTGGGCGTGCGCACCGGGATCGACTCCATGACGGAGATGGGGAGAAGGATCGGCTTCGGGCAGCGGCTTCTGCTGGGGCCCGACGGGGAGCCGCAGTTGTCGGGGGAGGACCCCGGGACCATGCCGGGCAAAAAATGGATGGAGGACCGGATGGCGGACCGGAAGAAAAAATACAAGGAACACATCGAGGCTTGGGTGGCCGGCGGGCGGCAGGGGCCCCGGCCCACGGCTCCGGCGGTGGAAAGGTGGAGCGACGGTCATACCGCCAACACCTCGATCGGCCAGGGATACGTCCGCGTTACCCCGCTGCAGATGACGGTGATGATGTCGGCGGTTGCCAACGGCGGTTCCGTCTACGCCCCGCGCCTGGTGCAGGCTGTCGCGGTCTCTTCCGAGGGGGAGGTGCAACCCGTGAGGGAATTTCCCCGTGCGGTGAAGCGGGCGGATCTGGGGGTACGGCCGGAAAATCTCGAGGCGGTCCGGGAGGGGTTGCGGGCCGTCGTCACGGAGGGAACCGGGAAAAATGCGGCGGTGAAGGACATTGAGGTGGCGGGAAAAACCGGATCCGCCCAGTTCACCACGCGGATCGGCGGCGGACTGGTGAAGGACACCCGGACCTGGTTCACGGGATTTGCCCCGGCCAAGGATCCGCGATACGCGATCACCCTGATGGTGGAGGGCGGAAGTTCGGGGGGAACCACCTGCGCCCCCCTCGTTTCGGAGATCCTTTTCCATATCTTCGAAATGGACAAGGGGGTTCCCCCGGTGATGGCCTACCAGACCCCGGTGGTGGGGCATTTTCACGGGGTGACCGCATCGGACGGCTCCTATGTGCCCGGGGCGGGGGGTGCCGACGACACGGACGGGGATGGCGGGATTTTCGGCGGCATCTTCAACTGGTTTGATGAGGGCAACAACAGCGGCGGCGCCGGGCGGAACCTGCGGAGGAGCCGGTGATGAAGCGCGCTTCTCCGTGGCGGGGTTTTCACTGGCCGAGTTTTTTTCTGATGCTGGGGCTTTGCACCGTCGGCGTCCTGGTCATCTACAGCGCCACCCATAGCAGCGAGCAGGCGGACCTGAAAAACGCCTCCGTTCAGCAGGCGGCGTGGGTGGGGCTGGGTCTGGCTTTTTTCTTCGGCCTGGCCTTTTCCGATTACCACCGGTGGGTTTCCCAGGGATGGTTTTGGTTCGGGGGAGGGATCTTTCTTCTTCTGGCGGTGCTGATCTTCGGGCGGGAAGTGAACGGGGCCAAGAGCTGGATCCGGTTCGGTCCGGTGGGGTTTCAGCCGGCGGAGGTGATGAAAATCGCCTTTCTGGTCGGGGCCACCGCCCTGCTGGTCTCCTTCCGGGAGCGCATGGAAAAGTTCCGCACAGTCCTTGCCCTGGTCGGACTGGCGCTGGTGCCGATTTTTCTCATCCTGAAGCAGCCGGATCTCGGCTCGGCGGCGGTTTTCCTGCCCATGGCCTTCGGACTTCTTTTTGCCGGGGGCGCCCGGCTGCGGTTTTTGCTGGTCCCGTTGGGGGCCGGGCTTGCCGGAGTCCTGGCGATTTACCTGTGGGTCGGGCATTTCGGAAAGGAAATCCCCTTCCTCAAGACCTACCAAAACAACCGCATCCGCACCTTTTTCGACCCCAATCTGGATCCGCTCGGCTCGGGATGGACCATCCGCCAGTCGATCATCGCCATCGGTTCCGGCGGCTTCTCCGGAAAGGGATTCCTGCGGGGCGACCAGAACCTCTACGGATTCCTGCCGAAAAACATCGCCTACAACGACTTTATTTTTTCGGTGTTGGGGGAGGAGTGGGGTTTTCTGGGCGGTGGACTGCTGATTCTTGGTCAGGCGGCCCTGTTGCTCTGCATCGCCTGGATTGGGATGCGCGCCCCCGATCTGGAGGGGAGACTGCTGGCCGGGGGAGTTCTCGGGATGCTCTTCACGCATTTTTTCATCAACGTGGGAATGACCATCAAGGTGGTGCCGATCACCGGCATTCCCCTTCCTTTTGTCAGCTATGGAGGAACCTTCCTGGCCGTGTGTATGGCCGCGATGGGGTTGATGCAAAGCATCTGGCGGCAAAGGCGTCTTGGCTGAGGCGCCGCCGCGGAAAGGAAACCAAAACACCATGATACTGGAAACCATCAAACGAATCCTCAGGGGCAAGCCCCGGGAGGAGCGGCGCAGTCTTCTCATTTCGGTCGAACCGCTGGAGAAGCGGGTTGCCCTGCTGGAGGGGGGCGTTGTCGAGGAGTTTTCGATCGAGCGTGAGGGGGACCGGAGCATTTCCGGGAACATTTACAAGGGACGGGTTCATAACGTGGAAGGATCCCTCAAGGCGCTTTTCGTGGACATCGGCCATGAAAAGAACGCCTTCCTCCATTTTTGGGACGCCGTGCCCGCGGCCATGGACGAACAGGTGGAGGCGGTCGAGCGGAGGGGAGGACGTGGGCGCAAGCCGCGCATCACCAGCAACGACATCCCGAAGCTTTATCCGGCGGGTGCGGAGGTGATCGTCCAGGTCAACAAGGGGCCGATCGGCACCAAGGGGGCCCGCGTGACCACCAACATCAGTCTTCCGGGGCGCTATCTGGTGCTGATGCCTTTTGGGGAGATGAGCGGGGTTTCCCGCAAGATCGAGGATCCCCAGGAGCGGGCCCGTCTCCGCAAGATCCTCCAGGAACTGGATATCCCGGACGGCATGGGCGTCATCCTGCGCACCAACGGGGAGGGCATGCAGGCCCGGTATTTTGTCCGCGACCTCGCCCTGCTGCTGGAACAGTGGCGCCGTGTGGAGGAGGGGATGAAAACCAAAACCGCCCCGGCCGTGCTGCTGGAGGAGCCCGACCTGGTGGAACGTTCCGTGCGCGACTTTCTCACCGAGGAGGTGGATGAGGTGGTGGTGGACAACGAGGAGGCGGAGAAACGCGTCCGCGATTTGGTGGGGCTCATCTCCCAGCGCTCCCTGCGGAAGGTGAAGCGCCACCTCGCGGCGGAGCCGCTTTTTGAGGCCTACGGGGTCAACCGGCAGATCGAGAACGCCCTCCGCCGCCAGGTCTGGCTGAAGTCCGGCGCCTCCCTGGTGATCGACGAGACGGAGGCCCTTGTCTCGATTGACGTGAACACGGGCAAAACCCGCGGGGGCAAGGACCATGACGACACCATCCGCAAAACCAACCTGGAGGCCGCCGAGGAAATCGCCCGGCAACTCCGGCTGCGCAACCTGGGGGGGCTGATCGTCATCGATTTCATCGACATGCGTTCCCGCCGCGACCAGGCCGCAGTCTACGAGAAGTTCAAGGACTGTCTCCGGCGCGACCGCGCCCGCACCCACACCCTGCCCATTTCCGCTTTGGGGCTGCTGGAGATGACGCGGCAAAGGGTGCAGGAAAGCATCCGCCGCTCCGTCTACATGGAATGCCCCTCCTGCCGCGGCAAGGGAATGGTCAAGTCCTACGAGACGATGAGCGTGGAGATCCAGAGGGAAATCAGCCGGGTTCTCCGCAAGCATCCGGAGGTGCACGAAATCAAGGTGGTCGTCCATCCGGGGGTTTTGCACCGGCTGCGCACGGAGGACGACGAATTGCTCGTCGAACTTCAGCGGAGATGCTCCGGACAGTTCAGCTTCAAGACGGATCCCGCAGCCAACATTGAGGATTTCAAAATCCTCAATGCGGCCACCGACCAGCCGCTGGAGTGAGCGTGGAGGGCGGCCCTTTCGAGGCGGATTCCGGGGACGGGCCGGTCCGCAGCGCCGGGTTGCGGGCCGTTTTGGAAAGAGCCGAGGCCGCGCTGGGGCCGGGGGTGGATTCCCCCGCGGTCCTCGACATGTACCGGGGATTCCTCCGCATGGAGGAGGGGCGTCTGGAGGAGCAGGCGCGGGCGGGGGTTCCCGGGTTGGATCTGGCCCACCGGCGGGCCCAGCTGATCACCGTCGTCCTGGAAAAACTCTGGCGGAGGGCGGGAGGGGAGGCGGCGGCCGATGGTCTGGTGCTCGGGGCGGTGGGCGGTTTCGGGCGGCAGGAGATGAGCCCGGCCAGTGACGTTGACCTGGTTTTTCTGCAGGAAGGCACCACCAACCGCACGGCGGAGGAGGTGGTGAAACAGATCCTTTACGTCCTCTGGGATCTGGGAATGAAGGTGGGGCATGCCTGCCGGACCCTTCCGGAAACCATCAGCCGCGCGGAGGCCGATCCGATGATCAAGACCGCCCTGCTTGACGCCCGCCGGCTGACCGGATCTGTCCGTCTCTGGGAGGAATTCGAGCAGGAGTTCCGGCGGCGGAACGTCCTGCGGGGCGTGGAGGATTACCTTGCCTGGCGGCTGGAAAACCAGGCGGCCCGGCATGCCAAGGAAGGAGGCACGGTTTTTGTCCAGGAGCCCAACCTCAAAACGGGGTTGGGAGGCCTGCGGGATTTTCACAACCTGCGCTGGGTGGGGCGGATTTCCGGGGAAGGTGCGACGCTGGGGGAGCTGGTCAGCCGGGGGTGGCTGGGGTCGGGCGAAGCCGCCCAGGCCGAAGCCGCGTTCGGGTTCCTCCTGACCCTCCGGGAGCGGCTGCATATCCTGCAGGGCGGTCCCGGAGACGTCCTCACCCTGCGTCTGCAGGGGGAACTGGCGGAGGCGATGGGCTATCCGCAGCCCAACATCCTCAGAAAAAGCGAAAGCTTGATGAGGGAAACCTACGGCCACCTCCGGCAGATTCACCTGACCTGCAACGCCGCCGCCACGCGGATCTGCCAGCAAAAAACCGGGCGTCCGCGCGGGATCTGGGCCTTCTTTTCCGGATGGAGCGGGGCCCGGCGTGCCAGCGACGGCTTTTTTCTGAGCGGTGCCGAACTCCGGGCGGAAAGCCCGGAAGTTTTCCGGCAGGACCCCCTGCGGATGATCCGTGTTTTCCGCATCCTGCAGGATCAGGGGTCCGTCCCCGGGGCCGAGCTATCTTCCCTGATCCGCGCCAATTTCCCCTTGTGCACGGAGGAGTGGGCGAAGAGCCCCGAGGTCAGGGAAACCTTTCTCCACATTCTCCGGCAGAAGGGAAAGGTCGGGCGCATTCTGCGCTGGATGCATGAAGGGGGCGTGCTCGGCAGGATCCTTCCGGAATTCGCCCCGCTCACCTGCTTGGTGCAGCACGAATTTTTTCACCGCTACACGGCGGATGAGCACACCCTGGTCTGTCTGGAGCAGCTGGACGCCATGTTGGATTCCAAGGAGCCGGATCTCCGGAAATACGGCGACCTGTATGCTCGCGTGGAGGTGCCGGAGATCCTCGCCCTTGCCGTTCTGTTGCATGACACCGGCAAGGCGGAGCTGACCCGTCACCACGAGGAAATCGGCGCGGTGTACGCCGCCCAGGTCGCCCGCCGCTTCGGTTTTCGGGGAAGGGAACTGGCCTTGATGACCTTCCTGGTCGACCACCACATGACCCTGGGAGATTTTTCCCGGAAAAACCTCGAGGAACCTGAAACCATCCGGGCCTTTGCCCGCATTGTCCAGGATGAGGAGCGGCTCGCCCTGCTGATGCTGATTTCGGCGGCCGATGTCCGCGCGGTGGCGGGGCGCAACAACTGGTCCAGCTGGAGGGAGCTCCTCGTCTGGGACCTTTACGGCCGGACCCGGCGGATGCTCGCGGGGGAGGAGGAATTTTTGCGCGCGGAAGAGGAAGAGAGGCGGGGTCGCGCCGCGCAGGTGGTGGCGGAGCTTTCCGGGGAGTTTCCCCCGTCGGTTGTGGAGGAACATCTTGCGGGCATGGGCGGCTCCTATCTGCGCCAGTGCCCCGCGGCGCTGATGGCCCGCCACATCCGGGCGGTGCACCGTTTTTTCGCGGACCGCCTCGGGGGACAGGACGCGCTCCGGCCGCTGGTGGAGTGGCGGGACTGCCCGGAGGAGGGGCACACGGAGGTGATCGTGGTCACCTGGAACCGGGAAAGGCTCTTCAGCAAGATTGCGGGAAGCTTTGCGGTGGCCGGAGGCAACATTCTCAGCGCCGATATCTTTACCCGGTCGGACGACGTGGTGATCGACACTTTCCGCGTCTGCAACGAGCGGATGGAGCCCCTCAGCCACCGTGTCGACCGCGAATCCTTCGAAAAAAACCTCACGGAATCCCTGCAGATCAGCGGGGACTTCCTGGGGGAAAAACTGTCGGGGCAGGGGCCGAGCATCTGGCAGCAGGCGATCGGGGAGGCGGAATTTCCCTCCAGCCTGCGGATCGATGCCGATAGCGAGCCCGGCCGGACCCTTCTCCATGTGCAGGCACCGGACCGGGTGGGCTTGCTGCATGCGCTCACCGGGGCGATTGCGGATGAAGGCATGCAGATCGGCGCGGCCCGCATCACCACGGAAAAGGGCGCAGCCCTGGACACCTTCAGCCTGGTGGACCCGGAGGATCGCGCCGTGACGGATCCCGCATGGTTGCAGCGCCTGCTCGGGCGCCTCAAAGGGGTGTTGATGCGATGAAGGCCCCGGAGCTTCGCGTGGATCCGCGCCAACTGTTGAGCGGACCCGGGCTGTCGCGCCATATGGTGGCGACCGCCTGCCGCCTTTTTGGCGCCGAGAGGGGTGCGCTTTTCCTGCTGAATCCAAGCCGGCGGGATCTGGAGGTGGAAGCGGCCAAGGGTCTGACGGAGCAGAACCGCAGGCGCCGCTGGCGGATCGGCCACGGGCTGGTCGGCTGGGTGGCCAGCCGCGGTGTGGCGGCCAGGGCGGACGTGAAAACCGGCCGGCCTTCCCTGGGGAGGGGGGGCAGCGAAATGGCCGCACCGATCAGCGAGGGGGAAAAACTGATCGGCGTGCTTGCGGTGGGCACCCGGCGGAAAAACTTTTTTTCGGAGGGGCAGGAAGCTCTTCTGGCCAAACTGGCCCGGGACGGTGCCGGCTGGCTGGGGCTGGCGTGGCGGGTGGCGGGAACAAGGGAAGAGGGAGAAAAAGCGGCCGCTCTTTCCGAGGTGGGAGCTGCGGTGGGAGCCGAGGAAACCGTCCCGGCCATCCTGCAGCGCGTGGCCCGCGGGTCCCAGCGGCTCTGCGGCGCGCAAATCGCCTCGATTTTCCTGCTCGATCCCCAAACCCAGGAATTGCGCCTCGAGGTCTGTCTGGGCGCCTCCCAAAGGTATCGCCTCCAGCCTCCCCTTCCGGCGGCGGAGACCGTCCTCGGTTACGTGGTGCGCCGCCGGCGACCGTTCACGCTCGTGCGGGTGGAGGAAAATCCGCAGGACCTGCACACCGAGCGGATCCGCAGGGAGGGGCTTACTTCCCTTGCGGCGGTTCCCCTAGCGGATCCGCAGGGATGCCTGGGGGTTCTCTGCGTGGCAACGCGGAACCTGCGGCGTTTTTCCGACGCGGAGATCCGTATCCTCGCCGGATTGGCCGGAATGGCCGCCGCCGCGTTGGGACGCGCCCGTCTCGCTTCCCGTCTGGATCAAACCGAGGAGGAGCTCAGGAACCGCGAGAGGCTTTCCTCCCTGGGACTGCTGGCGGCGGAGGTGGCGCATGAGGTCCGTAATCCGCTGACCGTGGTGCGGATGCTTTGGCCCGGGGCGGTGCGGGGGCTTCCCTCCTCGGAAGCCCAGGCGAGGGACCTGCGGCTGATCGAGGCAAAACTGGGCCAGATGAATGTCATCCTGGACCGCATCCTCAACCTCGCCCGGTCCGCCGATCCAAAGATGGGGGAACTGGATGCCAGGGAGCTGATGGAGGAGGTGGTTCTGCTGACCCGCACCAAGATGGCCGCCGCCCGGATTCACCCGCTCCTCAGGTTGCCCAAGAAGGGGGTTGCCCGGATCCGGGGGGATCGTGCATTGCTCGAGCAGGCTGTTCTCAACCTCGTCCTCAATGCCATCGAGGCGATGAAGGAAGGAGGCGCCCTCCGACTGCAAGTCCGGGTGGCGTCAGGAAAGGTGATTCTTGCGGTGTGTGACCGGGGGAAAGGCATGGGCAAGGACATCGCCGCCCGCCTCTTTGAGCCTTTTCTCTCCCGCCGGCCCGGCGGCACCGGCCTGGGCCTCGCCCTGGTGCGCCGGACCGTGGAGGCACACGGGGGCGTGGTGAGGATTTTTTCGAAGGTCGGCCGGGGAACCCGGGTCGAGGTTCAGCTTGCCCAAGCCGGCTAATTAAAGGTTTTTTCCAGCTCCTCGTTCTTCGGCACCCCAAGCTGCAGCGCGCGATAGTAGTGGCGTTTGGAAAGCTCCTTCGCCGGGGGCTGCTGGGAGGCATAAATCACCGCAAGGTTGAAATGGGCGTCGCCGTATCCCTCGTCGAGCTCGATGGCTTTGCGGCACTCCTGTTCGGCCGCCTCGGTCAGCCCCTTGTTTTGGCAGGCGATCCCCAGATAGTTGCGGGTGCTGGCATCATTGGGGCTCAGGGCAACGGCCCGGCTGAGAATCTGGATGGCTTCGTCAAAATTCTTGTCCTGCACCAGGACGATTCCCAACACGGAATGGGCGAAGGCGTCGTTGGGGGCCACGCGGATCGCCTCCTTGAGGATCTTTTCTGCCTCCTTGTATTTCTCCTGCCGGGAAAGGATGACGCCCAGGTTGGCGAGGGCGTAGATGGACTGGGGGTATTTTTCGAGGATCTGCCGGTAGGCGGCGGCGGCCTCGTCGTATTTTTTCTCGTTGAACAGCGCGATGGCTTGTTCCGCCGTTCCCTTGAATTCCTCGGGAATGCGGGGTTTTTCGGCGAAACTTTCCGGCCCGGCGGGTTTTTCCGCCGGGGTGCTGAGCGTCGCGGTGCCGGTCGTGGCGGCGGGTTCCGGAGCCGTCAGCGTGGGCGAGGAAACTTTCAGCATGCCCTGCTCTTCCTCGCTGAGGGCCACCAGCGGGGAGCTGAGCACCTCCATCTGGGTTTTGAGCGCTTCCGTCGAGACGGCCAGATTCCGGAATTCGTCCAGGACCAGGCGTCGGGCGGCCTCCCGGCGTGCCTGTTCCTTGAGCTGGCGGTCCAGGATGCCGCGCAGCATGGCGTTTTCCTTGGCCAAGGCGGAGTCCGTCTTGCCGGCGGTGCCGGCCAACTGAACTTTTGAAGTCAGGTCAGCGATCTGCTTTTTGTAGTCCTCGTTGGCCCGGGCAAGTTCAGAGGATTTGGCGTTTGCCTCCGCCAGCTTTTTTTCCAAGGAGTCCACCTGGCCCCGCAGGGAGGACATCTCGCCGGACAAATCGCCCCCGGCCGCTTTTTTCAGGCTTTCCTCGGCGGCGGTGAGCTTGGAGCGCAACGTGGCGTTCTCCTGCTGGAGCGCGGCCATGCCGGCATCCCCCCCGGAAGGCGTCTTATCCTGAAGGCTTTTCTTCTCTGCCAGAGCCTGCTCCAGATCGGTTTTGGCCCGCTTCAGTTCCGTGCGGGCCGATTCAAGCTCCCCGGTCAGCTGGATGATCCGCTGGCGGAGGGTGGAGGGATCGTCCGAGGCGGGGGGAAGCGGGGAGGACGCGGGCTCGTTCTTGGCCGGGGAGGAGGACTCGCTTTTGGTCGGGGGAGCGGGCTCCGTCTTGGCGGGGGTTGGGGCCGGCACGGCTGGCTCCGGGGCGGAAGGGGCGGGAGTGTCTTTGGCGGACTTCAGGCCGGCCAGCTTCTCGTTGAGGTCCTTGATGCGGTAGCGGACGATGGTCGGCTCCCACTCGGGGTTTTCATTCTTCAGTTTTTCGAGGCGGCTCAGGGCGGTCTCATACTTTTCCCTGGCTTGGGAGACCTGGCCGGATTGGCTGAGCTTTTCGCCATCATTGATCATCATGTAGATCTTCAGATAGTCGTCCTGGGGCGAGACGGCTGCCGGCAGGGGCGCGCTCGATGCAAGAACCGTTGCGGCGATCAGCAAAAAAAGCCGTTGATTGCGGGTCACAGGAGGGGAAATTAGGCGGGGAAAATAGTTGTGGATCAAGAGAAAACCGACCCCGTTGACGATAACTTTTCCTCGTCTAGGAATAGGGGATATGGAATTGGCCATGCCGCAGGGGGTTCTGGTGCTGAACCGGTTTTGGCAGGCGGTGCACATCTGTTCCGTCAAGAGGGCTTTCAGTCTTCTCTACATGGGGCATGCGCAGGTGGTGGATGGGGATGGGCAGGACTTCCGCACTTTTGATTTTCCCAGCTGGCGCGAGGCCAGCCGGGGATACGAGGGGGAAGACGCCTATCACACCATCAGTTTCCGCATCCGGGTCCCGCGGGTGATCGTCCTGATGCTTTTTGACCGCATCCCCAAAAAGGAGGTGAAGTTAACCCGCCAAAATGTTTTCGAGAGGGACGCCTTCACCTGCCAGTACTGCGGGGAGAACAAGGACCGCAAGGATCTCAATCTCGACCACGTGATCCCCCGGGATCAGGGGGGCACCACCACCTGGGAGAACGTGGTCTGCTCCTGCATCCCCTGCAACACCCGCAAGGGCAACCGCCGTCCGCATGAGGCCAGCATGAAGCTGGTCAAAAAACCCAAGCGGCCGAAGCTCCGCACGTTCCTCAACGTGCAGATTTCCCGGAACGGACCGGAGACCTGGCGCCATTTCCTCGATCTTGCCTACTGGAACGTGGAATTGAGCGACTAGCCGTTCCGCAATTTCCGGTTCCTCGACCCGGGCTCCCCGGCGAGGGGTCCCCAACGGCGCCGACCATTTGAATCTCTCCCCAATCCTCTCGCAACCGGAGCGGGGGCGGCTCTTTCCGGCATCGCTCGAGGGAATTTTCCTGGCCCATGCGGCCGTGGCCCCGATCACCGGGCCGGCCCATGAGGCGATCACCGCGTGGAGCCGGGAGGCCGCGGTGGGGCGGCAGGAAAGTGACGCGATCTGGAGGAGGGTGGCCGGGGCGCGTGCGGTGGCCTCCCGCTTTCTTGGCTGTGAGGCCGAGGAGGTTTCCCTGCTTGGACCGACCGCGCTAGGCTTGGGTTTGGTGGCGTTGGGGCTGGATTGGCGGGAAGGGGAGGAGGTGGTTTATGACCCCCTCGACTATCCCGCGAACGTCTATCCTTGGAGGGAGTTGGGGGCGCGGGGAGTTCGGGCCGTGCCGATTCGCCGGGAGCCCGGCGAGCCGATCCGCTGGGAGACGGTGCGGCCGGCGCTTTCTTCCCGGACCCGCCTGGTTTCCCTGGCCACCGCCCACTACCTCAGCGGCCACCAGCCGGACCTTGCGGTGATCGGGCCGGAACTCAAAAAGAAAAACATCCTGCTCTGTCTCGACGGCATTCAAACCCTCGGCGTGCTGCCCGCCTCCTTTGCGGAGGCCGACTTTCTCGCCGCCGATTCCCACAAGTGGATGCTCGGTCCTCTTGGTGCGGGTGTTCTGATGGTGAGAAAGCGGGTTTGGGACCGGTTGCGCCCGCCCTTGCTGGGATCGTGGAACGTGACCAGTCCCGATTTTTTGGCCCAGCAGGAGATGGTTTTTGAATCCGGAGGCCGGCGCTACGAGCCGGGCAGCCTCAACCTGCCGGGAATCGAGGGGATGCGGGCCTCGCTGGAACTTCTGGAAAGCATCGGGAGAAGGGAAGTTGCCGAACGGGCCTTGGCGTTGGCAGGCCAGTTGCGTGCCGGTGCCCGTCGCGCGGGCCTGGAGATTTACGGTGGGAACGGGGAGGACCGGGTGATTACCAGTCTCCTGGAGCCGCCGGGCGGCTGGGGGGAACTGGGCAGGAGGATGGAGGAGGCAAAAATCAGGGTCACCTGGAGAAAGGAGCACGGGGGAAGGACCCTGCTCCGCGTCGCTCCCCATGCGTATAATTTGGAGGGGGAAATCGCCGAATTTTTGGGGATGCTGCCTGGCAGGTGAGGATCGGGGAGGGCGCTTCCGGCCAACAAACATTGACTCCCTGCCCTGCTCCGGGCATGATTTTCGACTTATCCAAGATCGTCCATGAGACCCACTTACAATCCCTCCAAGCG
>DDPU01000032.1:0-2556 GCA_002342345.1 Verrucomicrobia bacterium UBA2460
CCCGGAGGGGTAACCGCAAAGGCCAGGGGTGGGTGTGCGGGGGCGCATTGCGCGTGCGTGTAAGCGCACAATACCAACAGCCCGGAGGGGTAACCGCAAAGGCCAGGGGTGGGTGTGCGGGGGCCAATTCCTCTCGTCCGCCGGAATCCCTGCTTTAGATTTTTTCCATGGCCGACCTGGAGCGCTCCGTGGAGTTCGAATTTGTACGCGCCACGGAAAACGCCGCCCTCAACGCGATGCGTTTCATCGGAAAAGGGGAGAAAGAGCAGGCGGACGCGGCCGCCTGCGATGCCATCCAGGGGGTTTTTGACCTGGTGGACATTCGCGGGGAGGTGGTGATCGGTGAAGGCATCAAGGACAACGCCCCCGGAATATTTTTGGGCGACAAACTTGGCCGATGGGGTGCCCAGGATCCGGTTTTCAACATCGCCCTGGATCCGATTGACGGAACCACCAACCTCTCCAAGGGCTCGCCGAACGCCATCTCGGTGATGGCGGCGGCGGAACTCCCCGCGGGGGTCACGCGGCCGGCGATGCGGAACATCCCCAGCTACTACTCCCACAAGGTGGCCTACGGTCCGGCCGTGGCCGATCATCTTCGCCGGGAAGATCCCGAGGCCAATTTTCTCGATGCGCCCCTGGAGGAGACGCTGCCGCGAATGGCCCGGATTTTGCGAAAGCGGATCACGGACATGGTGGTGCTGGTGCTGGACCGTCCGCGCAACCAGGCGTTCATTGACGCGATCCGCCGCTGCGGCGCGTCGCTCCGCACCATCGGGGACGGGGACATCACCGCGGCGGTGGCGCCTTCACTTCCGGATTCCGGGATCGATCTTTACGTGGGAATCGGCGGGTCGCCGGAGGGGGTGCTCACGGCAACGGCCCTGCGGGCTCTCGGGGGGGAAATTCAGCTGCGCATGTGGTTTCCGAATCCCGAGGCCAAGGCGCGGGAGGTGAAAGGGGTTCCGGAATCGGAGATCCAGCGGATTTACCGTTCCAAGGACATTGTCACCGGGGAGAGCGCGATCTTTTCCGCCACCGGCATCATTGAGAGTCCGTTGCTGCCCGGCGTGAAGCTGATCGGCCACAAGGCGATCACCCACACCATCCTGATGCGGGCCAAGAGCCAGACGGTCCGCTACATCCGGGCCGTCCACGATCTGGAAAAGAAAACCATCCACCTGCGCAGCCGCGGGGGGGTGGGCAAGGAGTCGAAGATCGGGAAGGGTTAGGAGGGAAACGCCGCCTTTTCCTCGCGGAGGCGGAGTTGGCCGCAGGCGGCGTCGATATCGTGGCCTTTTTCGCGCCGCACGGTTGCCTCGACGCCCGCATCCCGGAACACCATTTGAAAGCGCCGGATGGCGGGCTCCGCCGGTCTCTCGTAGGGCAGGCCCTCCACGGTGTTGTAGGGGATCAGGTTTACCTTGGCGTGGAGCCGGCGGGCGTGGCGAACCACGGCGCGCGCCTCGTCCGGGCTGTCATTGAGATCCCGGATGAGGATGTACTCGAGGGTGATCATCTTTCGCTTGGCCCGGGCAAAGCTCTCGCAGGCGGGAATCAACTTTTCCAGCGGGTATCTGCGGTTTACGGGCATGATTTTGTCGCGGGTTTCGTTGGTGCCGGCGTGCAGGGACAGAGCGAGCCGGAACTGGCCGGGAACCCTGGCCAGTTCCTCGATCTGCGGGGCAAGGCCGCTGGTGGAAACGGTCAGGTGGCGTGCGCCGATGCCGAGGCCTTCGGGAGAGGTGAGCATTTCCATGGCGGCGCGCAGGCGGGGCAGGTTGGCGAGGGGTTCCCCCATGCCCATGAAGACAAGGTTGTCGGGCCGGCGTCCGGCGATTTTGGCCGCTCCCAGCACCTGTCCGACGATCTCCCCGGCGGTGAGGTTGCGCCGCCAACCGTCCAGGCCGCTGGCGCAAAAGCGGCAACCGTAGGCGCAACCGACCTGGCTGGAGACACAGAGGGTGAGGCGACCGCTGCGGTTTCCGTCGCGACCGGGGTTGGCGGGGATCAGAACGGATTCGAGAAGCGAGCCGTCGCCGAGCCTCCAGAGGATTTTCCGGGTGGTGTCGGCCGAGCCCTGGATTTTGACCGTCTCCACCGCCGCCATGCGGAAACGGGCGGCCAGATCGGCCCGAAGCGGGACGGGCAGATTGGACATCTCCTGAAAGGAGGAGGCGAAACGCTCAAAGACCCATGTCCGCAGCTGCTTTTCCCGCCAGGGTTCGGCGGGAGGAAGATTCCATTCCGCCGGGGGAACGTCGAGGAGGAGGGGATTCACCGTCCCGATCAGCGGGCGCCCCGGCCGAAGAGCACCGCGGGAATCGTCCGGAGAAGAATCTGGAAATCGAGCCAGAGGGACCATTGGTCGATGTATTCCAGGTCGAGGCGGACCCAGTCGGAAAAATCGGTCACCTCGCTGCGTCCGGAGATCTGCCAAAGGCAGGTCATGCCCGGGGTGACGCTAAGCCGCCGGCGCTGGGCGTTGGCGGTCATGGCAAGCGTCTCGTAGGTGGGCAGGGGGCGGGGGCCGACCAGGCTCATTTGCCCCAGCAG
>DDPU01000032.1:2588-10773 GCA_002342345.1 Verrucomicrobia bacterium UBA2460
TTGAGGGCGGCCAGCTCGTCTTTGCGCATCTCCGCGTCCGTGTGCATGGTCCGGAACTTGTACATGACGAAGGGGTCGCCATGGCGACCGCTGCGCCGCTGGCGGAAAAGGGCGGGACCGGGAGACTCCAGTCGGATGGCAATCCAGATTGCCAGGAGCACGGGCGCCAAAAAAAGAAGGAGCAGGGCGGAGGCGATCCGGTCGAAAAGAATCTTGGCGAGCGACTGCCAGGTGCCGGCCCGGGTGGACCGGAAGACGAGGAGGTTGCGGTCCATGATCTCCTCGAAGCGTGCCCGCGCGAGGCGGGTGCCGACGAAATCGGTGCTCAGCCAGGCCTCCACGCCCTCTTCCTCGCAGGCCTTGATGGCCTGGGCGGTCCAATCCATGTGGCGGGAGGTGACGTCGAACAGCACGATGCCCGCGGAATCGTCGTGGAGGGCCTGGGTAAAGTCCTCCACCGAACCGGTTCCCGCCGGGAAGGTCCGGGTGATGCGGATACCCGCAGGACAGTCGGAAAGCAGGTTGAGCCAGCGCTCGGAGTGGTCCAGGGAATCGGAGGCAAGAAGCAGGCGGACCGTGTACCGGTCCGCATGCCGCCGCAGGTTCTGGAAGCGGTGCAGCAGTTCCTCCCGGGCCAGAAGCATCAGGAAAAAAAGAGGAACGAAAAAGATGAAGACCAGACGGCTGGGGGTTTGCTTGAAGAAGAAAATCACGGATATGCCCACGAGAAAAAGGATCAGCCCCGCCTCGACCAGGGGGATCCAGTTTCCCTTGCGACCGCGGGTGGAAAAACTGCGGTAAAGGCCCCGTCGGCCCAGCACCACGGGGGCGAGCACGCCGATCAGGGCGATATAGGGGATGTAAATGGAGAATTCCCCGATCTCCCGCGACTCCAGCGGGAAGATTTCCGGAAGCACGTGGACCCGGAGAAAGTAGGCCCCGGTCATGGCGGCGGCGGCGAGCATTCCGTCGAGAAGCTGGAGCCAAACGCGGATCTGGCGGACGTCACCGAGATTCATGCCGCCGTCCAATCTGCCTGTCCGGAAAGAATCCGCCAAGCTGCCGGAAGGTGACGGATCAGATCCGTGGCCAGCACGGAAGGCCCTCCCCCGGATGCGGCAAGGTCGGCGGCCAATCCGTGCCAAACCGCGGCCAGGCGGGCGGCATCAAAGGGCGGATATCCGGCCGCCAGGAGGCCCCCGATCAATCCCGCGAGGACGTCCCCCGTCCCGGCGGTGGCCTGGGCGGGGTTGCCGGAGCCGTTATGGCTGAGGGGATGATCGGCCGACGCGACCAGCGTGTGGGGGCCTTTCGCCACCAAGATCGTGTGCGGGTGGCGGTCCAGCCAAACGCGGGCAGCTTCCGCGCGCTCCGTGACCTTTTGTCCGAGCAGGCGGGCCAACTCGCCGGCATGGGGAGTCAGGATCACCGGGGCCTTGGCGGTTTCCAGCCATTCGGGATGAGAGGCGACAAGATCGAGCGCCCCCGCATCCAGGACGATGGGAACGGTGGAGTTTGGCAGCAGGCGAGCCAGAAAGTCGGCGAGGGCCTCCGAAGGGGGCAGGCCCGGCCCGACGACCAGGGCCGTTGCCTGATTTTGAAACGGGGGGAGATCCGGGGCGGTCCCTTCGGAATGCGGGGAAAGCAGGAGTTCCGGGAGCCGGCCGGGAATGGCGGTGGTGAGCGGCCGATCGGTGAAAAGGCGCACATAGCCGGCGCCGGAGCGAAGTGCGCCTTCCGAGGCGAGCAGGGCGGCGCCCGGATAGGTGGTGGAGCCGGTCCAAAGATGGACGATGCCGGCCGAGTGCTTGTGCAGGTTGGCGGGACGGGGCCGGATGAGGCGCACGGCCCCGGAAGGAAGCAGAAAGTCCGCGTTGGATTTGGGAGGCGGCGTTCCGAAATCGACCGGAACCCCGTGCAGTCGGCCCACGTGGGGAAGGGCCTGGTCCCGCAGGCAACCGGATTTGACGGAGCCAAGCGCCACGGTGATATCGGCGGAGAACACGGCTCCCGGCGCATGGCCTTCGGAAGGATGGAGACCCGTGGGCAAATCCAAAGCGACGAAAAGATCCGTGGGTCGCCGCTCCCGGGCGATCCAGTTGAGGATGGCCGTTTCCGGTGGCCGGGGGGGTGGGACGGCTCCCAGCCCGAGAAGACCATCCACCACCAACCGTGGTCCGGTGGCCCCTAGGAATCCTTCCGGCTTGGCCGGCCAAACCAGGGCTTTCTTCCAGACCTTTGCCTTCACGCGCGGATCGGGATGAACCCGCTTACCCGGGGTCCGCGAGAGAAGAAGTTCCACTTCCCATCCCAGTTCCCTCATTTCCCAGGCGAGCAGGACGGCGTCATCCCCGTTATGGCCCGGGCCGACCAAAAAAAGGGCATGTCCGCGCGCCGGAAGCAGGGGCTGGATTTCCCTCAGGGCACCGGAAACGGCCTGGCGCATCAGGTCCTTCATGCGCGCGCCTTCGCGGAGGCTTTTTTCCTCCCAGGCACGGGCTTGGGCCGGCGAGAGAACGATCATTGGCCGAGCAGGGCGACGGTGGCCGCCGAATGGGTGCGGGTATGACTGAGGGTGACCAGGGCGCGCGACACGCCGCGGTTTTTGGCCAGGTCCGCCCCGGCGGCATGGAACCTCAGGAAGGGTTCGCCGGAGGAGTGACGGCCGATTTCCATGCCGAGCCAGGGGAGGGATTTGCCGATGCCGGTTCCGAACGCCTTGGAGGCCGCCTCCTTGGCGGCGAAGCGCGCGGCCAGATGGGTTGCTGGCCTGGCCTGGCTTTCCGCGTAAGCCACCTCGGCGGGATGAAAAATCTTTTTCAGGAACCGGCTGCCGAATTTTTGCATCGATTCCTCGATCCGTTCGATCTCGACCAGATCCATGCCCAGACCGAGCAGGCGTTCCGCGCTCATGATGCGGCGATCGCCTCCAGAAAATCCCGCACGCTCCGTTCCAGTCCGACGGAGAGGGCGTGGCTCACCAGCGAGTGACCGATGTTCAGCGTGTGGAGGTGGGGCACACGCAGGAGCCCGGGAAGATTGGCGAGGCGCAGGCCGTGACCGGCGTTGACCTGTAACCCGAGCTGGTGGGCCTGTTGGGCGGCCTTTTCCAGACGGGCCAGCTCCGTCTTGTGGTTCTCCGGGGAGGCATCCGCGAATTTTCCCGTGTGCAGCTCGATGACCGGGGCACGGACGGAGGCGGAGGCGGCCACCTGGCGGGGGTCCGGGTCGATGAACAAACTGACGAGAATTCCCGCTTCCCGGAGTTTTTGCACCACGGGGAGAAGGGTCTTTTCCTGTCCGGCCACGTCCAGTCCTCCTTCCGTGGTGACCTCGGCGCGGTTTTCCGGGACGAGGCAAACCTCGGAAGGCCTGAGGCGGAGCGCGAGGTCCACCATGGGGGGGGTGGCGGCCATTTCGAGGTTCAACCGGTCGGAAAACTCCCGGGCGATCCGCCGGACATCCTCGTCCTGGATGTGGCGCCGGTCCTCGCGGAGATGGACAGTGAGGGAATGGGCCCCGGCCCCCATGCAGATCCGGGCCGCCAGCAGGGGGTCCGGTTCCGGAGCCGAGGCGGCGGTGTGGTTCCGGTAGCGTGCCTGGCGCAGGGTAGCCACGTGGTCAATGTTCACGCCGAGGCGGATCATCCCGAGAAGATACCACCGCAGGGAGGCCAAGTTGAGGCGGAAGTTGGCCGTTCTACCGCGCCTGCGGTGGGGTAGGATCGGGCCATGAGCCCCGAGGAGCAGGTGCTGGCAAGGCGGATTCTGGAGGCGGGCCGGGGGGGCTCCCAGGAGGAACTGCCGGCAGCACCGGAGAAGAAGCGGGACTGGTCCGGGGAGCTCCGCGAAGCCGGTTTGGAGAAAGTGTGGCAGCTGGAGTGCCGTCTGGCGCCGGTGGTGTCGGCAATGCGGGAACGGGGATTCCGGGTGGATGGGAAAATGTTGGAGTTCTTGGCCCGAACTGCGGAAAAAAACCGGGCGGAGGCCGAGAAAAAGGTCAAGGAGGTGCTGGGCGAGGGGTTGAATCCCCGGAGTCCGAAGCAGGTCAAGGAGGCCCTCGAGAAGCGCGGCCTGAAGTTGAAATCCACCGACGAGGTTTCCCTGGTGATGAGCGGGGATGCGGCGGCGGAGCTGGTGCTGAAGAGCCGTGCGGCGGAAAAGCGGGCGCAGATGATTGCGACCTACCGGGAAGCGGTGGGAAAGGACGGAAGAATCCATGCGGAGTTTGACCCGCTGGGCACGGCAACGGGGCGCTTTTCCTGCCGGGAACCGAACCTGCAGAACGTGGGCCGGGACGCCGGGATGCGCTCCTGTTTTGTGGCGGGACCGAAGCAGGTCCTGGTGATTGCCGACTACTCCCAGATCGAGCTGCGGGTGGCGGCGTTTTTGGCCAAGGAGGAGGCGATGCTGGCCGCGTTCCGTTCCGGGCAGGACATCCACGCGCTCACCGCCGGCAAGCTGGCCGGCAAGGCGGCTGACAGGGTGGGGGAGGAAGAACGCAAGCTGGCGAAAGCGGTGAACTTCGGGCTGCTTTACGGGATGTCGGCCCGGGGATTGGCCGAATACGGGAGAATTTCCTTCGGCCTGAAGCTTTCGGAGAAGGAGGCGAGGGATTTTCGGGGGAAGTTTTTCGGGGCTTACCCGCGCCTGCAACGTTGGCATGACGAGGCCCGGCAGGCCGCGGAGGATCCGGAGGTTGGCGAGGTTCGGACGTTGTACGGCCGGCGCCGCTGGCTACCCCCGCCCGATGGGAGAATGGACTGGGCGCGGTTCACCGCCCTGGTGAACACGCCGGTGCAGGGAACCTGCGGGGATGCCATCAAGCGGGCGATGGTCGCACTGGACGATGTCCCCTTGGTCAGCACCGTGCATGACGAGCTGATCGTGGAGGTGGCGGAGAAGGAGTCGGCGGCGATGGCGGATCGGGTGGCTGGGGCGATGCGGGCCGGTTTCGCCGGGATGGTGCCCGAGGATCTGATCGGGGTGGCCGTGCGACGGGCGGCCAGCTGGGGCGGGGAAAAGTTGTTCCCAAGCTGAAAACAGGGGCCGATGAGGAGGGTTGCCCCCCCTTGTCGGAATCCCATACGATTTAGGAGTATGTCGGAAAATAATCCGATCCCGTCCGTGCTGTCCAAGGAGATGCTCTTGGAGATCGGTGGATGGCGCGCCATGCAGGAAGGACGCTCCCTTTGGGAGGCGGGAAAGGTGATGTCCGTGGACTGGGTCGACCCGGTGCTGGGCGGCGTGGTGCAGGCGGGGACGGGCACGGTGAACGCCCGGCTGAAGCTGGGGAAACGCCTGGCGGACGTGGAGAATCTCTGCAGCTGCCGCCAGGCGAGGGAGTACGGAACGGTCTGCCCGCACGTCATCGCCCTGAGCCTCAAGTATCTTGAGCGGAACGGAAAAGCCGCCACCGCTCCCGCTCCCCGCGCGAACGGGCACATTGCCGGCCCGGTGGCGGCGGCGGCCCGGGCGTTGGCGCCGAGATTCCCGAGGGTCCTGGGACAACTGGCGGGAAAGGGATCCAAGCCCCTGGCCCTGGAAGTTCACCTGCCGCTGGATCTGGGCAAGGCGTGGCGGGCGGGAAAAATTCCCCTGACAGTGGAGGCTTCCGTCGACGGGGGACCGACCAAAAGCCTCGATGCGGTCCCCATCGACAAGGTCGAGCCCTACGTCGTTGATGAATCCGATGCGGCTCTTCTCTCGATGCTGGAGAAGATGGAGGGGGCCTCGGTCCATGGGGAAGCGGAGCTTCAGGCGGCGGCGCGGGACCTGTTTTTTCCCGTGCTGCTCGGGCACCCGCGCGTTTTTATGGGTCGCCGGAAGCATCTCCGGGTGAGCCGGGCGGCCGAGGGAACCCGCCTTCGCGCGGATTTGGATGACGCGGGGGTCCTCCATCTGGAAATCGTCCCCGCCCCGGACGGGCCGGAGGGAAGCGAGATTCTGGAAGCCTCCCCGGGACGCTGGTTGCTGGCGGGGGATCATCTGGAGCTGCTGGACAGTCTTCCGCAGGCCTACGAGGGGCTCCGCAAGGGGCCGCGGTCGGTGGCGCGCGAGGGGCTGGCCAACTTCCTGCAGCGCGAATTGCCGGTGCTGGAGCGTCATGTGCTTCTTGAGGCCGGCGACAGGCTCCGCCAGCTGCAGTTTGAGACCATGCTGCCCAGGTTCCGGGTCGAACTGGACGGCCTTCTTTCGGGGATCAGCTGCCAATTGGAAGCCATCTACGGGGAGGAGAAGCACATCCTCACGGGGATGCCGGGACAAAACGAAGGGATGGATTCCTGGGTGCCGGACGTTTCCGATCCCCGGCGATACCGCGTGCGCGGCCGCGAGGCCGAGCGCGTCGCCCAGCGGGAACTGCTCGCGGCAGGTTTCCTGCCCGGCCAAAGGGCGGCCGAGCGGTACACTTTGGCCGGCGAGGGCAAGGTGGGCGCCTTTTTGGCGAACGTTCTTCCCCGTTGGAGAAAAAAATGGGAGGTGAAGCTGACTCCCCGGATGGAGTCGCTGCTGGGCCGCTGCGACTACATTGCCCCGGAGATCACCCTGCGCGACACCGGGGGATCCTGGCTGACGGTGGAGGTTGATTTCAAGGCGGGCAGCGGCAGCGAATCCCTCAGCCAGGCCGAGGTGCAACGGTTGCTGCAGACGGGGCTGAGCCATCACCGGCTTGCCGGGGGAAGGATCGCCCTGGTGCCCACGGACGAGGTGGCGGAATTCGGTGAGGTGTTGCGGGACTGCCAGGTCCGGCAGGACGGCAACCGGTACCGGCTGGAGAAGCGGTACCGGGGTTATTTTGGCGAGGCGCTCAAGGGAACCGGCTGGGCCCTCAACGGTCGTTCCAACTGGAAACCGCCGGAGGAGCTGGTGCACTTCGAGGAGGCCAAGCTTCCCGCGCGCCTGGAAAAAATCGCCCGGCCCTACCAGAGGGAGGGAATCGGCTGGCTCCAATACCTTGCCCGCAACCATTTTGGCGGCGTGCTGGCGGACGAGATGGGTCTCGGAAAAACCCTGCAAACCCTGGCTTTTCTGGAACTGCGCCGGGCGGAGACGAAGTCCAAGCTGCCCTGCCTGGTGCTGTGCCCGACCAGCCTGGTGATGAACTGGATGGATGAGGGCAAAAAGTTCGCCCCGGGGCTGAAAATGCTGGCGCTGTATGGGGCCGGCCGGAAGGGCCTCTTTGCCAGGATTCCCGAGCACGATCTGATCGTCACCAGCTATGCCCTTCTGCGGCGGGATATCGCGGAGTACGAGAAGCTGGAGTTCGACACCATCGTCCTGGACGAGGCCCAGAGCATCAAAAACCGGGCCAGCCAGACGGCGGTTTCCGTGAAAAAACTGGTCGGGGAGCACCGGATGGTGCTGACCGGAACTCCGCTGGAAAACTCGCTTTTGGATCTCTGGTCCATCTTCGACTTTCTCATGCCGGGCTACCTCGGCACGGCGACGGATTTCCGCGACCGCTACGAGATTCCGGTGGCGAAACTTGGCGACGAGCGCGCCCAAAACCGGCTGCGGCAACGGGTGCGGCCCTTCCTCCTGCGCCGGACGAAGTCCGAAGTGGCCAAGGATCTTCCCGCCAAGATCGAGCAGGTGGCGTGGTGCGAGATGACCGACGAGCAAAAGGGCGTCTACCGGCAGATTTTGGAGGAGGGGCGCAAACAGGTCAGCGAGCTGTCCGGCAAGGAGTCCGGCGGGCGCGACCGGATCGCGGTGCTGACGGTGCTGATGCGCCTGCGGCAGGCCTGTTGCCATCTCGGCCTGCTGCCCCAAAACGGAAAAACCTGGACGGAGCCCTCCGGGAAGATGGAGTACTTCCTCGACCGCCTGGAGGAGGCGATCTCCGGCGGGCACCGGATGCTGGTATTCAGCCAGTTTGTTTCCCTTCTCAAGCTGGTCCAGACGGAGCTCAACCGGCGGAAGATCCAGCACTGTTATCTCGACGGAGGCACGGTGGACCGGGCGGGGGAGGTGGACCGGTTCCAGCGCAACCAGGACATCCCGGTGTTCCTGATCAGCCTCAAGGCGGGCGGAACCGGCCTGAACCTCACCGGGGCGGACACCGTCATCCATTTCGACCCGTGGTGGAATCCGGCGGTGGAGGAGCAGGCGACGGCCCGGGCCCACCGCATCGGCCAGAACAAGATCGTCAGCTCCTACAAGCTGATTGCCCGGGACACCGTGGA
>DDPU01000032.1:10836-15472 GCA_002342345.1 Verrucomicrobia bacterium UBA2460
TGCAGGAACTGCTCGAGTAGCCGGCCGGCTCCTACCGTTTGGACCGGTTGAGCCTCACTTTTTCGGTCAGCATTTTGCGGAGAAAGGCGGCGGGAATCTTTTGATCAAATCGGATCTGCACCGTGCATTGACCGGTGCGGTAGCCCATTTCTTCCAGTTTTTTCCGGCGTTCCGCGGGCAACACCCCGGCTCCCAGGCCCAGGCTAATGTGATGTTTGGCCACGCTGAAGCCCACCACCTCACCGCATTCGTGGTAAAAGGGGACCCCGTACCAAATCTTTTCGTGGGCATGCGGAAGGATGGAGAGGATCCGGCGACGCAACTCACGGAGCTTGGGTTGGGCCTCCTGCGGGGCTTGCGAAATGAAGTCGTCCACGGACGAAAACTTTTTCAACCCGTTTCCCTGTTTTGTTTTCGCTGACTTCCGTGCACCGTAGAGGACTTGAACCTCTGACCTCCACCGTGTCAAGGTGGCGCTCTACCACTAAGCTAACGGTGCAAACCAATTGGAAAGGTAACACAAAATTTCATCTGCGGGAGCAGGAAAGTGAGGCCGCTTGGGCGGTGGCTCACAGGGATTTCAAAAACTTCACCAGGGCGGCACGGTCGCTTGCCGGCATCGTGCGGAAATTTTCCTTGGAGGCCTCGGCTTCGCCCCCGTGCCAGAGGATGGCTTCCTCGATTGTCCGTGCCCGGCCGTCGTGGAGATACCCTTCCCCTCCGCTGACACCGGCGCTCAACCCGATGTTCCAAAGGGGAGCCGTGCGCCATTCCGATCCCGAGGCTCCTTCCTCATCCATGTTGTCGGCCAGGCCGGGACCCATGTCGTGGAGAAGAAGGTCCGTGTAGGGGTGGATGGTCTGGTTGCGCAGTTCGCCCATCGGGTGATAGGCGCTGGTCGTGAGGGTGGCGGTGTGGCACTGCACGCAGGAGGCGGTGGTGAAAAGTTGTTTTCCCCGGGTCACCTCGGGATCCCCCAAACCGCGTTGGGCACTGACGCCGAGAAGGGCCACATAGCGGTTGAGCAGGTCCAGGTCCTGTTCACTGATTTCCACGGGTCCGGAGGAAGTGTCGCCGTCCAGAATCGGGAAGAGGGAGGAGGTGACTCCCATGTCGCGATTCAGGGCGTAGGCGATTTGGTGGACCACTTTGGCCTGGTTGGCCTTGGGGGTGAACCGTCCGAGCCGGATGGCGGACGGGTTGGTCGGATCCGGGACGTAGTGGGCCCGACCGGAGATGCCGTCACCGTTGGCGTCGAGGGGATCGGCCAGGGCGAGGATGGAACTTTCCGGAACGGCCTCGAGAAGACCCATGCCCACGAGGGCGGGAGCCACGCGAACGGAGTAAAAGGACGGGGTGACCCCGGAGAATTGGTATTGGGGTTTGCGCAGGGAGTAGGGAGTTCCGTCCCCATAGGCGCCGTTGGTGTAGGTAAAACCGGAAAGCGTGACCCCGGCCTCGGGAGTCCCGGCGGTGGATCCGGGATGCAGCTGCTCTCCCAGCGCCGGGTGGGGATCGCCGGCCGCGGAGGAGCCCACCTTGACGACGGCCATTTGCAGGGAGGATCCCGGAGGAGGGAGGAGGGAGCGCCCGTTGTTGATGTGGCAGGCCACGCAACTCTGGGCGACGAACTTGGGGCCGAGCTTGCCGATTTGATTGGTAAAGACGGGATTGCCCGCCTCGGAATGCGCCCCGGTGAGAAAGTCCGTGTGATGGATGCGGCGGCCGAGCATGAAGGGCTGCCCGTTCTCGGGAGTGATGTTTCCCGCCATCTGTTTGAAGCGATTTTCCGGCTCGTTGGAGTACTGGTAGGGCAGGGTGGTCAGGCCGCCAAGCCAGGCTTCCTCGGGAAGGATGAAGGAATCGAAGGACGTTACGCCGGCCACCGGCGGGGAGGCTTCCTCCCATTCCTTGGCGTACCAAGGGACGATTCCCCGTCCGACGATGTAAAGGAAGGCGGTGCCGTAGTAGTTGTTCCGGCCGTTTCTCGGGGCAAGGATGAACTGGCTGATCTCCAGCTCCATCTTGTCCCCGATCTGGAGCGGCCGGTTTTCGGGAACCTTGGAGGAGATGGTCGTGGTGTAGTGGAACTCCGTTTCCCCCGGAAAGCGGACGGAGGCGTTGGTGGAGACCAAGGTGGCCTGGACATTGTGATGGTAGGTGGCGAGGGCGGTGGGGCTGTTTTGGGGGAAAAAGAAGGCCCGGAATTCGGCGGGATTGAGCTCGGCGTAGGTGATGAAGTTGAAGGTGATGGAATTTCCGCCCTTGGCGACCCGGTCGATAATTTCCAGCTCCAGCATGCGCTGTTCCCAGTACCAGGTGAGATAGTGGTCGTAACGATAGGCATCCCCGCGGACGATGCCTTCCCTGGCATGGCGGTCGCGCGCACGATCCGCCCAGTGGGTGACTTTTGCCTCGGCGGTATCCGTCACCGGATCGGGTTGCAGGGAGGTGGCGGCGGTGAAGAGAGGCTGGAAAACGGGCTGGGTTTCCGGCTGGGCCGTGAGGGTGGTTGTTCCGACGGGGCCGTTCCCGTCAACGGAGTAGGCAATCACGGTCAGGTGATAGGTTTGTCCCTGCGTCAGGCCCGGAAGGGTGACGGTCTGCACGTTCCCGAGATCGATGGATTGGTCCAGATTACCGGGGGAGGTGCCGTAGAGGATCCGGTATCCCGTCACCCCGGGGGAGGCGGAGGAATCCCAGGCAACTGTCAGGGAGTCCTGAAGTCCGGTTGGCACGATCCGCAGGTTGGCGGGAGCCGCCGGTTGGAGAATCGGGCGGGCAACCCGGTAAAACTTGCCCGTTCCTTCTGCCGGGACGTTGACGGAAATTTCCGCCCCGGTACCGGTGAGCGGGGCGGAGAGGGCGGACCAGGCCGGTGTCCGCAGGGAGGTGGTCGCCTCCGGCTGGTAGGAAACACCGGCGAGCGTCGGCCAGGTCAGGCGCAGGACCGGGCGGTTGGTGGAGGAAAGTTGCCTCGTTTGGGCCGGCACCGCCGGGCCCCCGCTGGTCTGATATTCAAAGGCAACGTCATCCAGCCAAACCTCCCCCATGGCTCCGGACACAGCCCCGGTGGCAAAATAAAAAACCAAACGGGCACTGACGGCGTTGGTGGGGGCCGGGATGGGACTCGCGGAAATTTTCGACCAGGCGGCGGTTCCTCCGGAAAAATTGACCCAGCCTGCCGAGGTGACGGCGCCGTTGGCGGCCAGCCACTCGATTTTGTAGTGCTGGACATAGGAGGGCCCGGCGCTGATCTGCTTGGCCCAAAAGGAAAAAGTGTAGGCACTCCCGGGAAGGATAGTGGGAACGGTTTTTACCAGTTGGGCTCCCGTTGCGCCGCCCGGAATGAGGCTCCGCAGGGAGGAGGTTCCGCTATGCGCATCCGCCGATGAGACCGTGTGCACCGATCCCATATCCCAGCCCAAGGAGCCGGACTCGAAGCCGGGATTCGCGGCGGACAGGGCGTTGGTTTGGATCAGGACCTCTCCCGATCCGGGGACGGTTTCCATGACGCGGTATGTCCGGAATCCGCTGCGGACCGGGTCCGTGCTGGTTTGCGAGGCTCCGTTTCCCGCCAAGGGAAATCCCAGATCCGTCCAGGTTCCGGGGTTTTCCTGGGTGGAAAATTGGACCTGATAGCTGTTTCCGGAAACGGAGTCCCAGACAATTTCCGTTTGTGGCTGAATTTTCAGCTCCCAAGCGAGGCAGGGAGCGACGGTTCCCAGAGCGGCGGCTATGGACAGGCAAACAGGCCGAAAAAAGACGGATGGAAACGTCGAAAAATCCTTCATGTGAACGTGTTAAGCAAAATTTAACACCGTTTTCCGGAAAGTCTAGGGGGGCGGCCATCCATGGGGGATGGCTTGGGAAAAATCCGTTTTTGCGCTTTTGGGCTAAAAGAAAATGGGGATGACGAGGATGGCGACGATATTGACGACTTTGATCATCGGGTTGATGGCCGGCCCGGCGGTGTCCTTGTAGGGATCGCCCACCGTGTCGCCGGTGACGGCGGCGGCGTGGGCCGGGGAACCTTTGCCCCCAAAGTTGCCTTCCTCGATGAACTTCTTGGCGTTGTCCCAGGCCCCGCCCGAAGAGGTCATGGCAATGGCCACAAACAGGCCGGTCACGATCGTGCCGACGAGGACACCGCCGAGGACCACGGGGCCGAGGCCGGGCATGGCGGCCACGCCCACGACGAAAATAACGGGAAGCAGGGCGGGAATGATCATCTGGCGGAGGGCGGCTTGGGTGACGATGTCGACGCAGGTGCCGTAGTCCGGCTTGTCCTTATGCGTGAGAATGCCGGGCTTGGCGGCGATCTGGCGGCGCACTTCGCGGACGACGGCGCCCGCGGCCACGCCCACGGCATCCATGGAGCGGGCGGTGAAGACGAAGGGAAGGAGGCCTCCGATAAAAAGGCCGATGATCACCTTGGGTTCGACCAGGGAGAACTCGAGACTGGGCATGGCGGTATGCATGGCGAGGAAGTGGGCCTTGAGTTCCTGAACATAACTGCCGAAGAGGACCAGGGAGGCGAGCCCGGCCGAGGCGATGGCGTAGCCCTTGGTGACGGCCTTCATGGTGTTGCCGACGGCATCCAGCTCATCGGTGCGCTCGCGGACCTGCTTGGGCA
>DDPU01000032.1:15498-19776 GCA_002342345.1 Verrucomicrobia bacterium UBA2460
CCGGCCATGGAAAGCATGGCCATGACGGCGATGGCGATGCCGAACAGGCCGGCAAAATGATAGCTGAGCAGAATGGCGATGCCGATGAATCCGACCGGCAGGGCGGTGGCGTGGGAGCCGATCGCCAGTCCGGCGATGATGTTGGTGGCGTGTCCGGTTTCCGAGGCTTTGGCGATGTGCTGGACGGGGCGGTAGTGGGTGGAGGTGTAGTAGTTGGTGATGAGAAGAACGACGAAGGTCATGAGCAGGCCGACGAGTGAGGCGAAGTAAATGCCGTTGGCCGAGCAGATGCGACCGTCGATCGGCAGGCCGTTCGGGAAGAAGGCGTGGGTGAGGGGCCAGAGGGCGGCGGCGGAGGCAAGGGCGCTGACGAGCACGCCGAGGCTGATCAGGCGGGTGGGGTTTCCCTTGCCGTAATTGACAGTGAGGATGCCAAGAACCGCGGAAAGGATGGAAACCCCGCCCAGCATGAAGGGGTAAACGAGGGCGGTGGGAACGGGTTGCCCGTTCGCCCCGATGACGGTGAGGAACGCGACGAGCACGCAACCGATCAGGCTGACGGCGTAGGTTTCAAAAACGTCCGCAGCCATGCCGGCGCAGTCCCCCACGTTGTCGCCGACGTTATCGGCGATGGTGGCGGGGTTGCGGGGGTCATCTTCTTCCAGCTTGGACTCGATCTTGCCGACGAGATCGGCTCCGACGTCGGCCGCCTTGGTGTAGATGCCACCGCCCAAGCGGGCAAAGACGCTGACGAGGGAGGAGCCGAGGGCAAGGCCGGTCAGGCTGTCGATGGCGGCGCGCAGACCGACCCATTGCATCGCCACCAGATAGAACCCCCCGATGGAGAGCAGGGCGAGGGCGACCACCAGAAGGCCGGTGACGGCTCCGCCGTTGAAGGCGGCCCGCAGCGCGGCGGTACGGCTCTTGGAGGCGGCTTCGGCGGTGCGGACGTTGGCCATCACGGCAATGCGCATGCCAAAAAACCCGGCGGCGAGGCTGCAGGCGGCCCCGATCAAAAAGCCCGCCCCGGTGGGCAGGTTTTTCAGCCAGACGATGGCACCAAAGAGAAGCAGGGCGATCAGCGAAATGGCCTGAAGTTGGCGGTTGAGGTAGGCGGCGGCACCCTCCTGGATGGCGGCGGCGACTTCGCGCATCCGGTCGTTGCCGTCGGGTTGGTTGCGGATCCAGGCAATCAGGCCGAAAGAGGCCAAAAGCCCGAATCCGGCTGCGGCAAGACTTGATTCCAAGGCATGGGCGACAAGAAAATCCATCATAAGAAGTCGTTGAACAATAGGAATCCCGCGGGAACGGGCAACTGTTTTTGGATGTATTTTCGCGCTTTCCGGAACTTGTGCGCCGTGGATATTTCACCGATGATATATTTCACATGCTTAAAATTCCAGAAATCTCGGAAATAGGGACTGGCGATGTCCGGATCCCGGAACTGGCGCGGATTGCGACGGTATTGCAACGGCGTTTCCTTCTGGATTTGTTCAAAAAGACCTCGGCCAAACGCCTTTCCATCCCGCAGTACACCTTGTTGGGGTTCCTGGCGGCGGAGTCGGGGGTTCCCATGGGTCATTTGGCCAAGCAGATGGGGCACGCCACCTCGGCAACGACCGGTTTGGTGGATCGTTTGGAGGCGGCGGGTTTGGTGCGGCGGGCCTCGGTGAAGGGGGACCGGAGACAAAAGCTGGTGGAAATCACCCCCCGGGGCCGGGATCTGGTGGGCAAGATGCAGGCGGAACTGCGGCATCACCTCGGCGGAATCCTTGCCAGGCTGGATTCCCCGGATCAGGACGCTTGGGTGAGGATTTATCGCGTCATGGAGGAGTACTGCCGTGAACTTCCGCGTTCCTAGCCTCCTTTTTCCGCTGGTCTTTTTTGTTTCGGGCGTCGGGGCCCAGGAAACCGGGGAAACCCCGCAGGTTTCCCTGCCCCCGGCCGGGGGGAGCGTGCCGGAATTCCGGTCCAGAAAGATGGATTTGGCGCAGTGTGTGGCGTTGGCCCTGGAGCAGAACACGGAGATTCGCCGCGCCAAGGAGGAGGTAAAAAGAAAAGAGGGAGTTGCCATTGAAGTTCGGGCGCAACTCTTGCCCAAGGTCACCGCCAACGGCCTTTTTGAGTACCAAAACAAGTCCCTATCCGGGGTTCTGGTGAATTCCGGTTTTCTTTCTGCCGACGAGATGAACTGGACGGCCGGGGTGCGGGTGACCCAGCTCCTTTTTGACGGAGGTGCCGGGCTTTCCCGGACACGCGCAGCCCGCATCGCCCAGAGCCAGTCCGTTCTGCTTTTGCAAAACACCATCGATGAGGTGATGCTGCAGGTGCGGAGAACGGTTTACACGGTATTGGTCAACCGCTCGCTCATCGATGTGCAGGACGAAGCCGTGAGGTTGCGGGAACAGCAACTTTCCCTTCAGCAGAAAAAATTCAAGGCGGGTACGGTGACCAAGTTCAATGTGCTGACCGCCGATGTGGAATTAGCCAACACCATGCCACAGTTGATTCGGGCCCGGAACAACAAGCGCGTGGCCGAGGTCCAGTTGGCGCGGATCCTGGCCATGGATTATCCGATCGAGCAGCCTGACGACTGGATGCCTCCGGTGGAGGTGGTCGGGGACCTGCCGTATCAGCCCATCTCTGTGAATTTGGACACCTCCCTGATTAATGCCGTGAACAACCGTCCCGATCTGCGTGCCACGAAAGATGAGCTCAGGGTCCAGCAAGAGCTGATCAAGGCGGCCAAGGCAGACGCTTTTATTCCCAAGATTGTCGGCTCGGGCGGTTACGACGTTATCCAGAATCCCTCCAGCTCCAGCTTTACCCAATCTTTGGACGGACCGGTGGCCAACATTACCGGAACTTGGACGTTGTTTGACGGTATGCAGACGACCGGACGGCTCGAGCAGTTGAAGGCCCAATATGCGGCGGCGGAGGTGGCGGTGGAAGAAAAGCGGCGATTGGTGGAAAGCGAAGTCCGCGATGCGGTGGTGAAAATGGAGGAGGCCCAGGAGCTGGTCATCTCCCAGCAGAAAAACGTGGAGCAGGCGCGGGAGAGCCTTCGTCTGGCCGAGGCCCGCTTCAACGTGGGAGCCGGGATCCAGCTGGATATCATTAATGCCCAGTCAAATCTCACCCAGGCCCGGTACAACGAACTGCAGGGAAGATACGATTATAATGTGGCCCTTGCCCTCTTGGAGCGGGCCACGGCATCGCCTCTCGGCCCCAAAGATCCTCCGTCCGTGCCCAAGCCCTCGGCTTCGCTGCCGGCTCCCAAAACGCCGGTGAGCATGCAGGCCTCAACCGGTGTGCGGCCTCTGCCGGGCCCGTGAGGCTTCTCCGATTTCCGGAACTCACCGGCCGTAGGCTTCCGCATTTCTTCACCTTGCGGGAGGAGGTTTCTCCCCAAAACCGGGACCTTCCGGAACGGCTAAAGGCGGTTGGTTTTCCGTTGGTGATGGTTTCCGCTGAACAGGTGCACGGGGCCGGCGTGGCCAGGGTCGGTCGGGCGGACGGGGGAAAAGTGGTTCCCGGGGCCGATGCGTTAATCAGCGGGGAAAGCAACCTGACGCTGGTGGTGCGGGTGGCGGATTGCGGTCCGGTCTGGCTGCACTGCAAAAAAACGGGAGCCATCGGATTGGTGCACAGTGGAAGAAAGGGGAGCGAGCTGGGGATCGTGCCGGCAACCATCCGGGCCATGAAAAAGGATTTTGGGGCAGACCCCGCCGAGATGCTGGGATTGCTGGGCCCATGCATCCGGCCGCCACACTACGATGTGGATTTTGCCGCGGAAATTTTACGGCAGATGAAAGCCGAGGGTCTGGGGGAGATCGTGGACAGCGGCCTCTGCACGGCGAGCGACCCGGAGCGTTTTTTTTCCTATCGCCGGGAGAAAGGGCAGACCGGCCGGCACTTTGCCGTGTTGGCAAGGGGGTGAGATTTTCGTCTTCCCCCTGAAAATTCAAATCAGGGCCAGGACCCGGGACGGCCCACCGGAACTGCCCGCAATCATGGGCCCGGCCGCGATGAGGGTGGCGCCGGTGGGCGGGAGAGATCCGAGGCGGGCAACACACTCCATGCCCCAGCGACCTGCTCCCAGCCAACGGCAGTGCACGGGGAAATCGGCGGTCGGGCCGTAATCGAGGCTGAGGGTGTCGACACAGATGCCCTTGATTTGTCTCTCCTTCAGCAGGAAATCGGGCGTCTCCTCGTGAAACCCGGGAAAATGCATCACGCCCTTGGCATCGGCGTTGCGGAACCTGTCTGATGTAACGT
>DDPU01000076.1:0-2590 GCA_002342345.1 Verrucomicrobia bacterium UBA2460
AAGAGGTCAGGACTTTCCGGGGACGAGGGGGAACACCGTGTTTTTGTCTCCCCGACCCTGGTGTTTCTCCCCGAAAACGCAGAGCCGGTTCAGCCCTTGGACCGCAAGATGAAAACCAGCGACGGCATCGAGGTTGGCTGGAAAATGAAGTATGAATTCGAACCGGATGATCCCGCGGTGGCCTCGGCGGATCCTGATGGCGACGGGTTCACCAACCTCGAGGAGTTCACCGAAGGCACCGACCCCACCCGCAAGGAAAGCAGTCCGGCCAAGGAAACCAAACTACGGGCCCGTCCCGCCCGGATGATGAAACTCAAGATCAGCTTTGCGGAGAAAAGCGGGGGTATTTATTCCATCCGGTTCCAGACCGGATCCAAACCGAAGGAGTTCAAGGGGAAGAAGGGCGATGTCTTCTGGCTGATGGCGGGTCCGGACACTTTGGAGGTCTTCACCGATGAGGGGAAATTGAACGCCGCACGGGAAAAGGCGAAAACCTCCGGCCTACCCCATCACGCCATCCCCCTGCGCTTCGCCGACTACGAGGAAAAAATAGAAAAGGTCAAGGATGCCAAGGTCGGAGGGATCGAGGTGGAAATGGACAATTCCGTGGTCACTCTGGAGCGGAAGGACGCCCTTCCCGGACTCCACAAACTCATCTTCAGCCCGCCCCAGAGACCCCATCCGTTGGTCTGGGAAGTGGGGACGGTGAAGTTTTTCACTCCCGCCGGAGGTGGAAAAGAAATCGGGCCGTACCAGGAAGGTGAAACGTTTGCCTACGAAGGGAAAGAATTCGCCGTGACCAGTCTTTTGGAGGGGGGCAAGGCAAAGCTGAGCAACCTCAACGAACCGGGCAAGACCCTGATCGTGCCGCCGGAAGCGGCGGAACCTGCCGCTCCCGCACCAACTCCCCCTGCGCAGTAAAACCCTGCAGCAGGGTTGTTCGCAAGGATTCGCAAGTTTTTCACCCTCCATGCCCCCTTCCGTTGACCCTTGGTCTGAAGTGACAAGGATATGCGGATGGCCAGACAGGTACGTGCCCTTTTCGCGCTTTTTGCCCTGCTGATTTTTGCCGATCCCACTCTGCTCCAAGGGCAGACGGCCTCTGGTCCGGCCGGTTTACCTGCCCCGGCCACCTCTTCCGAGGTTTTGGACCGCGAAGTCCGTCGTCGGGAGGAGACGAGTCTCAGGCTCAAGGAGTTGCTGGATTTGGGAGACCGGCTCTATGCCTCGGGGGAGTGGGATTTGGCAGAGTCGAAATTCCAGTCTGTTTTGGCGGAGACAAATCCCCAATCGGTCACCTCCGGATATCACCGTCGCGCCCAAGTGGGAAAAGCCAAGTGTCTCGCCGCCAAGGCGCTGGCCAAGCAGGAGCAGGGGGAACTGGCAGAGGCGGCCGGCCTGATCCGGCAGGCTGCTGATTTGGATCCGGAAAACAAGGCTTTGGCCAGAAAGGCAAAGGAGTTGGAGGAGGATGGGGCGAGGGAGGCCAACCCCTACCCGGGAAACCAGGCGGCCACCGACCAGCTGGTGGAAAAAGTCGCCGAAATCAAAAAGCTTCTGTCTTTGGCCGACCAGCTGACGGAAACGGGCCAGTATCTGGAGGCGAGGAAAAAACTGGATGATGTTCTTCGGATGGACCCCTACAACCGGGCGGCACGNNAAAAAGATCGAGTTACTCGAGGAAAAAAGGATGTCTTCGGCTGACCTGCGCTACCGGGCGAGCCGCGAGAAGGCCCTGGCAAAGGTTTCCGAGGCATGGTCACCCCCGCCGCCGGCCAAGATTGACCCCAGCAAGGGCCGCCAGACAGGTTCGGCCGAAAGTTCCGGGGCGGCCATTCTGATCAAGAAACTGGCGGAAATCCGGATCCCTGAGGTGGCCTTCAACGAAAAACCGATCCGGGAAGCGGTGGAGGAACTCCGGCGCCTAAGCGAGCAGTATGATCCTGAAAAAAAGGGGATGAACTTTGTCCTGCGCCTCCCACCTGCCGGAACGGGGAGCGATCCGGAATCTGCAACCATCAGCCTGGAACTGCGGGACATTCCCCTGCAGACGGCCCTCAAATACCTTTGTGAACAGGTTCGTGGTGGCGGGGATCTCAAGCTGCGGGCCGAGGTCGAGGACAGTGCCGTGTTTCTGTTGCCGGCGACGGAAACCGGGGGGGCGCTGGAGACCCGGAGCTACAATCTACCCTCCAGCCTGATTTCGAATCTCGCGGAAGCCTCCGACGATCCGAAGCTCCTCGGCGAGGAGATCCTGAAAAATAACGGGGTTAAGACCGACGTCGAGGGGGCCTCCGCCATCTGCTTTCGCAAAACGGGCAAAATCGTGGTGCGCAACACCTCGGGGGAGCTGAACAAACTGGAACAGCGCATTCGGGACGCCCAAGGGGACAAGGGGCCCCGGCAGTTTGAGGTGGAAACAAAGTTCCTGCAGTTCTCGGACAACGATGTCAAAAACTTCACCTTCAACATCAGCATGCAGATGAATCAAAACAACCTGATTCCCGGGGCCGGTTCCTACAGTCCCGGCATTCCCGGCGCCCCCTTCGTTCCCGGAAGCACGGGGGGGACGGACGGGTTGCGCGGCACC
>DDPU01000076.1:2709-7426 GCA_002342345.1 Verrucomicrobia bacterium UBA2460
GATCTCGTGGCCGCCCCGAGAGTCACCCTGGCGGACGGAAAGGAATCAAAAATCGTGGTCAGCCGGGAGATGTTTTATCCGACCAGTTACACCCAACCCACTGTTCCCAACAACGATCAGGGAGTCGGGGCGGGATTCATTCTGCCGAGCAATCCCACCGGATTTGAATCGAGAAACATTGGTGTCACCCTGAATGTGAAGGCCCAATCCACGAGCATCCCCCGGGCGGTGGATCTTGATTTCACCAAGCTTCAGGTGGAGGACTTCGAGGGTTTCGTGGATTACGGAGCGCTGATCTCCTCGGTAAGCATCGGTGACAGTCCCTATATTTCGGGGACCCTGACGACGGTCAACCCTACGCAAACTCTGATCGGGTCTGCCCCTTTTCTGGTGCCGATTTTTTCCAAGCGTTCCCTCCAGAGTCGCGTGCGCCTGCTGGACGGGGAAACCGTCGGTCTCGGCGGGTTGATTTCCGAGTCCGTGCAGATGGTCGATGACAAGGTCCCGGGGCTCGGTGATATGCCAGTGGTGGGCCGGTTGTTTCGAAGCGAGGCCTCCCAGAAAATCAAATTCAACCTCGTGATATTCTGCACCGTCCGGATCATCGAACCGGACGGAAAACTCACTTTCCCCGACGATGAAAGCAATCCGGAATACGCCCAGGCCGGCTCGGCCGAAATGATGCCTTCCGTCCCGTGAGAATCTTTCTGACATTACTTCTGGCGGTTTTGCCGCTTCTTTCGGTCTCCTTTTCCCAGTCGTCCCTGCAGGGCCAGTTGCAGGAGGAGGAAAAGAAAAGGGAGCAGCAGAGTCAACCCTTGGCGCAAGCGATCACGGACGGGGAGAAGTTAGCCGCGCAGGGAGAGACTCTCCGGGCTTGGGAGGGCCTGGATCAGGCGTGGCAGAAGACGCCGGGCCCACTTCGCGAGACGCCTCTGGGGATCCGCGCCCGCAAAACCCTGGCTGTTTGGGAGGCGGTTTTAGCGGAAGGCCGGGCACGGCAATCTGCCTGGCCCAAGGCGAGGGAGTGGGCCCTGCGCTCCCTCCAGCACGACCCCGGGAACAGCTCCGCACAGGCTACCCTGGAAAATGCCAATTCCATTCTTCAACGTGGGGCGGTTGCCGGGGAGGAGGTCAATCCCGCCTTGGGAAGCCGGTTTTTCGATAAACTGCAGGGTGTGCAGGACGGTTTGGCACTGGCCGAACAACTCCGGGAAACGGGCCAACTGGACCTTGCGGAAGCCAAGTTCGAGGAGGTTCTTCGCCTGGATCCCTTCAACTCCGTGGCCACCCAGGGAATTCAGAAGATCTATGAGGAGCGCGCCTTGGTTTCCGAGCAGTCCCGGGATCTCTCCAACCTGGAGCGGCGTCGTGAGGTTCGGGAATCGTGGAACTACATCTATCCCAAAAAAGCGGGACAGCAGGGGGGCACGCAGGTCACCGGGCCCCTGACGGCCTCCCCGTCCTTCCAGATTGAACAAAAACTCAAGAATATCCGCATACCACAAATCGATTTCCCTGGAGCGAGTCTGGAGGACATCCGGCGGGCCTTGAACACGCTCAGCCGGCAATACGACACCGATGCCACCAAAAACGGGGTCAATTTCGTGGTAAGCTCGGATCTGCTCTCCGCCCCCGTCCAACCGGTGAACCTGCGCCTGAGAGATGTTTCCCTCGAGGATGTGGTGAAGTACGTTTCGCAGATTGCCGGGGTGAAGTTCCGGATCAGCGACGTGGGGGTGACCTTTAGTCCCCTGATTGAGACCCGACCCGATCTGATCCCCAGAGAATTCACGGTCAGTCCATCCTTTTTCGGGGAATCGGCGTCCACGGAGGGTTCGGCGGGTCTGAAAGGTGCGGGTGCCTCCACCCCAACCCCGAAGTCCGGCAGTCGAAGCGAGCAGGACAGGCTAAAGGAGCTGGGTGTGGATTTCCCCCCGGGCGCCTTCGCCGTTTATAATCCCAGCACGAGCCGCTTGCGGGTGGTCAACAATGCGGAGATGTTGGATTTGATTGGCCAGCTTATCGGCGCGGCAGAGGAGCAGACACTGCTGATCCAGGTCGGGGTGCGTTTGGTGGAGATCAACCAGAGCGATCTGGACAGCATCACGGTCAACTCCTCCTTGGGGGGATCCGGAGTAAATCTCCTTTCCCCCTTTCCGGTGGGGCTTTCGACCAACAACACCGGCTTAACCCCCGCCGCCTCCACGCAGCAGGGAGTCACCGCCCAGTTGAATCAGATCCAGGGTGTCGGACTCCTTCCCAACAACACCCTGCAGTCCTTCCTGCAGCAGGGGGTTTTGGCCGGAACCAATCAGACCAGCTCCTTTGCGCTGAACACCATGGAGCTGGGCGGCACCATCCTCAACGGCATGCAGTTCCGGACGCTGATCACGGCGGTTTCGCAAAAGAGCAGCGCCAATGTCCTCGCCAATCCCTCGATTGTCCTGCAACGGGGTCAGGAGGGGGTCGTGGAGGTCACCCAGGCGTTCCGCTATGTCCAGGAGTACAATGACCCGCAGTCCTCCATCCGTACCATCACTCCGGCGGGTGGAGGCGCCATTACCGGTTCGGTGCCCGGGCCCGAGACGGTGATCGGATCCTTTCCCTCGCAAATCAGTGATGAGGTTCCCATCGGGGTGAAGCTCGGCGTCCGGCCCGATATCACCGGCAACAACAGCCGCGTCCAGATGGAGCTGAAGCCGAGCTTCGTTGATTTCGAGGGGTTCATCAATTACGGCACGGTGATCAACTCGGCCTACACCCTGGCCTACTTTGATACCCCGGTGACGATTCTCACCAACAATATCCAGCAGCCTGTTTTTGTGCGTCGCGACCTGAACATTCCCGCCGTGGAGGTGAGCGACGGGCACACCCTGATGCTGGGCGGACTTTTGCGTGAGGATATCCAGAAGATTGACGAGAAGGTTCCGCTCATCGGCGATCTCCCGCTGGTGGGGCGGGCTTTTCAGGGAAAAACCGAACAGGCGATCAAGAAGAACACCCTCATCTTTGTCACCCCCCGCATCCTGCAGGTGGACGGCCAGCCTCTCAATCCCACCGCCGGTTCTGCGGAAACTGCCTCCGCGGCCCTTTCTCCCTGAGCCGGGGTTGCCTCTTTTATTTCCGGATCAGGCGGTATTCGAAATCACCCGGAAGATCGCGGGTGTTTCCCGCCGACCATCCGGAAAGGTTGGCCACGCTGTAGCCCAGCCCCCCAAAGAGAAAATAAAAGACCGAGCTGGCCGTGTCCGCTTTTTCCGATTTGGCGTACCAGAGGCGGGGCCGAAGGACTCCCGGGGAGTGTACCGGGAGATCGATCCCTCCGCGGCGTTCCTCGTCGTTGATGCGTATTTTTTCCAGGGATTCGTAGCGGATCCAGACGGGTTTGTTGGTCTCCCCGGGGAAACCGGAGGGAATTTCCTGTTTCACCACGGGGCGGCGCTCCCGGCGAACGGTTTGCACCGACTCCATCGAGGGGGAATCGATGGGAATCCGGAGAATCTGACGGTAGGTGCCTGCGGGCAGGAAGACCTTTTCCCGGGTGTCCAAGGTCTCCAGTTCCAGGTCGGCGGCCAGGTTCAGATTGGAGTTTTCCGGGGTCAGAGGAGGCAGGGCCTCTTTTTTTCCGGAGTCCTCTTCCGGCTTCCCGTTGGTCGCAGGGGCTGTGTCCGGGAGAGTTTGCGGCTTTTTCGGGGAAACGACCTCCCCGGGGGGTTCGGGGTTTGGCGAGGAGGGGGAGGCTTCCTGGGCCACGGCGGTGGGGAGCGAGGCGGGGGCGTCAGCGGCCCGAAGCGGGCAGCAAAACGCCGCACCCAAAAAACCCGCAAGGCAGAACGGACGGGTCATGAAACCAGGCCGATGCGCCGCAGCCAGATGCCGGCGCGCGGATGTTCCTCGCTCCATCCCTGAAGCTCCCAAAGCCATCCCACCTTTTCCGCAAAAAAATAGAGACCGGCCAGCCCAAAGGCGAAGATGGGGAGGGTGCCTGCCAAAAAAGGGGGAATACGGTTTCCCTGGCCCAGGGCCACGGAAAGCCGGGTGAAGACGAGAAAGGAAAAAAGCACAAAGACACTGCTGAAGACGGTGGCGGCAACGTTACGACGCGCATCGGTCATGCCGAAAGCGATGCCAAAGAGGCAGAGCAGGGGGCAGGCCAGGGGGTACATGAGGCGATGCCAGTGTTCGGTGGCATAGGGTGCGCGGAGTCTTTGGTTGAGGCGGGCTTGGTCCCCGGCCAAGCGCGCCACCTCGGGCCAGGGAAGGACATCCGGCGGCACCAGCTTTGCCGCAAGCATGGCCGGAGGTTCCGTGAGCTCCGGCGCCACCAGTTCCGGCAGGATTGGGCCGGTGGTTTCCATTCCCGTTTCTGTTCCGTATTCCACCCGGCGGGCATTCTGCAGGTGCCAGACCCCGTTTCGGTATTGGCCGGAGGCTGCAAAAATTTTGTAGCGATCCCTGCCTTCCGGTTCCGTGCGGATGAGGATTTCGGCGTCCTGGAGGGTTTGGGCCCGCAGATCGAGCCGGCCGATGTACCAAAGGGTGCCCTCGGTTTTTCCGGGCACCCGGGGAGACCGGTAGACCAACTGGGAGAAGCTGTTTTCCTCAATCCCCTCCTTTTTGATTTGCCGCTTCACCTTCTCCCGGTTCGCCTGGGCCGTGGGGGAAAGGGAGAAGGAAAAGAAGTAGAGCAGGAGGGACAGGCCGGCGCTGCAAA
>DDPU01000076.1:7479-14346 GCA_002342345.1 Verrucomicrobia bacterium UBA2460
GGGAGGATCGACTGGGCAAGATCGGGGAGCTGAACCAGAAAATACTTGGCCAAGAGCCAGGGTGTCGGCCCCTTCTCCATCAGCCGGCCGATCTTGTCGAAAACATCGAAGGTCAACCAAAGGGTGAACAGGGCGGTGATGACAAAACCGAGGGGGACCAGAACCGACCTCCAAAGATATTTTTCGACGATTTTCATCATCCGTGGGAAGCTAGCGGGAACGCCTCATGAATCTCGCCCACGATCTTTCCGCCTTGGAGGAGACCGTCAAGCGGTGTCACGCGCTGGTCCCGGCAGTGGAGTCAGCCGGCCGGGCCATCGCCGAGCGGATCCGCTCGGGATCCAAGCTTCTTGCCTGTGGCAACGGGGGCAGCGCGGCCGATGCCATGCACCTGGCGGAGGAAATGACCGGGCGTTACCGCTCCAACCGGAAGGCCCTGCCTGCCTTGGCCCTATCCGCGGACGGCACGGCGTTGACCTGCATCGGCAATGACTGGTCTTTCGAGGATGTCTTTTCCCGCCAACTCGAGGCCTTTGGGCAACCGGGGGATATTCTTGTTATTTTCAGCACGAGCGGAAAATCCCCCAATATTTTGAAAGCCCTCCGGGTCGCAAAAGAGCGCAAACTGTTGCGGATAGGTGCCTTAGGAAAGGGTGGCGGGCCTGCCCGGGAACTGTGTGACCACGCCATCGTAGTTCCCAGCGAGGATACCTCGCGAATCCAGGAGATCCACGGGTGGATCATTCATGCGTGGTTGGAATGCGTGGAAGCGATTGCCGTCGGAAAAGCCTGAGCCTGCGGACTTTATTCTTGGAAAAACGGACCGCCACAGGTAGGGTTTGAAGTTCGCCTGCGGGTCTTGCGCCGGATGCCGAGACACCCGAAGGACAACCAAAGGAGAAAGAATTTATGGCCGTGGTGATTCGTTTGCGGAAGGAGGGGAAGAAAAACCGCCCTTATTTTCGCGTGGTGGTGACGGACAAGTTGAATCCGCGTGACGGGCGATTTCTGGAGCTTGTGGGCACCTATGATCCCATGGGCAAGCAGGAAGGCATGAAGCTGAAGCTGGACCGGATTGACCATTGGATCGGCAAAGGGGCCAAGGCCAGCGAGACGGTGGCGGGCTTCATCCGCAAGGCCCGTCGCTCCGCCAAGTCGTAAACCTCCCGGTGAGCCCCGGACTTCCATGCGATATTTTCTCGAAATGGTTCTGGGGCGTATCGTCACCCATCCCGAAGAAGTGGATGTCGAGGAAACCTCCGACGACCGCGGGATTCTTTTCCGCATCCGCGTAAATCCGGAAGATCTGGGCCGGATCATCGGCCGCAACGGTCGGACCATCGAGGCGATCCGTTCCCTCCTCAACGCCGCCAGCCGCGACAACCGGCGGGTGTTTGTCGAAGTGGAGGACGGGGAGTTGACGGCATGACCATCGATCTGCTGACCCTGTTTCCCGCGATGGCCCAGGCGGTGATGGCCGAGAGCATCCTTGGCCGGGCCCAGCGGGCCGGCTTGGTGAAAATCCGCGTCCACCAGCTCCGTGATTACGCCCGCGACCGTCATAAGACCGTGGACGACCGGCCCTTCGGGGGCGGCCCGGGCATGGTGATGAAGGCCGAACCCCTGGTGGATGCCATTGAGCACCTTCGCGGAGAAGGGGCGGACCGCGCCCACGTTGTTTATCTGACCCCGGAGGGGAAAAAACTGACCCAGGGACACGTGCGATCCCTGGTCTCGCGGCACCAGCGGCTGCTGCTGGTCAGCGGGCATTACGAGGGAATCGATGAGCGGGTGCGCGAGGGGTGGATCGACGAGGAGATTTCCGTGGGCGACTACGTGCTGAGCAACGGAACCTTGCCGGCGTTGACCCTGATTGACGCGTTGGTCCGGCTGATTCCCGGCGTGCTGGGGAACGAGGAGTCCGCCGGGACGGACTCTTTTGAGGCGGGCCTGCTGGAAGGCCCGCAGTATACCCGGCCGGAAGATTTCCGTGGGAGGAAAGTCCCCGAGGTCCTGCTTTCCGGGCATCACGCCGAGATCGGGGCCTGGCGCAGGGAGCAGGCGTTGGCCCGGACCCGGGCACGGCGCGGAGATTTACTTGGAACGACAAAGACGGCAGAAAAGACGATACTCAAGGAGGAGTCCGTATGAGCGCGAAGGTCATCGAAACCATCGAAAAGGAGCAGTTAAAGGAAGGCCGGTCCGGTTTCCGGGTCGGCGACAAGGTGCGGGTTTTCACCCGGGTCAAGGAGGGCGACAAGGAGCGGACCCAGCTCTTCGCCGGCACCGTGATCGCCCGCAAGGGACGCGGTCTGAACGAGCAGTTTACCGTGCGCCGGATCAGTTATGGAGAAGGCGTGGAGCGCATTTTCCCGCTTCATTCCCCCCGCATCGAGAAGATCGAGGTGGACAGCCGTGGGGCACCCCGCCGGGCCAAGCTTTTCTACCTGCGCAAGCGGGCCGACATGTCCGTCAGGGAAGCGGAGACGGCCAAGCGGAGCTGAGCCATTCCCCCGGACTGGACAGCCGAGCGGGCCAAGGCCGGCGGCGCGGTCGTCACGGGGGTGGATGAGGCGGGCCGGGGCGCCTTGGCCGGTCCGGTGGTGGCGGCAGCCTACCGTTTCCACCAAAGCGGCACGCGGATCCCCGGGCTGGATGATTCCAAGAAACTGACCCCGAAAAAGAGGGAGGAAATTTATCTCCGTTTGACGGGGGGGGAGGCGGGAGTTTGGGCGGTGGGAGAAGCCTCGGTGGAGGAGATCGCCGAAAGAAACATTCTGGTGGCCAGTCAACTGGCCATGCGCAGGGCCCTGGATGCGCTTTCGCCGACCGACGGGGTGATTCTGGTGGATGGCCTGCCGGCACGCCATTTGGGGAGGGAGCACGTGGCGGTTGTGGATGGGGACGGCATCTGTCCCTCGATTGCGGCGGCCTCGGTGATCGCGAAGTTTTCCAGGGACCGAATCCTTTTCGAGTTTTCCAAGTTATATCCCTCCTATGGATGGGACCGGAACCGCGGGTATGGGACGGTGGCGCACCTTCGTGCCCTTGCCGATCACGGGCCTTGTCCGCTCCATCGCCGGGCTTTTTTACCCGTGGGATCGCCGTGCCTGCCCGGCATGGGAGAATCCCGGAGACGCCGGTAGGCACGGGGAAAAGGTGGCCGCCCGGTTTCTCAGCCGGGCCGGGCTAAAAATTCTTGTCCGCAACTACCGCCATCGGGGCGGGGAGGTCGATCTGGTGGCCCGCCACGGGCGGGTGCTGGTGATGGTGGAGGTAAAGTCCAGGCATCCCCGGGCCCGGCTATCGCCTCAACATGCCGTGACCCGGACCAAGCAGCGCAGGATCATCGGCGCGGCCGGCGCCTACCTGCGGGAGTTGCGGGGCCGTCCGCCTGCGGTCCGCTTTGACATTGTGGAGGTGTGGCAGGCCACGGGGGAGGTGCCGAGGTGTCGTTGGATCCGGCATGCCTACCGGTTGGAGGATGCCGGCGTGGGGTGGAGCCGATGAACACCTTCGTGCGCACCTGGTCCGCAACGGTTCTGGGGGTGGAGGCCTGTCCTGTTGCCGTGGAGGTCGATGCGGGCGGGTCAAAGGAAAACTTCGTGGTGGTGGGGCTTCCCGATGCGGCCGTGAAGGAGTCCCGCCAGCGGGTCCGGTCGGCCATCTACAACAACGGCTTTGCCTGTCCGGAGGGATTCATCACGGCCAGTCTGGCGCCGGCTGACCTGAAAAAAACCGGACCCTGTTTTGACCTGCCCATCGCCCTGGGACTTCTCGCCTGCGCTGGGATGGTCAACCGGGACCGCCTTGCCGATTGGATGATCCTCGGCGAGTTGGGCCTGAACGGGGAGGTGCGCCCGGTTCGGGGCGTTTTGGCGGTGGCCTTGTTGGCGAGGGAGCGCCGGATCCGGGGCCTGATGGTTCCGGCGGTCAACGCGGCGGAGGCTTCCGTGGTGGAGGGGGTCAAGGTGGCTCCCGTGCGAGACCTGCGGGAGGCCGCCGATGTCATCGACGGAAAAATTCCTCCCCCCGTGCCCACGGCGAATGGACGCAACGGCCAACCCCCGCAGGAGGGGGCGCCGGACTTTGCCGAGGTGAAGGGGCAGGAGGCGGTCAAGCGGGCCCTGGAGATCGCGGCGGCCGGAAACCACAACGTCCTGATGATCGGCCCTCCCGGCTCGGGCAAGAGCATGCTGGCCAAGCGGATTCCCGGAATTATGCCCAAGATGACGCTGGAGGAGTCTTTGGAAACCACGCGGATTCAAAGCGTGGCGGGATTGGTGAGGCCGGAGCAATCCCTGGTGAAAAATCGCCCCTTCCGCAGTCCCCATCACACCATTTCGGACATTGGCCTGATTGGTGGTTCCGCCAACCCCAACCCGGGGGAGGTGAGCCTGGCCCACAATGGCGTTCTTTTTCTGGACGAGTTGCCGGAATTCCGGCGCTCCGCCCTGGAGGTTTTGCGTCAACCGCTGGAAGACGGGCAGGTAACCATCTCCCGGGCGGCTGGCAGCCTGACCTTTCCCGCGCGTTTTATGTTTGTGGGGGCGATGAACCCCAGTCCGCGGGGAACCTTGGAGGCGAGGGGGCCCGGCAAGGCCTCCAGAAAATATCTCAGCAGGATCAGCGGGCCGCTGCTGGACCGCATCGACCTTCATCTGGAGGTGCCGGCCCTTCAACATGCCGAGTTGCTTTCGGCGGGGCCGGGGGAAAGTTCGGCGACGATCCGCACGAGGGTGGAGAAAGCCAGGGAGCTTCAAGGGTGCAGACTGGGGCGCGGCACGGGACTTTTCCATAACGCCCAGATGGGCCCCAGGGAACTGCGGAAGTTTGTTCCTTTGGATGCGGAGGCCAAGGCCTTGCTGTCGCATGCGATGACGGATCTGGGGCTCAGTGCCCGCGCTTTGGACCGGATTTTGAAGGTGGCCCGGACGATCGCGGACCTGGCGGCAAGCGAATCCGTGGAACCGGATCACCTGGCCGAGGCCATCCAGTACCGGACGTTGGACCGGCAGCTCTGGGGATGAGTTAGCGGGGCAGGCCTTGGACCTTGAGGCCTGGCTTGAGCCCGCGACTGGCGAACCAGTCGCGATTTGTTTCAATCGCATAGGCCACCTTTTCGGATTTGCTGTCCACGGGGGTCTCTTCAAAAGGAACCAAGGGATGGATTTCCAGGATGAACCCCTCGGAATCCAGAAAGGCAAGATCCAGCGGAAGGGAGGTGTTTCGCATCCAGAAGGAAGCCTTTTTGGGGCGGGGAAAAACAAAAAGCATCCCGCGTTCGGCAGGCAGGAAATCCCGGTTCATCAGGCCTTGGGCCTGCTCCCCGGGTGTGACGGCGACTTCCACAAGAAGCTTTTCCTCGCCGATTTTCAGGGTGGTCTCCCCTCCGGCCAGGCAAGTGGCCGCGATCAGGGCCAGCGCCAGTGTGAGTAGGGATGTTTTTTTCAATAGCGGGGCAGGGAAGGATCCACTTCCTCCGACCAGGCATCGATGCCGCCCTTGAGGTTCAGGAGTTTTTTATATCCCTGTTGCTGCAGGAAGAGCAGGGCTTTGGCGCTGCGGATGCCGGCTTTGCAGTGCAGGACGATCTCCTGGTCGGCGGGAATTTCCTGCCAGCGCTTCGGCACATCGCCCAGCGGGATCAGGGTGGAACCGGGAATGCGGGAGATCTGGAACTCATGGGGTTCCCGCACATCGATGAGCACAAACGGCTTTCTCGAATCGATCTTCTTTTTGAGGTCCTGACAGGTGATTTCCGGAACCTGGGGGGTCTCCTGATGAACCGGGCCCTCGCGGGCAGGGGCGCCGCAGAACTGCTCGTAATCGATCAGGCCGGTGATGGTTCTTTTCTTCCCGCACATGGGGCATTCCGGATTTTTGCGGAGCTTCATCTCGCGGAAGCGCATTTTTAAGGCATCGAAAAGCAGGAGGCGTCCGATGAGAACGTCCCCGATGCCCAGGATCAGCTTCACGGTCTCAATGGCCTGGAGGACGCCGATGACTCCAGGGAGGATGCCCAGCACCCCGCCTTCGGCGCAGCTGGGGACGCTGCCCGGAGGGGGAGGCTCGGGGTAGAGGCAACGGTAGCAAGGGCCCTGGTCGGCCCAGAAAACGGTGCACTGCCCTTCAAATCGGAAGATGGAGCCGTAGACGTTCGGTTTGCCCAGCAAAGCGCAGGCATCGTTGACGAGGTAGCGCGTGGGAAAATTATCCGTGCCGTCGACGATCACGTCGTAGGGGCGAAAGAGTTCCAGGGCATTGTCGGACCGGAGGGCGATCTCGTGCGTCTCGACCTCAATGTGGGGGTTGATCTCGAGAATGGTCCGTTTGGCGGATTCCACCTTGGGGTGCCCGATGGTGGTCTGCCGGTGGATGATCTGGCGTTGTAGGTTGGATTCGTCGACGCGGTCGAAGTCCACGATGCCGAGCCGGCCCACCCCGGCGGCGGCCAGGTAAGCGAGGAGGGGGGAGCCGAGTCCCCCGGTGCCGATGGCCAGAACCCGGGCGGCCTTGAGTTTGCGCTGACCCTCCACGGTCACCTCCGGCATGATCAGGTGCCGGGCGTAACGCCGCATTTCCGGCGGGCCGAGGTGGAGGGCGGCGGCGGTTTCCTGAATTCTGGAGATCAGGGACATCGGAAAAGTGTAAACAAAAGCGGGAAGGGGGTCGAGAGGGTGTGTGTCATCAATCGCCGGGGCGGCGTCCCCGGGGCGGTTGGAATCAATTCTCCTGAAAAAACTCGCCCTGAAGTTCGAGTTCGTCGGTGAACTTGGGCCTCTTTTCCACTTCCTCCAGGTACTGGAAGAACTCCCCGGCCGTCTCGAAGAGGTGGCCCTTTTCGATGTAGGAGTCGGTGGTGAA
>DDPU01000076.1:14364-17476 GCA_002342345.1 Verrucomicrobia bacterium UBA2460
AAGATCATGTAGCGGGCCTTCATGTAGTCCCGGGCGTGGCCGAGCTCATCCATCATGCCGGTGGAGAGCGGGGGGCGTTCGGGATAGGGGTGGATGGCGACAACGGCGTGGACCTTGCCCACGTACCAGTGAAGGTCCCGGTGTACGGTGTAGGCGTAGATGGATTCGCGGTCGCTCACGGGCACACCGTCGAAGTTTTGCCCGATCTCGATCGACTGCGGATCGACGATAACGGCGTATCTGCGGAGCTGGTGGATGATCCGGTTGATCTCCTTGCGCTTCTCGGGCGTGCCGTAGCTCATCGAGTAGCTGGCGTAGACGACCCAGGGATTGGGATGGGTGACGAGCTTGTAGAGGGCCTCGGGCGGTTCGCCCACCGCGATGACGTAGTGGGGAATGCCCATGTAACGGGCCCAGTCCTCGGAAAGGCTGACCTCCTCGTTCATCCAGGAGAGGATCTCGTAGAGGTTGTGGTTTCTTTCCTTGAGGGCCTTGAGAAAAGGATCCGAGGCCTGGGGATTCTCCAGTTTCTGTTTGATGGACCACTCGGCGTCGATCAGGGTGACGATCAGGTCGGGTTTGATGAAATCGCGGATGATCCGCTGGTCCTTGAACTTGCGGTTGATCCGGTTCCATTCGACCGTTGCGGGGGCGCGAATGATGACATCCCGCTGGTTGTTTCGGAAGATCTCGTAACCGATCTTCTCGTATTCCCGTTCCCGGGTCAGTTCAAAGACATAGTCCGTGGTGCCGAGCAGGCGTTCGAGGGGTTTTTTCCCGGCCTTGGTGAAGTCGTCGACGGTGTTGTAGACCTTGATTTCGCGATGGTTGCGGTGCCCGAGGGCGACGACCTTGCGGATGTACTCCGCATCGTCCATGCCAGCGACCATTCCGGTGACGAGGGTTCTCACAGGATCAGATTGTCAAAAAATCGGACGGAAAGCGATCACGTTTCGGGGTTAAGGGAGTCAGGGATAAATGGATTAAGGGATTCAGGAAATTTAAACTAAAAATCTGAGGGGCTTTCGCTACCTGAATCCCTTGATCCCGGAACCCCTCAGAGAAAGTGGCTAGGGCCGGAATCGAACCGGCGACACGAGGATTTTCAGTCCTCTGCTCTACCAACTGAGCTACCTAGCCTTACGAGCAGTCCGAAAGCCTAAAACAGGCGCGTGTTTCTGGAAAGCGCGGTTTGCGATGCAGGAAGAAAGCCTATAATTTGAAGACATGAACCAAGAGACCCTTGTCCGACCGGAACGATACGTAAAAGTTTGCATGGCGTTGGTTGCCCTGAGCCTGGCCACGATTGCGGTGTGCCAGGTGATCCTGGTGCTGCGCCCGCCCCCTCAGCCCACGGTGAGAAGGCAGATCATGGCGCCCGATGTCCGCTCCCCCCAACAGCCCATGCCTTTTCCCCAGGGAATGATGCCTTCCGGAGGTCCTCAAGGACCGGGGATGCCGGAGGGTGCCATGCAGCGGCCTCCTTCGCCCGGCCAAGCCCCGGGACAGGCTCCGGAAAAGCCCGCCAAGAAGTAACCCGTAGCGTTGCCCCTGACAGGGGGGGTCGCTAGAACTTTCCGATGGCCGGGAAATACAGGGTTTTCGTCACGGACGGGGTCTCGCCTAGCGGGGTCGATGTGCTCAAGGCGTGCCCGGAGATCGAGGTTGTCGAGAGCCCCACGCTGAAGGAGAAGGAACTCTGCGAAAAGCTCCGGGGGTGTGACGCCCTGGTGGTGCGCAGTCAGACCCAGGTAAGCAAGGCCGTCCTGCAGGCCTGCCCGACGATCCGGGCGGTTGGTCGTGCGGGGGTGGGTGTGGACAACGTGGACGTCGATGCCGCCACCGAGCGGGGCGTGATCGTGATGAACACCCCGGCGGGTAATACCGTCAGCACTGCCGAGCAGGCGTTCACTCTGCTGCTGGGATTGGCGCGTCATCTTCCGCAGGCCCACGCCTCCATGACCGCAGGCCAGTGGGACCGGAAAAGTTTTCAGGGCACCGAGCTGAACGGAAAGACGTTGGGCATTCTCGGCATGGGGCGGATCGGCGGCGAGGTGGCCCGCCGGGCGATCGCCTTTGGAATGCGGGTGATGGCCTATGATCCCTACCTTTCGGTCGCGCGGGCCCGGAGCCTGCAGGTGGAACTGATCGACCGGATCGAGGATCTGCTCCCTCACTGCGACTTTCTCACCCTGCACCTGCCGATGACCGATGAGACCAAGGGCATTCTTGATGAGGAGCGGATCAAGCTGTGCCGCAAGGGCGTGAAGATCGTCAACTGCGCGCGGGGCGGGCTGATCGCCGAGGCGGTCCTGCTCCAGGCGATCGAAGCGGGGCAGATCGGTGGCGCGGCCCTGGACGTTTTTGAGGAAGAGCCCCTGGCGGCGGACCATCCCCTGCGCAAGGCCAAGAAAGTCATTCTCACCCCGCATCTGGGTGCCTCCACCGCCGAAGCGCAGGAGAGCGTCGGCATCGAGATCGCCGAGGCGATCCGGGATTACCTCACGGAGGGGGCGGTGCGCAATGCCGTCAACATCCCGAGCGTGGATGCACGGACAATGGCCAAGCTGCGCCCCCAGATCGATTTCGGCTTCCGTTTGGGACGGCTCCTCTCCCAGATCGCTCCGGCCCGGTGTGACCGCCTGGCGATCAGTTATGCCGGCAAAATCGGGGAGGAGGAGACGACCCCGATCACCCGCAGCATTCTCAAAGGATTTCTTTTCGGGGCCGGGGGCAAGGATGTGAACGAAGTGAACGCCCCCAAGATGGCGGCCAACCTCGGCCTCAAGGTGAGCGAGACGAAGCAGGCCGAACCGGGCGAGTATGCCGAACTGATTTCGGTTCGCGCGGGGCAGGACGGCAAAGAGGCGGAAGTGAGCGGGACGTTTTTCGGCACGAGTCCGCATATCGTGCGGATCAACGACCAGTGGATGGAGGCGCGGCCGGAAGGTTACCTGTTGCTGATGGAGAACAAGGATCGGCCCGGAATTGTGGGATGGATCGGGACCCTTCTGGGTAAGCACAAGGTGAATATTGCCAGCATGACCCTGAGCCGGAGCGCCCCGGGGTCGAAAGCGCTGAGCGTGCTGAATCTGGATTCGGATCCCGGCGA
>DDPU01000071.1:0-806 GCA_002342345.1 Verrucomicrobia bacterium UBA2460
GGGCGGACGGATATTCTGCTTGGTACACAGATGATCGCCAAGGGGCTGCATTTCCCCCGGGTGACTTGTGTGGGCGTGGTTGGAGTGGATGCGGCGCTGAACCTGCCGGATTTCCGCGCCTCCGAGCGGGTGTTTCAGCTTCTTGTGCAGGTCGCGGGCCGGGCGGGGCGCGGGGAGATTCCCGGGGAGGTGTTCGTCCAGACGTACACCCCTTTTCACCCGGCAATTCAGTTTGCGCGGCACCACGATGTGGACGGCTTTCGGGAGCAGGAACTGGAGTACCGGAGGGCGCATGGCTACCCCCCGTTTCGGCGGGCGATCCTCGTTGCCTTTTCCGGCCCCAGCGAGGCACAGGCCTCGGCATCGATCCGGCATGTGGCGGAGCGTCTGCGCGGACTATGGAAGGGCAAGGTGGAGGTTCCGGAGCCGTGTGCGGCCCCAATTGCCCGGGTGGAGGGAAAATTCCGGTTTCAGCTGTTCCTGCTGGTGGACAAGGTTCCGGAGCTGATGGCGGACCTGAAGAGGGAGGTCTTCGCGCCGAAATGGCCGGCCGGCATGCGGGCCACGATCGATGTGGACGCCCAGGATCTGTTGTGAAACAGCGGATCTTCGATGGGGAATTCCGGACGCGAGGTAATGGGAAAAGCCGGCGTGAAGGTAGGTGGTGAATCCATTCAAGAAGAGTGGTAAGAAAGGGGCTTGAGCAGGCTCTTTCTCACCACGGCGATTGATTACGCCAACGCCAAACCGCACCTGGGGCATGCGTACGAGAAGGTTTTGGCCGACACCCTGGCGAGGTTTGCCCG
>DDPU01000071.1:830-2602 GCA_002342345.1 Verrucomicrobia bacterium UBA2460
GTTCAGCAGAGTGCCGGCAAAACGGGAAAGAGCCCGCAGGAGTTTGTTGACGGCATCTGTGCCCAGTTTTCCGGTTTATGGAAAATTCTGAGAGTGGAGCCGGACGATTTCCTCCGGACAACGCAGGTGCGGCACAAAAAACTGGTCGGGGAGGTTCTGGAGAAGTTGTACCGGCAGGGCGACATCGTGAAGGGCACCTTCCAGGGGTTTTACAGTGTCCGGGCGGAGCAGTTTTTGACGGAAAAGGAAAGACAGGCTGACGGTTCCTGGCCGGAAATTTACGGCGAAGTGGTCGAGTTGACGGAGGAGAACTACTTCTTCCGCCTTTCCCGACACCAAGAGTGGTTGCGGGAACTGATCCAGAAGCAGCCCTCCCTGATCTTTCCCGAGTTTCGGGCGAAGGAGCTGTTGGGAGCTTTGGAGAAGCCGTTGCCGGATCTTTGTATTTCCCGGCCCAAGGCGCGGCTCGCATGGGGGATTCCCCTGCCGTTCGACGAGAATCAGGTGACCTATGTCTGGTTCGACGCGTTGCTGAACTACGTGACGGGGGCGGGTAGCGGGGAGGGGCGGTTGGGCGATTGGGAGCCGGCGGTTCATGTCATCGGCAAGGATATCCTGGTTCCTGCCCACGGGATTTACTGGCCCTGCATGTTGAGGGCGCTGGGGCTGCCGATCTTTGCCAAGCTCCTCGTGCACGGGTTCTGGACGCGCCGGAACGAGAAACTGAGCAAGTCCACCGGGAACGTGGTCGATCCCGGGGAACTGTCCGCCAAGTACGGAGCGGATGCCTTTCGTTACTATGTTCTCAGGGAAATGGCCCTTGGTCATGATGCGGATTTTGACGAGGGGGCGCTGGCGGCTCGCCGCAAGGGGGAACTGGCCCACGAGCTGGGCAACCTGCTGCAAAGGACCGGTTCCATGATCGGGCGTTACCGTGAGGGGCGGATTCCTGTCGTCACCACGCCGGATCCGGTCTCGGAGGGGTTTCGCGACACCGTGTTGCACTCCCTGCGCAAATGGGACGAACTGATGAAGTCCTACCAGATTCACCTCGCCTTGGGGGAGCTTTGGAAGGCGGTGCAGGCGGCCAACCAGCTGATCGAGGCGCGGGCACCCTGGAAGCTGGCGAAGGATCCGGCCAAGTCAGGAGAGCTGGATGCCACTCTCGCCGATGCGGCGGCAGCGCTGGAATTGGTCTTGCTGGAGGCGGCCTGCGTGATTCCGGAGACGGCGGAAGCGGGTTTGAAGCAACTGGGCTACGCCGGCAAGACCGGGGCCAGGGAGAAGGATTGGCCTTCGTGGCCTACCGGGCAGGGCGGGCGTCTTCTCGGGGACATCACGCCTCTTTTTCCGATTTTGGAGGAGGAGAAGCGTGCCCAAGAATGACACGGGGGGCGGTTGCGCCCCGGAGCGGTTTACGGCATTTTCCTTGGTTTAAGGAGCATCACCATGAGCACGAAATACGCCCACCCGGAAGCCCTTGTGGAAACCGAATGGCTGGCCCGGAACCTGAATGATCCCGGTATCCGGGTGGTGGAAAGCAATGAGGACGTGCTGCTTTACGACACCGGCCACATCCCCGGGGCCTTGCACATCGACTGGCGCCGCGACCTGCAGGATCCGCTGGTGCGGGACTACATCAGTCCCAAGGCCTTTGCGGAGCTCTGTGCGCGCAACGGAATCTCCCCGGAAACCACGGTGATTTTTTACGGCGACAAGTCCAACTGGTGGGCCTGTTATGCTCTTTGGGCCTTCCGGTTGTTTGGACACCA
>DDPU01000052.1 GCA_002342345.1 Verrucomicrobia bacterium UBA2460
GCGGGACCTTGCTGTCCACAATCACCGCCCGTTCCTCGGGGAGGAAAATCACCGCATCCATCCGTTTCCGGTCTGCCGACTCCTGCGTTTTGTATTCCCTTCCTTTTTCCAGCCCGGAAATCTCCAGGGTTTTTTCCAGAACCATTTCCCCCCAGCGCCCACGGGCGCCGGAATCATTCTTGAGGGCATGGGTAAGACGATGGGTCTCGTTTCCGAGCTGGGTGCTCATCGCGTGGATCTGCTGAATCTCCCGCCGCAGATCGCCCTGCATGCCCGTCTCGGCCGTGTGAATTTCGTCCGCCCGTTTCCGAAAATCCTCAATCCTGGTCAACAACGGACGAAGCTCGTTCCCCACCTGCAGCCGGTTGTCCTCCACCAGCTTGCGGGTTCCCTCCGCAACCAACTGCTGGGCCATTGCCCGCATCTCGATTTGCAGCCTGGCGGCGAGCTGTTCCTTCTCCTGCTTCAGCTCGCCCAAGGCCCGCTCGGCCGCCTGACGTTCCGCCACAGCTCGCGCCAAATCCTCCCGGGCTGCTTGACCTTGTGCTTCCGCCTGTAATTTGAGTCTTTCCGCCTCCCCCGCCCGGGTTTTCCATCCCTCGGCTTCCCCTCCGATCCGCCCCAGCCGTCCGGAAAAGTAGGCGTAGGCGAGGCCTGCCCCCACCATCAGTCCCAGAAGAGTGACGAGGGGAATCATGGCGATTTAAGCCTCCTTGCCGGCAAACGAAGGTCAAACTTCATCTGCCTTCAGGTATGCCGGGCGGGGTAGGACATTTACAGGGTGCGGATGGGATGCCAGGAAAGCCGGGACGCCACCTTCTCGTTTTCCATGCAATCCTGATTCGGAAATCAAAGGGGCGGGGTTCTCCTGGAACGAGGCCTGCCGGAGAAAGTTATGCCCAGGCGGGCGTTCAGACTTCGGGACGGTGGCCGTAGGCCATGAGAAGTTGCCGCAGGAGAATGGTGGATTTTTTTGTTTCGCAATAAATTCGGTAAACGAAGTAGGGCATGAGGATGGCCAACACGGTCAGGACGAAGGCGAGCACGAGCAGCACGAGGACACCCAGTAAACCACCGATCCCCAGCGCACCTAAGAAGGCTTCGCTAGAAGAAGCGGCGAAAAGCATGTTTTCTCAATATTTAGCCAAGATTCAGATGTAAAGCCTTTCCTGAAAAAATCCGGATTACTTTGCGGGCGGAGGGAATCGAACCCTCGCATCAAGCTTGGGAAGCTCGCAGGCTACCATTACATCACGCCCGCTAGGTCGAAAATTATCCGGCGACTGCCTCCAAAATACAATCGTTTTTCAGGATCAGATCACGGAACCGTCCGGCACCACCGCCCCCTTCGGAATGATGACGATGCCATCCCGGACATAAAAGTTCGGGCCATCCATTTCGCTGGGTTTGCCCGAGGCGCGGATCGTCACCCGTCTCCCGATCCGGACATTTTTATCAACGATGGCGTCCTCGATCACGGTGCCGCCGCCGATACCCACGTCCGGCCGGTTCATGCGGGCGTTCTCCTGGCGCTGGGCCGGGGTTTCGAAATAGTCCGCACCCATCAGGATCGACCGCCGGATCCTGCATTCGGTGCCAATCCGCTGCCGGATACCGACAACGGCATCGTCGAGGACGCTGCGCAGGATCATGCAGCCATCCGAGACGATCGCCCGGATCACCTGGCTGTTTTCCACGACCGAGCCGGGCAAAAACCGCGCACGGGTGTAAATAGGCGCCACATTGAGGCCAAAATCGAATTTGGGTTGCGGGGCCAACAGGTCGAGGTTGGCCCGGTAAAAGGCGCCGATCGTCCCGATGTCTTCCCAATAGCCGTCATACAAATAAGCGGACACTTTTCGCTCCCGGATTGCCGCAGGTAGCACGTTTTTCCCGAAATCATCCCCCTGGGTTTTTGCGAGGCAGTCTCTCAGGACTTCCCTGCGAAAAACATAGATACCCATGGAAGCCAGGAATGGCCGGTCGGAGGGAAGCCCGGGTACAGCCGCCAGCGCATCGAGGATTTTTGGGTCTTTCGGCTTTTCCACAAATTCCGTGACGCGATGCTGCGCATCGACCCGTAGCAGTCCGAGTCGTGGCGCGCTTTCTCGGTCGACCGGCAGGGCGGCGATGGTGATGTCGGCTCCCGAGGAGTGATGCCGATCCAGCATCTCGCGGAAATCCATCCGGTACAGCTGGTCGCCCGACAGGATCAGGACGTTGTCATGCGGATGGTTGTCAAAATGGATGAGCCCTTGGCGAACCGCATCCGCCGTGCCCTGGAACCAGTTGGTGGCCTCCCTTGTTTTTTGGGCGGCAACGATCTCGATGAAGCCTCGGGGAATAAAATCGTCAAAACGGTAGCTCTGTTGGACATGGCGATGGAGGGAGGAACTGAGATACTGGGTAAGCAGGAAAATGCGTTTGATGCCAGAATTCAGGCTCAGGCTGATGGGAATGTCGACGAGGCGGTATTTTCCCCCGATGGGTACAGCCGGCTTGGCGCGGTCCCGCGTCAGCGGATAAAGACGGCTCCCCTCACCACCGCCGAGAATGACCGTAATGACCTGGTCCGGACTGGAATTACCCTTGGGGCTCATACATTGACCCTATCTACGCAAAAATGTAGAACAAGTGCACGATGTGCGGAATTGTTGCCTATGTCGGTCCGCGGGACGCCCAACCCATCCTCCTCGATGCCCTGGGTAGGTTGGAGTACCGGGGGTACGATTCGGCCGGCTTGGCCATCCTGAACGGCCATGGCGTGCAGGTCCGGAAAAAGAGCGGACGGATTGAGGAGCTGGCGAAAGCCTGCCGGGCCAAACCTGTGGAAGGCCGGTCAGGCATCAGTCACACCCGCTGGGCCACCCACGGCGCCCCAACCGATGCCAATGCCCACCCTCACCTGGATGCCTCCGGAAAACTCGCCCTGGTCCACAACGGCGTCATTGAAAATTATCTCGAGCTGAAGGACCGGTTGGCCAAGGCCGGGCATAAATTTGCTTCCGACACGGACACCGAGATTCTGGCCCACTTGGTGGGCGACTGCTTCAGCCAAAACCAGGAAAAGGGTGAGGTCAGGCTGATCGAGGCAGTGCGCAAGGCGCTCAAACAAGTTCAGGGCACCCTTGGCATCGCGGTGATCCATTCCGACCTGCCCGGACTGGTGGTGGGAGCCCGCCGGGGAAGCCCGCTTGTCATCGGTGTTGGCAACGGGGAAAATTTCCTCGCCAGCGACACCCAGGCCCTCGCCCCGTACACAAACCGCGTGGTCATATTGCAGGATCAGGAGATTGTGGCCCTGCACGCCGACCGCTTCGAGGTGGCCTCTCCGCTTGGACAGAAGGCCGATGTCCGCGTTGAGGAAATTGAAAATGGTGTGACCGCCAGCGACAAGGGGCCCCACCCCCACTTCATGCTTAAGGAAATCCATGAGCAGGCCGAGACCGTACGCAACGCCTTCCGCGGGCGACTGGATGCCGATGAAGCCACCGCCAAACTCGGCGGACTCAACCTCTCCTCCGAGGACCTGCGCCGGGTGGAAAGGATTTTCGTGCTCGGTTGCGGAACGGCCCTGCACGCCGGCATGGTCGGCAAGTATCTCATTGAAACGCTGGCCAAGATCCCGGTCGACACCCAGCACGCGAGCGAATTCCGCTACGGGGATTCCCCCGTGCACGAAAAGACCCTCTTCTTTGCGGTCAGTCAGTCCGGCGAGACGGCCGATACCCTGGGAGCATTGCGCGAGGCGAAGCGCCGGGGCTTCCGTTGCCTGGGTATCTGCAACAACGTCTCCAGCACGATTGCCCGGGAAAGCGACGGCGGCGTCTACATGCATGCCGGGCCGGAAATCGGCGTGGCCGCGACGAAATCGTTCACCTCTCAAGTGGTGATTTTCACGCTCTTGGGACTCCTGTTGGGCCGCCAAAGATCCCTTTCCGCTGCCCATGGCCGCGAAATTTTGGAAGCACTGGACAAGCTTCCGGACCAAATCCTCGCGCTCCTTCAGGAATCGGCATCGATTCAGCGCGCCGCCACCGCCTATGCCAAAGCCAGATCCATGCTGTTTCTGGGGCGGTTGGCCAACTTCCCCATTGCCCTGGAAGGTGCCTTAAAAATGAAGGAAGTTACCTACATCCACGCGGAGGGCTACCCCAGCGCGGAACTGAAACACGGGGTCATCGCCCTGATCGACAAGGAAACACCTTCCGTCCTGATTGCCACGCAAGACGGAGTCTACGACAAGAACCTCGGAAGTTTGCAGGAAATCAAGGCTCGTGGCGGCCCCGTCCTGGCGGTGGCCCACGGGGATGATGCCAAGGTCGCGGGCTTGGCCGACGTTGTTTTCCGGGTTCCCCGGACCCATGAACTGGTCCAACCCATCCTCAACGTGATCCCCCTGCAACTGTTCTCCTATCACATGGCGGTCACTTTGGGTCGCGACGTGGACAAGCCCCGCAATCTGGCCAAATCCGTCACGGTAGAGTGAGTGCATGGCCTTGGGGATTGCCCCAAGTGCGGAATCGCGGTATTTTTTCCGTTTCCACGGCCCTATCGTCTAGCTGGTTAGGACACGGCCCTCTCAAGGCCGGAGCACGGGTTCGAGCCCCGTTAGGGCTAGTGAATTTTTCCGAATTCAGAGGTTGATTCGCGGACGATTCTTGGTTGAAATTTCCTTTCCTCGGAATGAAGACCCGCCTGCACGCCAAGAGCAACCACAACCCCAAACTCGCGATTCTCCGCGAGATCAAGCGAAGCCAGGGTCTCTCCGTCAGTGAATTGTGCCAGCGGGTAGGGCTTTCCTACATGGGCATCAAACAGCACTGCATCGGGTTGGAGCGGGAGGGATATTTGGACACCTGGCGCAGACCCAAGGGAATGGGGCGCCCGGAAAAGGCCTACCGTCTCACCGATGGGGCGCGGGAGTTTTTCCCCAGCCGCTACCCCCAGTTCAGCCTCCAGATCCTGGAGGCGGTCAAGGAAAGCTTCGGTTCCCTGGCCCCGGAAAAGATCCTTTTGAACATCTACAAGGCCGAGACCGCCCGCTACGAGCACAAGCTGGAGAAGCTGGAGGGCGAGGGCCGTTTTCGCGGGTTGGCCCAACTTCGGGAGGAGGACGGTTATATGTCGGAGTACAGCTTCGACAACTCCTCCCGCAACCACCGCATTACCGAGTTCAACTCCGCCATCCAGGATTGCCTAGACGCTTTTCCCGTTATCAGGGACTACGAGCGTCAGATGTTTGAGAAGGTTCTGCGGACAAAGGTTCGGCGGGATGAAGAGAGGGTAGCCGGACTCTATCGCTGCACCTTCACCGCCTCGTCCTGATCCCCGCTTCGCCCGCCACGGCGTAAAACCGGCAGGCGCTCAGCTAATTCCGAGTTTGGCTTCGATGGATTGCCGGGAATGTTGAGCCCCGACAAACTGATCCGCCACCTGCCCGTTTTTGAAGATGAAAAATGCCGGGATGGACTGAATTCCGTATTTCGACGCCAAGGCCTGCTCCTGATCCACGTTGACCTTGCCCACAAGGACTTTGCCCTGATGGTCCGTGGCTATCTGCTCCAGGAGGGGGGAAATCATCCTGCAGGGCCCGCACCATTCCGCCCAAAAATCCACAAGCACGGGGGTTTTGGACTTCAGGACGAGTTCGTCAAAGTTCGCCTGGGTGAGAACAACGGTGGATGCGCCAGCCATAAAACCAGCCGTCAATTATGGAGAAAACTCCACAGCACGACGCCGAAGGAGATGATGGCAGCCAGTAGCGCGGCGATGGCCAA
>DDPU01000045.1:0-7609 GCA_002342345.1 Verrucomicrobia bacterium UBA2460
TGGGGGTGGCTGACCACCGGTCCTTCGAACCAGGAATTGCTGGCCAACTATGCCAAGGCAAAGGATGTCGCCAACCTGATCTGGGAAAACAAAGGGTTTGCCTGGTGGTCGCCCGCTTACCTGGGCGGAGCGCCGACGGCCCCTTTGGCCGGGACTGCCCTGACCATGTTCTGGATGTGGCTGGGCGGATTTGCCGGCGATCCAGTTGTTGGCGGAAAGATCATGGGTTTTGTGGCGCTGCTGATTTCGGCTCTGTTCATGGTCGCTTTCCTGAAACGCCTCACCGGAGATAACCGGGCTGCCTGGATCGGGGCCTTTCTTTATGCGCTTGGACCGCAGGCCGCCTTGCGCCTTGCCGGCAACGAACATATGCCTGTGGTTTTTTCCATGCCCTATCCGCCCCTGATCGGCTGGGCCTTGCTGGAAATCGCCACGCGCAACTCGGGTAAGGGTATTCTTATCCTCGCCATGGCCGTGGCGGCCATGAGCCTCACCTTCAATAAAATTGCCGCTGTTTTCGGTCCGGTCGCGCTCGGTCTCGCCATCTGGCTGCATTTCCAATACCCGTCCAAGGGCATGCCCCTTCTTAAAGGCTGCCTCCTGGCTGCAGGGGCATGGCTGGTCTTGGCGGTCTTGCCCCAGCTTCCGGGGTTGCGGGAAACCGGCCGGATGACTCTGTTCAGCACCGACCCTCTGGCGGGATGGCAGTCCAGTTTCTCCATCAAGGCCCCGCTTTCTTGGTTTGACCGGGGCGGCCTTCTGCTGGGCGGCATGCCTGGCAATTTCACGGTGGACGACGGCGGCTTTTATCTCGGCTTCATCCTGGTGGTCGCCACGGCAATTGCGGTGGAAAGCCGGCGCCGGGGAAATCCCTCCCCGCTTGACGGTCCCATCCGGATTTTTCTCGGACTCCTGCTTTTAGTTCACTGGTTCAGTCTGGGGCCTCGGAGCGGGTTGGGTGGCATTCTCGAGTTTTTGAAGTTCGCGCAGGGGCTGCAGGACTGGGTTCTGCCGTTTTTTTGGATCGCGGCTCTCGGACCTATCGCCGTTTTGGCGTTGATCTGGCCGGAAGGCAGATGGCGTTGGCCCACCTTCGCCATCGGACTGGCGGTCTATATGCTGGTTCCCGGGTTCCGGTTGTTCGAGTTACTGCCGCTGATCGGCACCGTCCGCGCCCCTTGGTCTTTCTGGCAGGTGGGCGGAGCCTTTTGTTTGGGGGCGGTGGGCGGTCTTGCCGTGGCCCGCCTCTGCCCCGGCAAGACAAGGCCCTGGATACCGGTGACGGCTCTGATCCTGGCGGCGGTTGATTTCACCCCGTATTACGCAAAATATTTCCAACCCCGTCTGGAGGCCGGAACCTACGATGCCTTTCTCCAGGCGGGGGAATTCCTGAAAGGGCAGAACAAGCCCGGCGGGATCCTGCCGCTTTCCGGTAGGTATTTTTACCTGCAACTGCCCCAGTTGACCGGGCGCCCCATCTCCACCGAGGCTTTCCAGTCTTACTTCATGTCCACGGGTATGCGTGCCCTGCAGGATGGCGGCAGCACATCCGCGGATCTGATGAAGATTTCCCTCAGCGCCCAGGGAGTTCGATACATCCTGATTGACCGTAAGGATGGGGACACCCCCGAACCCCTGCAGACCGCCTTCCGACAGCAGTACCCGCTGGTCTACGAGAACGAGTTTTTCACGATCCTGGAAAATCCCAGCTGCCTCGCCCCGGGATTTCTTGCCCGGAACTATGTCTCCATCCCAAGAAACAGTTATGCTTATTCCTCCGCAGATTTGGGTTTGCTGCGTCTGTACTTTCTTCCTGTCGAGCTGACCGGGGTGGAGATGAACGACCCGGCCCTCGCCGGGGTGATGAATCCGCAGAACGGGGAAGTGGAGCTCACCGCCTCCTTCCGCGACCGGGAAGGGGAGCCGTTTCGTGTCATGGACAGCAACTCGCTTCGCCGGGAGGGCTCCAACCGGATGCGCTTGAGTCTTTCCGGTGAGCCGGCGTGGTTCAGCGTCACCCAGGCCTGGCATCCGGACTGGAAGGTGCGGATCGATGGTGCACCGGCGGAACTTCACCGCATTTCTCTGGCCCTGCCTGGTTTCCGGGCGACACCCGGGTCGCGGGAAGCCACTCTTTCGTTTGAGCCTCCCGCATGGACATCCTTTGCTGTGTTGCTTGGACTGATCGGCTGGACCGGAAGCCTTGGCGGGGCGGCCTACCTCCGCTTCGGTCCGGCGCCCAAAAAATGGAAGAAATGGTGGGAAGGAGAGGAGACGGAAATCGAGGCCCCCGCAGAAAGAGTTGTTTCGAGAAAAAAGGAGGAGCGGGGGCAGGGGTCGACCGCAAAAATCCAAAAATTTCTGGTGATTCTTCCCACCTACAACGAGGGAGAGATGATTGAGCATGTCCTCGAGGAGATCCTGACCAAGGCGCCCGGGGCGGAAATCCTGGTGGTGGATGACAACTCGCCCGACGGCACGGCCGCCAAGGTCAGGAAAGCGACGGCTTTCGGTAAAAAGATTCACCTGCTGGAACGGCCGGGAAAAGCCGGTCTCGGCTCCGCCTACAAGGAGGGGTTTCAGTGGGCCCTGAAAAGGGGTTACGACGCGGTGGTGGAGATGGATGCGGACCTTTCCCATGATCCCGCCGACGTCCCGAAACTTCTGGAAGCCCTGCAGGACGGAGCGGACATTGCGGTGGGGTCCCGTTACCTCAACGGGGTAAGGGTGTTAAACTGGCCGCAGACCCGTCTGTGGGTGAGTAGTTTTGGCGGGTGGTACGCACGCCTCATGACCGGTCTTCCCATGACCGACCCTACCAGTGGTTTCAAGGCGATCCGCCGCCGAGTGCTGGAAGGTTTGGATTGGGAAAAATTCACGGCGCAAGGGTACGGATTCCAGATTGAGATCCACTTTCTGGCATGGCAGGGCGGTTTCCGCCTGCGGGAAGTGCCGATCGTTTTCACCGAGCGGCGGGAAGGTCAGTCGAAAATGTCCCTGCAGATCGCCCAAGAGGCCGCCTGGAGGGTGTTGCAGCTCGCGCTCCGGAGGGTCTTTCCGTGAGCAGGGAGGCTGTACCCGGTCGGCACCCGTGGAATTGGCCGTTTGACCGTGCCGACTGGATCCCGGCCGGCATCGCTTGGCTCGTCTCCCAGGTTCTGTATTTCTTCACCGCGCAGCCAAACGTGGGGCTCCTCGATTCCGGTGAGTTTTTGACTGCAGCCGTCCATGTGGGTGTGCCGCATCCCACCGGCTACCCGCTTTGGACCATCTTCTCGCACTTCTTTACCCTCTTGCCGATTGGGAACGGGGCATGGGAGGTCAACCTCGCCTCCGGCTTCTGTACGGCCATCGCCACGGGTTTGGTGGCGTTGGTTTTGGTTAACTCGATGCGCTGGGCGGGAGTGGGGGACCGGTTGGCCCAGACGCTGGCCGTGGGATGGTCGCTCGCCTTGGCTTGCAGCGTATCGATGTGGTCCCAGGCGGTCATCGCCGAGGTCTACGGTCTCCACAGCCTCTGTGTGATGCTTTACGTGGTTAGCCTCTACCGGTGGTTGCGGGATCCCGCTTGGACGAATGGTCTCGCCTGGAGCGCTTTCTTTTTTGCCCTGGGCATGAGCAACCATCACCTGATGATCTCCCTCTCCGTCCTTCCGGTGATGGTGCTGGTGTTGAGACGGCGTGATTTCCTTGCCGAGGGCCTGCTTTACCTGTCGGGGTCGGCCGCCTTGGTTTACTGGGGGTTCGGGTATCTCTCCCAGGAGCAACCCACCTGGCACTCCTCGGTCCGCTTCCTCTGGTGTGTGGTTGTGGCTTTCCTTCTCTGGATGGCGATCCGGAGAAAACTGCCGCATTGGAGAACCGGATTGCTGGTGCTGGCCGGGGTGGTGGTAGGCCTGTCGCCCTATGCATACATGCCGATGGCCTCCTCGACCAATCCGCCGATGAATTGGGGGTTTACCAGCACCAAAGAGGGTTTTTTCTACTCCATCAATCGCAGCCAATACTCCGGAAAACTTTCCGATCAGCTTTTAAAGACCGTGGGCCGCGTGATGGGTGCTACTCCGCCGGAGCTTCTGGAGGAGCCTCCCCAGGCCCCGGGGACACCTGCACCCGAGTCGTTCCGCGAGACGCTCGGAAANNNNTACTGGCGCAAGATCATCGAAAACTTCACCCCGGTTTCCATCCTGGCCCTGGTGGCCGTGTTTATTTTCCTCGGAATGGTGCCGGCCCCGGCACGGGCCTGGTTGCAGGTGGCGGCCGTCGGTTTTCTCCTGGCGGGATTTCTTCAGCCAGCTTTTGACAAAGCGGGGGCCGACGAAGCTGCCTGGCTTCTGCAGATGCCGTACCTCGGCTACTCCCATGCCTTCTTTGTCTTGTTGGCAGGTTTTGGTTCCGGGCTGGCCTTGCAACGGCTCGGACAAAAAATTCCGGCTCTGCCGTGGGTTGCAGCCTTGCTCGGGCTTGGTCTGGCCGGTTGGTCGCTGCGGCAAAACCTCGAGTTCTGCAGTCAGCGGGAACACTGGTTCGGCTGGATGTACGGCCGGGACATGCTGGTCGATCTTCCCAAGGATGCCTTTGTTTTCGGCGGCACCGATCCGGGTAGGTTTGTCCCCACCTACATGATTCTTTCGGAGAGCTTTGAGAAGCCCAGCCGCAAGAGGGATCCGAATTTCGATCGACGCGACCTTTATATCATCACCCAAAACGCCCTGGCGGATGCCTTTTACAACCAGTACATCCGCAACCATTACTCCGCCGAAAGGCCAGCTCCCCGAGGCTGGATCGACCGCTGGCTCGGGCGCGATAAACATTATCCCCCGGCTTTTCTCGTTCTGCCCCGGCAAGAGGACATTATCGCCCTGTATCAAGCTGCCGTGGAACGGAAGCAAAAAGACCCCGGGGCTCCCGACCCCAACTCCGACCCCACCGTCCTCAACTCCATGGTGGGGGAGTGGATCTGGCAGAGGAACAAGGACCAACGCCCCTTTTTCGTCGAGGAAAGCTTCCCCATGGAGTGGTCGTACCCGAACGCCGTGCCGCACGGCCTTTGCTATGAGATCAAGAGGGACCCCGTGCCCGTCCTGACGCCGGATCAGGTGGCTGCGGACATGCAATATTGGCGCAGTTACATCGACCGGTTGAAGGGGATGCCCCAATTTGCCCAGGATATCGATGCCCAGCGCTCCTTCAGCAAGCTTCGCAACACCGGGGGCAATATTTACAAGTGGAGGCGCATGCTGGGCGAGGCGGAGCAAGCTTATCGGCAGGCTTTGGAGTTATGGCCTGGCAACACCGAGACCCTGAACAATTTCTCCGAATTGCTCCTCCGGCAGGGTCGGTCGGCGGAACTTCGGGATATGCTGGTGAAGGCTGTGAAGGAGGATCCCAACAACGCCCTGCTAGCCATCCTGCTGAAAAATGCCGAGAGAAGGATCCAGTTGCAGGCTGAGATCGCCGCCCTGGAGAGCCAGAGGGCCGCCAATCCCAAGGATCCGGCGCTGGTCCAGCAACTGTTGGGCAAATATTCGGAGGTGGGGAACATCCCGGCGGCAGACCGCTTAATCGGAGAGAGCGCGTCAGCGTTTCCCACCAACGCCGAGATTCTTCGGGATGCGGTGAACTACTTTGCTGTGCAAAACCGCGTCCCCCAAGCGCTCGAATATGGTCGGAAGCTGGAAAAACTCACCCCGCAGGATCCCGAGGTGAAGTACGGGCTGGCAAAGTTTATCATGCTGACCGGCAACCGGCCCGAATTCTACAAGATGCTGGAGGGGGCGGTGAAGTTGGGCGGTTTGCCCATGCGGGAAAGAATCGCCACCGAGCCGATGTTTCAGCAAATTCAGTCGGAGGCGGAGTTCCAGAAGCTTGTTCGCCCGGCGCAGTAGACTTTTCCATGAGAAAAGTGGTCGAGGTTGGCGCGGTTGCTGGACCTCTTGGCGTTTTTCATGGATACACCAAGAAAGATTCATCCAGGAATTCAGCCTTGTTGAGTTACCAGAAGTGCAGGCGTCAGCTTTGACGAAAAATTCGATATTTTCATAAAACTTTCATTACCAACTTCTTGAGTCAAAAAAAGAGCATACAAAGTCTGGAGTCCGGATAAAATAAATTTCCGCGTAGGGGTGGAAAAATCAGGAAAAATGGGTAAATTAAACTCAATGAAAAGCACGCGCTGGGGAGTCGCAATCTTGTTTGCGGTCACCTCCTGCCTCCAGGCGCAAATCATTCTTCCGGTTACCTATCGTGGTTATGTGCAAAGCAGTGGAAACAGCAGCGGTGGTGGTGTTACGAAAAACTTTGTGGCGAACCATCCCGGCTCAATTACACCTACGATCAGCTGGTTTGGCTTCGACTTAAGCGGTCAAACTGCGACCAGCATCGTCTCCGCGAAACTTTATTTATACAATCCAAGCTCCGGAATCACCGGAAACGGAACCTATACGCTATGGGATGTGTCCAGTGCCTCAAAAAATCTTTTAAACACCACGGGTTTCTCGGGGCAGACTTCAGTCTATGCGGATCTGGGGGGCGGCACCTCTTATGGATCCCGTAGCTTTACGACCGCCGACAATGGGAATTACATGATTTTTGACCTTAACGCTTCTGGCCTGGCTGACTTGCAAACTTCCTGGGGAAGCGGGTTTTTTCATATCGGGGGCGCAGCCACCGGCAACAGCGCTTTTGCGAACAGCAATACCGTCCTTCAAAACCAGACGTATCTGGAAATTGTTCCCGAGCCGTCGACCTTTTCGCTGCTTGTCCTTGGGCTGGGCGGGATCGCGGCTATTCGGAGACGAAAAGACATTTAACACTCCCGGGCAAAAACCCGATCGGTTGACAGGAAACTCCTGAACCGTGGTCGGATCTTGAGGATGGGGCGAAAGAGGGCGGTGTCTTTATTTCGCAACTGAGGCAGGCGGGAGATCGGACGGGAGAGCAAGCAGTTCCTTCTCGGACCAAGGTTGTTTGCGGTCCTTGGTGGTGCCACGGATGAGGGCAACTTCCCCTGTGGTGACTGCATCGGCGCTGTTGCCCCATTCGCTGCGAATGTAGGTAAGAATGGCGGAAATCTGGTCGTCCTTTAGCGGGACGGGGGCCCCATCGCCCCAGGCAGGCATGTTGTTGTTGTAAAGATTGCCCTTAACGCTGATAGGTCCGGCAATGCCGTGGTGAAGGATGGCGATGAGCCGGTGCTTGGACCCGGTCACCCATTCGGATGCCGCCAGGGGAGGATAAACGCCAGCCTGACCCAGGCCGGAGGCCTGATGGCATTGGGCACAGTTGGCGGTGTAGAGGCGTTTCCCGATGACCTTGGGATCCGGCGGAGCCACGGGACCGCTGCTGACAGGACCCCAGGTGATCAGGCCGGGATCGTAGACGTCGCCGCGGAAGCCGCCGCTATACAAAAAGAGGTAGGCTCCGGCCCAAAAGGCGAGAATCAGACCAATGCCCGTCAACCAACCGGGGATTGGGGCGTGGCGCTCTGCTGGGGCCTGGGGAAGTTGGGAAGAGTCGTTCGGGTTCATTTGAGGGGCGCCTCCGGCAGGGCGTAGTTGGCGTTGAGAGACTGCAAATAGGCGACGAGGGCCCTGGCCTGGTAAGTGGG
>DDPU01000045.1:7759-10384 GCA_002342345.1 Verrucomicrobia bacterium UBA2460
GCGGGGTCGCGGAAAAGGTAATCGCGGGCAACGGAGCGACGCTGACCCCAGCCGCGGGTCAGGTCGGCAGAATCCTTGGGTCCGCGGGCGGAAAGGGAGTGGCACTCCAGACAGCCCTGGGAGGCAAAAACACGCGCTCCGGTATGGGCTAGGCCGGAAGGAACGGGCGGCACAGTCAGGTTCGTCTCCTCGTTGAGGACTGGTTCGAGCCTGCCCACCTGCCAGTACCCAACCGCTGCCTGGGCCACCCAGGTCAGGAGGAGGGCGCCTAGGGCGATGGCAAGGGCACGGGTGGGCTTCATCGCTTAACCGTGGAGGTGACCGACACTGACGGGCCGGATCACAGTGGGGTTGCGGAAAACCGCCATCGGGGCGGCCGTGGGGAAAAGCCGGAGCAGGCTGGCAATCAGCACGGAGGAAAAAGCGACCTGCCCCACCAGCCAGAAAAATTGGGCAAAGATGACCACGAAAAGAAAAGGGCGGAGGTAGCTGGCCAGGGTGGAGATCGGAACGCCAGCATCGCTTAGGGCCAGCCCTTGGAAGGATCCGGCGAGCAGGAGGCCAGAGGCGGCTGCGGCGGCGCCCAAGGTGGTGCACCAGAAGTGCCAGGTCAGAGCTGAACTGTTGGGCCAACCCATTTCACGCGCCACCGGCAGCAACGCGTAGACGGATCCGGCAAGAACACATCCGAGGAAGAGGAAATGGAACACCTCAAAAAGGGCCGGCCAAGCAACGGTGAACACCATAACCGGACGCACCCATGGCAGGGATAGGAAAGCCAGGAGAATATAAGAGGTCGCGTAGGACCATGCTCCCACAGATAGGAACCGGAGGGCGACGTTCCTTCGGATCTCCTCCCAGCGTCCTTCCGTCAGGTTTTGCACGAGCAGTCCGTTCCCGATGGCGACAAAGGCCATGAGGATCGAGGCGACAACCCCTGTGCTTTGCATCCAGGAGGGAATGGGACCATCGCTGGCCCGGACGGTGCCGAGCCAACCGCCTAACAGGGCGGTGGCGATCCAGGCAAGCAGACCAAGATTCAGGCTCGTGGCCGCCCGACCGGTGAGGGTGGGGAGGAGTTGGAAAATAAGAACAAGCCCGAGCGGAGCGAGCCAGAGGTGCTGATGAAAGGAGTGCCAAAGGAGTTGGGCAATAATCTGAACCGAACCAGGGGTGACCGTGCCTCGCAGCAGGACCTCAGCACTGCCCAGCCCCAGCGGGAAGGCGAGCAAGGCGAGGAGAAGATAAAGGCGAGGCAAGAGGGGCCCACTTTTCCAGGAGCGACCCAAGCCGCGCGTCAGACCGGTGCCGAGAACAAGGAAAGATAAAATCAGCAGGATCGAGACAAAACGGGGTTGGGGCATGCCGATGAGACCGGAGGAACCTTCCAGGAGAATCTGAGTGAAGCCGCTGAAGATTGCCAACTGCCAAAGGATGGTGCCGCCGAAAAGCAGGCGGCCATAGCGGAAGGCGATGCCGGAGAAGCGGGGGGCGAGGATCAGAAGGACGCCAAGAAGACCGGAACCAAGCCAACCGTAGGAAAGGAGAAACTGGGAGGCGGGAACAAGGCGACCGTAGTTGAACCACGGCATGGGAATGAGCCGGTCCAAGGAGGGAACCAGAAGCTGGGTGTTGGCTAGCAACTGAAGGCCTGCGCCAACCAGGGAAGCCAAAATGGATCCGAGAATCAGGACCAGGGCTGCGGTGGAGCCTTGCGGAAGAGTGGAGCGGTTCATTTCTTCCCCTGGCTATTGGTGGTGGTTGTCGGACCCGGCTTGGCCGGAGCTACCTTGTTGGTGGTGGGCATGGCGCCCCCGTCTGCTGCCAGGGCGGCGGTGACGGCGGTCGCCTCGACCGGTGCCTCGGGATAAATGGGATAACCGGCAGCCGTGATGGCGGACGGGGCGACGGTGGTGATCGGGTAGGCGGGCCGTGGATCTTCTGCACGCAGCTTTCGGACAGTGAGTTCCATCGCCTGGGCCACAGGGATGCGGGCAATGCCCTTGTCCTTATCGATCCATCCGTAGGAGGAGGCTTCCTTTTCCTGCTCTCCTTTTAATTTCTGCAGTCTGTCCCACCGCTCCATGGCGGCTTTTTCCAGGATGGTGTCGGGCGTGATGCCTGCGGGACGCAGAAGAAGAGCCAGACTGGCCAGACCAAGGAAACCGGCGGCAAGCCAGAGGCCCGGCAGATAAGGGTGGCTGCGCTCGGAGAGGGAGTGTGGTTTTTCGCTCATGACCAGTTGGTGACTCCGAGGCTTTCGCGGAGACGAGGGTCGCGTGCGGGGAAGATGGAACGGCGGGCCAACAGGCAAAGGAAGGTGTGAGCGAGGACACCAAGGACCCCGATGAGGGCAAGAATGTCGATCGGGTGGGGATGGAAACCGGTGGTGGCGGCCTTGAGGCCGGCGTGACGTGCTTCCTGCAGTTGGAGGTTCGGCATGACAACCCAATAGAGGTCCACGCAGTGCATGAGAAGAACCCACCCTGCGGCCGTGCAGATGCGCCACGGGGTTCGTTTGGCCGGCTGGGTCAGCAGAAGGATGAAGGGGACGAAGAAGTGTCCGATGACGAGGAAGATGGAATAATAAAACCAGGTGCCGGTATTGCGGTAGACGAAGAACCA
>DDPU01000045.1:10463-10594 GCA_002342345.1 Verrucomicrobia bacterium UBA2460
AGGAGCATGCCCATGATGTGATTGTGCTCGGCGGTGAAGAGGCCGCGGAGATGGCCGGTGCGGACCAGGCCGTTGGTGATCAGGATAAGGAGGGCCATGGAGGACTGGGCGGCTCCGGCAAAGAGATAAAC
>DDPU01000045.1:10693-25855 GCA_002342345.1 Verrucomicrobia bacterium UBA2460
CCGTCCTCGTCCTGCTGGATGGACCAGCGTCGGTAAAGCAGGGCGGCACAGCTGAAGAAGAGAAGATAAAAAGCACATCGCGCGTAGAAGAAAGGCTCGTTCAGGAAGGGCCGCTTCCAGGCAAGGAGAGGATCGTGGGCGGTGTCGGCCGTCATCCAATGCCAGAGTTCTTTCGGAAAAAGGAGAAGAAGGGGCAGGGCAAGAACCAGAATGACCGGGAAACAGGAGGCGACGGTTTCCAGGATGCGCCGCATGAGGACGGACCAGTCGGCATCAAGAGCATGGTGAAGGAGCGTCCAGAAAAGGGATCCGGCGCAGAGGGTGAAGCCAACGGCAAAGGCGAAGAGGTAGGAGAAGGCGAGCTGGGCATGGTTGGTGGCCAGGCCCCAGGCAAAGGCGGAGACCAGGCCAATCACGCCGACGGCGGGAAAAAGGACGGGAAGCACGCCGAGTTTTTCCACGCGAAGTTTCTCGGCGGAGGGAAGTGGGCCGTGCGGCGCGCTCATGGGTTACCTGCCTTGGCGAAATCAGGCGGCAGCAGGTTGGCTGGCGCGTTCTGGGAAAGCTGGAGGGCGCGAAGGTAGGCGATGATCGCCCACCGATCCTCGACGGCAATGTGGTGGTAGGGGCCCATCTGGCCCTTTCCATGGGTGATGGTATTAAAGATCTCGCCGTCGGCCATCTGGCGGTACTTGTCTTGGTGCAAATTGGCCGCGCCCACAAGGCCGTACTGGGAGGTGATGCCGTTCCCGGCACCAACGACTCCGTGACAGACCTTGCAGTTGATCTCGTAGCGTTCCTTGCCGCGGGCGAGGAGATTCTTGTCCACGGTCACGGGTATTCCGGTGCCCCACATGTTTCCCATCTTTCCGGTGATGAGGTAGGGCTGGTCGGTGGGAACATGAAACGGGATGGTTCCGTAGGGCGGAACGCGGTCGACTCGCCCTTCCGGAAAAAGAGGGGAGGGCGTCTGGGATTTGTATTTCGGCTGGCGGTCCATATCGGGAAAAATCTCGATGGGAGTCCTTTGGGTGAAGCTTCCGCGGAAACCGGCGATCGCCAGGATCGCCAGTCCCGCGGCGCCGAAGATCGCGAGAAAGGTGCGGATAAACCCCTTCATGCGTGTCCTTTTGCCTCCGGGCGGGCGGGATGAGGGAACGGGTCGGCATCCTGGTGAATTTCCGTGATATGGGTGCCTCCCAGCTCCTCGAGAAAGCGGCGCGAGGCATCCTTTTCAAAGCGCGGGTCGGCGGCCTCCAGCACCAGGAAAAATCCGTCGTCGCTGACGCGCTTAAAACGGTCCCAATTGAAGACCGGATGATGCAAGCGCGGCATCAGGGTGAGGAGAAGAAGGCCGATGATTGTGCCAAAGGCAGTCAGCAGCACGGTCAGCTCGAAAAAGATCGGCATGGATGCCTCGAGGGAGAAGTAGGGTTTACCCTGGACGATGAGGGGGTAGTTCCATGCCGAGGTGTAGTAGATCAGGACGAAAGCGGTGGTCAGGCCGGTGATCCCCCCCAGCAGGGAAAAGAGCGAGACGCGGGAGCGCTGGAAGCCCATGGCGGCATCCATGCCGTGGATCGGGAAGGGGGAATAAACATCCCACTTGCGGAAACCGGAATCCCGTACCTTTTCTGCGGCGTGCATCAGCGCGGATGGGGAGGAAAACTCCGCGCCAAGCCCGTGGAGGCTGTTTTCCGAATGGTTCATGCGTGGGCCTTGGCCGGAGCCGGGTGGGAGGCGTGGCCGTGGGAGTCCTGTTCCCCGTGGTGGTGCGGGTCAGCCTCAGGCGTGACGTTCTTGACCTCGAAGATGGTGATCATCGGGAGGAAGCGGACGAAAAGCAGGAACAGGAAGACGAACAGGCCGATTGTGCCGATGAAAAGGGTGATATCCACCCAGGTGGGGGAGAAATATCCCCAGGAGGACGGGAGGAAGTCGCGATGGATGGAGGTGACGATGATGACGAACCGCTCAAACCACATGCCTGTGTTCGGAAACATGACCAGGGCCAGGACGACCCAAGGATTTTGGCGACAGTACTTGAACCAGAAAAGCTGTGGGGCGATGACATTGCAAGTGATCATGGCCCAGTAGGCCCACCAGTAGGGACCGAAGGCGCGGTTCATAAAGGCGTAGATCTCGTACGGATTGCCACTGTACCAGGCGATAAAGAATTCCATGGAGTAGGCGTACCCCACGAGGGAACCGGTCAGCAGGGTGATCTTGCACATGTTGTCGATGTGTTTGTCCGTGACGAGGTCGTGCAGTCCGTAGATTTCGCGGAACGGGATAAGAAGGGTAAGCACCATGGCGAAGCCGCCAAAAATGGCCCCAGCGACAAAGTAGGGAGGGAAAATGGTGGTATGCCAACCCGGGACGATGGATGTGGCGAAGTCGAAAGAGACGACGCTATGTACGGAAAGCACCAGCGGAGTGGAGATGCCAGCGAGGATGAGGTAGGCCTTCTCGTAATGGGTCCATTGGCGGTTGGAGCCGCGCCAGCCCATGGCAAGGATGCCGTAGGCCATCTGACGCAGGCGCGTGGTGGCGCGGTCGCGAAGGGTGGCGAGGTCCGGGATGAGGCCGAGGTACCAGAAAATCAGCGAGACGGTGAAATAGGTGGAGACCGCAAAGACGTCCCAGAGGAGCGGGCTGCGGAAGTTTTGCCAGATGGCGTTGGCGTTCGGGATAGGGAAAAGAAACCAGGCGAACCAGATGCGGCCAACATGAAAGGCAGGAAAGATGCCGGCGCAGATCACCGCAAAGATGGTCATTGCCTCGGCCGAGCGGTTGATGGAGGTCCGCCATTTCTGGCGGGTGAGAAAAAGAATGGCGGAGATGAGGGTGCCGGCGTGGCCGATGCCGATCCAGAAAACGAAGTTAGTGATGTCCCAGGCCCAACAGACGGGAACGTTGAGGCCCCAGACGCCGACGCCGGTGGAGACGAGATAGGTAAGCATGGCCGGGGTGAGGGCGGCGACGGCGCCGAAAAAAACCGTGGCAATCCACCACCAACGCGGGGCGGGCTGCTCGACGATGCGGCAAACATGGTCAGTGATCCAGGAGAGGGAGCGCCGGTTGCTGACCAGGGGCTTGCGGTCGAGGTATTCGGAAGCCTTGGCGAAAGCGGCCTGGGATGCGGGATTGTCGGCGCGCATCAATGGCCTCCCTCAGGTTTGCCGTGCCCGTTTTCCGATCCGTGGGATTCCCCGTGGCCGTGGGACGGAATGTAGCTGGTGCGGGCGCCAGGCATGGCGGGGTTCGGATTGCGGACACGGCCAAGATAAGTAAGCCGTGGGCGCACGTTGAGATATTCCAGCAGGGAATAGTTCTGCGGAAGGTTGCGGAGTTGGCCGACCTTCTCCTTATCGTTTTTGAGATCGCCGAAAACGATGGCGTCGGCGGGGCAGGCCTGCTGGCAGGCGGTCTGGATGCTGCCTGCGGGAATGCGGATATCGGCGGAGTCGCGCGCTTTGACGCGGGCACGGATCTTGGCCTCCTCGATGCGCTGAACGCAAAAAGTACATTTTTCCATAACGCCACGCATCCGGACGGTGACGTTCGGGTTTTTCTGCAGCTTGACGGTCTCCTCGGTGCCTTTCGGGGCGATCGGGCCCCAGTAAAGCTTGTCGAGGGCGCGCTGGTTGTAATCGAAGAAGTTGAAGCGGCGGACCTTGTACGGGCAATTGTTGGCGCAATACCGCGTGCCGATGCACCGGTTGTAGGCCATGACGTTGAGGCCTTCCTCATTATGGACGGTGGCGTTGACCGGGCAGACGGTTTCGCAGGGGGCGTTTTCGCATTGCATGCAGGCGACCGGCTGGGAAACGGCTTCGGGCTCCTCCGGCTCGCCGGTGTAGTAGCGGTCGACGCGGATCCAGTGCATCTCCCGCCCTTTCATCACCTGATCCTTGCCGACGATGGGGATGTTATTTTCGGCCGTGCATGCGGTGACACAGGCGTTGCAACCCGTGCAGGTGGAGAGGTCGACGACCATCGCCCATTGGTATTCGCCGTCAAGCTTGGGGGATTTGTAAAAGCTCTGGTTCGGCGGAATATGACCATCCATACCGACCTTTTTCACCCAGCCGGGGTCCTGGTTGAATTCGTCAACCGCGGCTTCCCGGACGAGGTCGCGGCCCTCCATCACCTGGTGCTCCTGGGTGACGGCAAGTTGGCGGGTGCGTCCGGTCTTTTCGAGTTTCAGGCCCGGGGCGATGTAGTCCGCATCGGTCCGGCGGATCCGGTAGGCGTTGAAACCGGAACCCTTGGCGACCGGACCGAGTTCATCCTGCCCGTAGCCAAGCGGAAGACTGACGGCAAAGTCGACATGCCCCGGGGCGACGAGGATCGGGGCTTCAACCGTTTGTCCGGCCAGCGTTGCGCGGACGACATCGGCGACGAGGATGCCTTTGATGATTTCATTGCGGAGACCCAGCGCTTTGGCGGTGCCGGGGGAGAGCAGAATGGCGTTATCCCAGGTGAGCTTGGTCATGGGATCGGGCCACTCCTGAAGCCAGCCATTGTTGAGATAGCGGCCGTCGTCCATCGCGGGCGAGGAGACGAAGGCGGCTTCCAGGGAAGTGGCCGAGGTCTCGGACGATCCGGCGATTTTGGCGGTCAAAGCAGCAACCCCTGCGGCGTTGACGGTATATGTTGCGGCAGATCGGGGCGGACTTGGCAGGAACCCCTCCCGGACAAAATCGCTCCAAGCCTGTTCCAAGGCGGGCCCGATCTGATTGGTGCGGGCGGCGAAGGTCTCCCTGATGAGGGCCGGGCCGATGGGTTTGGCGTGTCCGGCCAGGCGGCAGAGAAACTCGAGTTGGCTCTCGCCCGCCCAGAGCGGCTGGATGGTTGGCTGGATCGAGAGGTAACTTCCATCCGCTGCGAGGGCGTCCCCCCAGGACTCGAGATAATGGGTTCCAGGAACAAACCAGGAGGTCTTGGCGGATGTGGCGTTGGGCTGGGCGGCCAGATGAAGGGAGGAGGGAACGGTGCTCAGCAGGCTGGCAAAAGAAAGGTCGGCAGGGGCGTTGTAGACGGGATCCCCTCCGAGAATGACAAGTGATTTGACGGCTCCGGCTTTCATCCGGGAGGCGAGATCCTCGATGGAGGTGGAACGAGCGGAAATGGCCGGCTGTACCGCAAGGGTGTTGCCGATGGCGCCCAGGGCCGAGTTGATGGCAAGGGAGAGCGCTTGAATCGGGCTGGACTGACGTCGTCCGACAAGCACGACGGAGCGTCCGGCGCTGGCGACGAGGTCAGCCGCGCATTCGCGGATCCAGGCAGGATTGACACCGTGGGGAAGGGGAAGATCGGGTGCCGCGGCCAGAGCGGCATTCAACTCCGCGTTGGCGCGCAGGCCGCGTATTTGTCGACCGAGCTCGAGCAGGAAGGCGCCGACTTCGCCCGCGCGGAGGCGGAGGCGGTGGTCGGCCATGGAGCCGGTAATGCTAAAGCGGGGTTCCGCCACATAGAGACGGCTGATCTTGTCCCCCGGTTTCCGGACGCGGCGGGCGGCGGCGAAGTTGCGGGTATCGGCCAGATCCCCGTCCTCCGAGCCCAGGAAATCACAGTCGGCGGCAAGGATGGTGGAGGCGTTGGTGAGGTTGGCGCGGAACTGTGTGCCCGGGCCGAACGCCGCGGTGGCGGCTTCCGTGTCGTAACCGGGGGAAAGGGGTTCGTAAACCGCCCAGGTGGCCTGCGGGAATTGGCGGAGCAGCTCTGTCCGCAGGCGCTCCCGCGTTGGGGAGCAGGTTTCGTCGGCAAGAATGGCAAGGGTGGCCCCGGCGGAGGCGGTGGCCTCCGAGCGGAGACGCTGGACTTCCGCGTCGAGCTGGGCGGCTTCAGCCCTTTTCCCCTGGAAGGCAAGATGGTGCCGACGGGCAGGATCGTAGAGATCCAAGATGGAGGCTTGGGCATGGTTGTCGCTTTTCCCGGCGCTGAACGGATGAAGCGGATTTCCCTCCATCTTGATGGGGCGACCGTCGAACGTGGTCGCAAGAAGAGGAACGGCGCCACGGCGGCGCGGTTGGGCGGTGGCGAAGGACATGGTTTTTCCGGAGATGAGCCACTCGGGCGACTGGGTGAAGGGCACGAGATGCGCCTCGGGGCGGCGGCATCCGCCCAGGCCAAGACCGGCCAGCGCCAGCGAAGCCCCCATCAGGCGGAGGAAGTTCCGGCGGGAAAGAGGATCCTGCTCCCACTCGGCGGCACCCGCGGGAAACTCCCGGTGGAGCCATTCCTCAAAATCAGGAGTCCTGGCGTATTCGCCCAGGCTGCGCCAGTACGTGCGGCCATTCGCGGGGCCGGAGGGATGGTGAAGGATGCGCTTCATCGGTGGCACCCGCTGCAACTGACGGGGGGATTGATGTTCCACTCGCGGACAAACTTCTCTCCGAGGTCCCGCTGGGAAGTGCCGGTGGGCGGCTCCCAATCCAGGTTGGTGATTTGATCGAGCGGACGCAGGTGGTTCGCAGGTGCGCGATGGCACTCCAGACACCATCCCATGCTGTGGGGTTTGTCGTGCCAGACAACCTGCATGTGATTCACGTGGCCGTGGCAGGCCACGCAACTGATGCCTCGATTTACATGGATGGAATGGTTGAAATAGACGTAGTCGGGGGCCTTGTGGATGCGAACCCAGGGGACAGGTTGCCCGCTTTTCCATGATTGCCGGACGGGTTCCAGCTTCGGGCTTTGGGCTTTGATCTGGGTGTGGCAGTTCATGCAGGTCTGCGTGGCGGGGATGTTCGAATGCGCGGATTTTTCCACCTGGGAGTGGCAGTAGCGGCAATCCATGCCCAACTGGTTCACGTGCAGGGAGTGGTCGAACTCGACCGGTTGGGTGGGTTGGTAGCCGACCCGGGTGTACTTCGGGGTGAAGTAATAAGCCATGCCCGAGACGATGCTGGCGGCGACCACGGCGGCACAGACCAAAAGTTTAATGGGTAGCCAGTTGGTCCAGCGCGGGAAAATGTTGGCCATGGGGAAGTTAAGTCAGCGACTGGGTCTGGGGTGGATCGTGTTCAAGCGTTGCAAACTTACAAACTGAAGGTTCCCTTCCTTTTCATCAAGAAGCCATTAGAGGTATTAAGGTCAACAACCCGTGTATTAGAATTTTTAACATGGTTTTTCCCCTCGGAGATGGAGCTGTCCGGAGCTGTGGCAACAGGGAACACCGGAAAAGTCCTCGGCGGAGTTGAAAAATTCCGAAACCGAAGGAGACTCTGACCATGTCGAAGTTCTGGAGGTTTTGCCGGGTGGGAGTCCCGGGGGCGCTTCTTGCCGGGGCCTCCACGGGCGGGGCGGAAATCAGGGAGACCGGCGTCTGGTGGCTCCCAAGAAACGTCAGTCACTTTGGTCATGAGATTGATTTCATGATTTATGTCATTCTTTGGATCACCGGAATCACGGGGATCCTGGTGTTCTCCACGATGATTTATTTTATCGTGAAGTACCGACACCGGGGGGGAGTGGGGGCGATACACAGTCACGGCAACAACACGCTCGAGGTGGTCTGGACAACGATCCCTGTCTTTATCTTCCTGGGGTTGGCTATTTACGGAAACGAAATGTGGGGACGGATGCGGATGCAGAAGGCGCCGGCGGACGCCTTGCAGGTGGCGGTCGTCGGCGAGCAATTCGGCTGGAATGTCCGTTATCCCGGCCCGGACGGAAAACTTGGCAAAATGGATTCTCATAAGATCGGCAAGGACAACCCGTTTGGCATTGACCCGAACGATCCTGACGGCCGGGATGATTTCACCACCTACAACGACCTGGTCTTCCCCGTGAACCGCCCGGTACAGCTGCATCTCAGTTCCAAGGATGTGATCCACGCCTTCTATGTTCCGGAATTCCGCCTCTATCAGGATATGGTTCCGGGCAGGGTGTATGATTTTGTCTGGTTCAAGGCGGATTCTGTCGGAAGTTTTCAACTCGCCTGCAATCAGCTGTGCGGACAGGGGCATTACAAGATGTTCGGCAAGCTTGCCGTCGTGTCGGATTCTGAATACGAGGCTTGGGCGAAGGGGAAGGCTCCCGCCGCCACTGCTTCGTTGGGCTCTTCCGCTGAAAACGTCGCCACTGTCAACCGATAGAAGGAGTTCAACCATGAGTACCGCCACCCTCACGCATGCCGAAGCCCATAGTCACCATGACCATCACGAAGCCAGCGGTTGGAAGAAATACCTTTGGTCGCTCGATCATAAAATCATCGGCCTGCAGTACTTGTTCGGATCCCTGGCATTTCTTTTTGTCGGCGGGGGTTTGGCCCTGCTTCTTCGCTGGCAACTTGCCTTTCCCTCCACCCAGGTGATGCCGGACGGCAATGTCGGGAATCCGCTCTCTTTGGCCTTTATCAATCCGCAGTTCTACAATGCCTTATTTACGATGCACGCCACCGTCATGGTGTTTCTGGTCGTGATGCCCGTGCTGGTGGGTGCATTTGGCAATTATCTGATCCCCTTGAAAATCGGCTGCGGGGACATGGCCTTTCCCCTGATCAATGAACTGTCCTTTTGGGTCTGGCTCGCCTCCGGACTGATCATGTTGGCGGGGTTCTTTGTGGCAGGGGGGGCGGCGGCCGGCGGGTGGACTTCCTACGCCCCCCTAAGCTCCGTGGCGGCCTACAACGGAACCAAGATCGGGCAGACCCTCTGGGCGGCGGGCATTTTCATCAATGGGTTGGCTTCCATCATGGGGGCTTTCAACTACATCACCACGATCGTGAACATGCGGGCGCCGGGCATGGGCTTTTTCCGGATGCCCCTGGCGGTCTGGGCTCTCTTCATCACGGCTTTCCTTCTTCTCCTGGCCATCCCGGTGCTGTCGGCGGCCGGGGCGATGCTGATTCTGGATCTGAACTATGGCACGAACTTCTTTAATCCGGCCAAGGGCGGACAACCGCTTCTCTGGCAGCACCTCTTCTGGTTCTTTGGTCACCCGGAGGTGTACATCCTGATTCTTCCCGCAATGGGAATGGTGAGCGACATCCTGAGCGTCAACAGCCGCAAGCCGGTGTTCGGCTACCGTGCGATGGTTTACGCAATGATCGCCATCGGTTTCCTTGGTTTCATCGTGTGGGGTCACCACATGTTTGTCTCCGGCATGAGCCTTGTCCTCTCCGCGGCCTTCGGTGTCTCCACGATGGTTATCGCCGTGCCATCCGCCATTAAAACCTTCAACTGGCTCGGCACGATCTGGGGCGGCTCCATCCGCTTCAACACGGCGATGCTTAATGCCCTGGCCTTTGTCTCGATGTTTGTGATCGGCGGATTTTCCGGGATTTTCATGGCCTCCACCCCGGTGAACATCTTTGTCCACCACACTTACTTCATCGTGGCCCACTTCCACTACGTGCTCTTCGGGGGAAGCATCTTTGCCGTCTTTGCCGCCATCTACTTCTGGTACCCGAAGATGTTCGGCCGTCTGTTGAACGAAACCCTCGGCAAGATCCACTTCGCGCTCACCTTCGTCTTTTTCAACCTATGCTTCTTTCCGATGCACAACGTGGGCCTGGGCGGGATGATGAGGCGTATTGCCGACCCCACGGTGTACGAGCATCTGCGCGCCCTCCAGCCCATCAACCAATTCATCACGCTTTCCGCCATCGCCTTGGGTTTTTCCCAGTTTGTCTTCCTGTATAATTTTTTCCGGAGCCTCCGCCACGGTGAGCCGGCCGGAAAGAATCCCTGGGAAGCCACCACGCTGGAATGGACTGTGGATTCCCCCCCGGGGCATGGCAATTTCGCCACCACGCCGACAGTCTACCGCGGGCCCTACGACTTCAGCGTTCCCGGTCACGGCAAGGATTACATCATGCAGAACGAGCCCCCAGAGCCGGATTACCCCGCGGGATCCCCGGCCCGCCTGCGCCCGACTCCGGCTGGATGAGTTCCGCTCCACGGCCTTCCGGCGTCTACCGGGCGGCATGTTTCCTGGTCGGTTCCATTCTTTTCCTGATCACCATCGGGGGACAGGTAACCACCAAGGTGGCTGGCATGGCCGTGCCCGACTGGCCCGGCACTTTCGGGCATAACATGTTTCTCTTCCCCTGGTCGAAGATGACGGCCTGCGCCATGGTTTTTCTCGAGCACTCGCATCGCTTGGTGGCCTCCGGAGTCGGTCTGATCACGGTGGCGGTGGCCGCATGGGTCTGGGGTTCCCGCCGCGACCTTTGGGCGAGGGGACTTGCCCTTGCCGCCTTCCTGCTGGTGGTGGGACAAGGTATCCTGGGGGGACAGCGTGTCCTGCAAGTCTCCTGGATCCTGGGGCTGATGCATGCCTGCCTGGCTCAAATTTTTCTCGTGGTGGCCGGAAGCCTTGCCTTGGTTCTTTCCCGTTTTTGGTCCAACCCCGTGCGCTCGGATGATCTCTCCAAGGCGCGGATGAGGATGGTATGGGCATTGACGGCCCTTGTGTTCCTGCAGACGATCCTGGGCGCGGTGATGCGCCATCAGGGTCCGGGGTATCTCTCGATCCCTGATTTCCCGAAAATCTACGGCCAATGGCTGCCGGCCTTTTGGCAGGACGATGTGCTCCAGGGCATTAATGCCTACCGGAAGGCGGAACTCCAGTGGCCGGAAACCACTGCACCCCTCATGACCTGGCAGATTCTGCACCGAACGCTGGGTATTGTCGCCGCTTTGGGCATTTTGGCGGGAGCGGTATGGAGCGTCGCCCCGTCCTCGACACCTTCCTGGTGGCGGCGCGGGGCTACTCTTTGGGCGGCACTGGCGGGGAGCCAAGTGTTCCTGGGGATCCTGACGATCTGGAGCGGCCGCCGACCTGAAATTGCCACACTCCATGTCCTCATCGGCGCCGGACTAACCCTCACCGGATGGATGCTGGGCTTTGCCTCGTGGCGCTCGGTTCAGGCAGTGCGAGCCGGGAATTCGACCACTGGCAAGATTCGGGCCAAAGTTCCCTGACGATCATGGAAACTGCTCTCCCCATCTCCGCCCGGTCCACGTTCCAATGGCGGCCGTGGCTTCAGGACTGGTCGGAGTTGTGCAAATTGCGGCTGACTTCGCTCGTGCTGCTTACCACCCTGGTGGGCCTCTATTGTGGATCCGCGGGGCGTCTGGATCCCTGGCGAACGGTTTTCACCCTGGTGGGAACGGTGCTGGTGGCGGCGGCGGCCGCGGTGCTGAACGAGTGGTTGGAACGGGATCTGGATGCGAAGATGGAAAGAACCGCCCAAAGGCCCTTACCCACAGGCCGGGTCAGTCCCGACGAGGCGTTGCTGGGAGGCGCCCTGATGACCGCGCTCGGCCTGGGCATTCTTTATTTCGGCGTTCATGCCCCGGCGGCCTTTTTGGCGGCCTGCACGCTGGCCCTTTACCTGTTCGTCTACACCCCGATGAAAAAGTGGTCGGTACTCAACACCTTGGTGGGCGCGGTGCCGGGTGCGATCCCTCCTTTGTTGGGTTTTGTGGCGGGCAGGGGGAGGATCGGTGGTGAGGGCTGGGCCCTCTTCGCCATTCTTTTTTTGTGGCAGATCCCTCATTTCCTTGCGATCGCATGGCGCCATCGGGAGGATTACTGCCGGGCCGGATTCCGCATGCTTCCTTGTTCCGATGAAAAGGGAAGGGTGACCGGACTGGTCTCCACCCTCTACTGCCTGGCCCTGGTGGTGGCGGCAGTGTGGCCTTTTTACCTCGGCGCGGCCGGCTTCTGGTATCTCGCCGGTTCGGTGTTACTCAGCCTGGGTTTCACCCTAGGAGCCGGGCACTTTGCCCTTCGTCCCACCCGGGATACGGCCCGCAACCTGTTTCTCGCCTCAATCGCCTATCTCCCGATTCTCCTTATTCTCCTGGTGGTGGACCGACGATGAAAAGCGATGCTGTGCGCAGGGCTAATTTTCGCCTTCTTCTGATTATGATTGCGGCCGTGCTGGCGATGACGGCGTACTGGGTTTATTTCATCATCGCCAAGGAGCCAATCCAACCCTAAATCGAAATTTCCGTGAGCTCCGCCACCGTCACCGCCGTCCATGACTCCAGCGCCCCGGGTGCACAAAGATTCACCCTGCCAAAATTCGGGATGCTCGTTTTTCTCGCCTCGGAGGCGATGCTGTTTGCCGGCTTGATCGGCGGATATATCGTTCTGCGCCTGGCGCAAGGCCCGGGTAACTGGCCGCCGCCGGGGGCCCCCGAGATCGGAGTGAAGATCCCGCCCACGTTCCTGAATTGGGTCATGATCATCAACACCGTGATCCTGCTCACCAGCAGCCTTACCTACCACTGGGGGGAAACGCGCATGAGAAAGGGCGGGAGCGGCCTTCTTGGATATGGACTGACCGCCCTGTTTGGCGCCATTTTTCTTGGGGTGCAGGCCTGGGAGTGGCTGCATCTGAAGCATGAGGGGATGTGGTTTGACACTTACGGAACCTACGGTTCCTGCTTTTTCACGATGACCGGCTTCCACGGGGCCCACGTGTTTCTCGGGTTGCTGGCGATCCTTTTGGTGACGTGGCGGGCAATCCTTCGCCAGATGCAGCTGTTCTCCGGACAGGCGCCGACCGGTTCCCACACCTGCGAGGAACTCACCGGCTATTACTGGCACTTCGTGGACGTTGTCTGGATCTTCCTGTACTCGATTCTCTACGTGCTCTGATTCCCATCTTTCAGGCTGGCCCCAGAAACGCGGCCAACACGGTACCGAGTTCCGCAGGGTGGGCGCATCGGGTGGATTCACCCGTTTTTGGCATGAAGAGGTAGCCATCCCCGTAGGCTGGGCCATTCAGAACGCAGGCATCCGAGCGACACTCCTCGATTTGTTTTCTGGCCGATTGACGCAATTCGGCCAGGGCGCCCTCCGCCTCCCATTTCCATCCGACGATCCTGGATTCGGGGGCGAGGGAGCGGATTTTATTGAGGATGCGGGGGGCGGGCTTGAGTTCCAGCCGGATGCCCTGCAGATGTCCCGGCCACTTTTCGCGGGAAAGTTTATTTCCGGCAAGATCGTGGGCAGAGGCGAGGTCGTAGTCGGGAAGGGCTGCCGGGATAAGAATGGCGCCGAATTTTCTCAAATCGGATTTTTGGAGCAGTTTTTCCAGATCATGGATGGTTTGGAAGCGCTCCGAGGAGTGGAGTCCGGTGGGGAGGGGGTAGGTGGCCCCGGTGCCGTACCACAGGGTGACGTGATGCCGATGCTTGCGGAGGGTTTCGGCCAAGACCACCCCCGTTTTTCCGGTGGAAAAGTTGGCCAGCATCCGGGCCCGATCCAAGGCCACCGAGGCCGGGCCGGCAATCAGGAGGGTTTCCATGTCAGCGGAATGCTAACCGCAAGGAGGTCTCACGAAAACATCAGGCTTGCCGACAGGGCCGGAAACACCGAAACCCTTGGAAGGTCATGACGTATCTGGGTTTTCATCTCGCGTTCAACCTGCCCCTGTTGGTGGTCCTGTTCTTTCTTTCCGGCCGGGGGATTTGGCCGCAGGAAATGGTTTTGGTGATGGCGGGAATCCTTGGAATCGTCATGACCTTCACCTCTCCCTGGGACAATTATGCGGTGGCCAAGGGGATTTGGGATTTTCCCAGGGAACGGGTCTGGTTTCGGTTGGGAAAGCTGCCCGTTGAAGAGTACGCCTTCTTTGTGATCCAGAGCCTGGAGGTGATGTGGTTGAGCTGGGCTTTCCTGCGCTGGGTGGAGCCCCCGGAAGGCGTGCCGCCAGCCAGGTGGATTGGGGATCCTCCGGTGCTTCGCCACATCGCCATTCTGCTGGTTTTTTGGGGCGCCTTGGGGATCACCCTGAGGGAGTGGCCCAAGCGGGCGCGACGGATTCATTATGCCTGGCATTTGTTTTATTGGTTTCTACCCGTGGTCGGCATTCAGTGGATCGTCGGCTGGCCGCTGCTTTCGGCGTATTGGCTCCAGGTGCTGGTCCCGACTCTGGTGATCGGGACCTATCTCTGTCTGGCCGACTGGATTGCGATCGGCAAGGGTATTTGGTTTTTTGACGAGAAGCAGATCACCGGATGGAAGATTCGCGGCGTGATGCCGTGGGAGGAGGCCGCGTTCTTTTACATCACCAGCCTTTTGGTCGCGCAGACCTTCCTGATTCTGCTCCCCGCGGGACTGAGGTAGGGCTGCGCGGGCTTTCGCGAATCAAGCCGACGACATTCGTTTTTTCTTCTCCCCCGCAAACAGATCGCGAGCGGCAAGGAGGCGACGAAGGCTTTCCTTCGGGTCGGCGCATTTTTGCAGGACGGGAAGGAGATCGTCACCGGTGAGAGCCCCCAGGGACTGCCCGGGGAACCAGTGGCCGCCTTGGCCGAGCAGGTTGTAACGCATCTTCCCGTACTCCACCAGACCGAAGGCCATGGCCAGATTGTGCAGCCGGAGAATTTCCCGAAGGTTGGCTTGGCCGGGGGCATGGGACCAATGGGGAAGGCCCTCCTGCCAGTTGTTACGCCAATCTTCCGGAAGGGACTGCTCCCACCTTGTTTTTAGTCTTTCCTCCAAAGGCGGGAGAATCCGGCCGGCTTCGGCAATATTTCCAATCGTTCGGACATGCTCGTCGAAATCCTCGGGCCGGGCGGCTCCGATCGAAAGGGTGTGAATCTCGGGGCGGCGCAGGCAAAAAAGCGCATTGAAAGCCATCGGCGAGAGGGGACGGGTGAGATCCTTCAGTATCTCAGGTGCCTGATAGAGCATGCCGCCCTTGTCATTAGGGCTGATGATAAAAACTCCCATGTCGTTTTTTTGGGCGGCCCGGAGTGAGGCGGTGTGTTCCTGGAAAATGTAGTACCAATGGAGATTCACATAGTCGAAGCGGTTGCCGCTCACCAGCTCCTCCACCAGATCGGGGGGGCCGTGGGTGGAGAACCCCACGTGCCGGCAAAGCCCCTGTTTTTGCCATTGCCGCGCCCGTTCCAGGCAGCCTCCCGCGCGAAGGGCCCAGTCCGAAGTTTCCCGGTCGTTCACCCCGTGCAGGGAAAGGAGATCCACCCAAGGGATTCCCAGCCTGGAGAGGGAGATCCGGAAGACTTTTTCAAATTCATCCGGTTCCGCCATGGGAGCGACCTTGGTTTGTAGAATGTAGGATTCCCGGGGCAGTTTCCGGAGGACCGGACCGAGCTGGGCTTCCGACGTGCCGTAGCCGCGGGCGGTCTCCACATGACGGATCCCCAGCTCGAAGGCCCGGGAGAT
>DDPU01000045.1:25886-28636 GCA_002342345.1 Verrucomicrobia bacterium UBA2460
TGTTGGAACCGCATGCCGCCGCAGGTTAGAACCGGCATGGCTAATCCGGTTCTCCCGAAGCGTCGTGTGGGAATCATGCTCCCGGAAAGGAGAGAAGGGCGTGAAACGCCAGGCCCAGGCTCTCCAACTTCCTTTTTCCGCCAAGATCGGGCAGGTCGATAAGAAAGGAACCGGCATCAACCACCGCGCCAAGGGATCGAAGGAGCAGCACCGCGGCCTCGGCCGAACCCCCTGTGGCCACGAGGTCGTCGACCAAGAGAACCCTTTGGCCTTTTTTGACGCAGTCCTGATGGAGTTCCAGCGTGCCGGACCCGTATTCCAGTGCGTATTCCCGACTGACGGATTTTGAGGGGAGTTTTCCCGGCTTGCGGATCGGGATGAAGCCGGCCCCGAGCAGGTGAGCAACGATGCCGCCAAGAATAAATCCCCGGGCCTCGATGCCTGCGACCAGCTCCGGGGGATTAAGTTCAAAAGGGGAGGCCATCCTCCAGCAGGCGTCCCTAAGGGCGCGGGAGTGCCCCAGGAGGGGGGTGATGTCCCGGAAAAGGACCCCTTTTTTGGGGTAATCCGGGACGCTGCGGATATGGTCAAGCAAGGGATCGGCAGGCATGGCAGGGAATCATCGTGGGAGAGTCGACGGCGGGCAAGGATACCTCCTCTTTTAAAAATTGATGGCTGGACACAGCGGTGGACCTGCGGGATCGTTGGAAACCATGAGCGTTCAAATTCACACCACCAAGGAAGGAAGCGGCGCCGTTGTGCAACTCCAGGGCAAGGTGGACGCCACCAGCGCCCCTTCCGTGGAGCAGGCTCTTCTCGGGGTGATCGATCAGGGGGAGAAAAAACTGGTGATCGACTGCGCCAACCTTGATTTCATCAGCAGCGCCGGCCTGCGATCCCTGCTTTTAGCTGTAAAAAAAATGAAGGCGGCCGGAGGGGTGATCGCCTTGGCGGCCCTTCAGCCGCACGTGAAGGAAGTTTTCGATATCAGCGGCTTTTCCGCGCTGTTCCTGATCCACGGATCCAAGGCAGAGGCGCTTAAGTAGACTTCGGGCGGGTCTTTTTCAGCAGCAGGATGTTGCGGTCGCCCTCCCGCCGATAAGTTGCCTCGTCGACCATCTGTTTCACGAGGTGGATTCCCAGGCCGCCCAACTGGCGGTTTTCGATGGGGGACTCCAGGTCGGGTTGTTCGACCTCGAGCGGATTGAATTCCCTGCCGCGATCCTCAAACTCCAGCTCAATCAGGTCCTCCGCGCGGCGGAAAGTCACATGAATGGGGTGGATGCCCGCCTCGTCAAAGCCGTATTTGATGATATTGGTGAGGATCTCCTCGATGGAAACCTGGAGATGGTAGCGAAAACGACCTCCGATCTCGTGCTGTGTGGCAAAACTTTCGAAGACGCTGTTTACCCTGAGGAGATCCTCAATCCGGTTTTTTACGGTGATCCGGACCTCCTTGACCTTCATTGGGAGGAGAGAACGAGGGAGGGGAGACCCGCCAGGCGAAAGACCTGGGCAACCTCGGGACGGACTTTCTCCACACCGAAGTCGCCCCCGTTGGCCTTGGCGGCCTTCGAGGCGTCAATGCAGAGATGGATGAAGGCGGAGGCGGCGTAGGGAACGGCGGAGACGTCAAAGCGCACCGGGCCTCGGTATTTATGCACCAAACGACGAACCTCCTCCCGGACCTCTCCTACCGCCACGGCATCCATCCGCCCGGTCAGGAAAATGCGCAGCACCCCGTCCCTGACTTCCGGAGCGCAGCGGGAGCCCGGCTCGCTCTCCACGAGATGGTCCATCCCGGTGAGAGCAAAAACCCTGCGGATTTCCGCCGGGCAATCCACCACCCGGAAGCGGGCGTTATGGCGCTGCATTTCCCGGGCGGCCTCAAATATCAGGCGCAGCACCGCGGAACCGATGTAATCCACATCACGAAAATTGCACGTCAGGCTGGCTGGAGCCCTGTCCACTTCACTGCGAAGGGGGGCGCGGAGGGCCTGGGCGGCCACCGTATCCAGGCGACCGGAAAAGGAGACGACGGTTCCCAGTCCGTCTCTGTGGATTTGAATTTGTTCCATGGTCAGGTCGAGGACTGGGTGCTTTGGGAGCCCGTGACCCGGGAAAGAATTTCTGGAAACCGGGACAGGCCGGAAAGGTTAAACCCGGGCAGCGTCGACATATTTGCGGTTCATCTCCCGGATTCTTTTGCTGAGAATGGTGGCCAGGCCGACAAGGAAGATCCCTCCCAGCTGGTGATTGTTGTTCATGAGAAATTCCAGCTGGGGCCAGGAGATGGCCCAAACCAGGGAGGATTGGGTCGGACGCACGGCCGCGGAAGTGGGGCCGGGATCAAATATGGAGATTTCCCCGAAAGTGTCTCCCGGCCTGAGGCGAGCCAGTTCGATTTCCTGATGCTGGCCTTGGCGTCGCACGGAAAGCTCCCCGGAGGCGAGAATATACAGGCGGTTCAATTCCCCGCCCTCATCGACAAGATTTTCCGGGGGCTCCACGGTGATAAATTCCCCATAGCCGGCCAGGGCCGCCCGGGCTTCGTCACCAAAGTGTTCGGTAATTCCTGAGGCGGGGAGAGTGGCATTGGCGAGGGGATCAGGCATGGGGAAATATTAAGTCCCTAGGGCGGGAGAGGTCAATGAGCGGGGTTTCGGTCCCTCGCGTTGCTCCACCGAGGGAGGCTTGAGCTGGCCGGCAGGAACCCTATCCTATTTTCTGGACGGGTGGCAGAGCGGTTT
>DDPU01000054.1 GCA_002342345.1 Verrucomicrobia bacterium UBA2460
CCGATCACCCGGTTTTTTTGCCGGAGAAAACGCATCACTTCGCGGAGGGCAAGGCTGTAGGCGGCTTTCAACATGGCATTAAATCTCCCCCGGGCTGGAGGACCAGGGCCGGCCGGTTTTCTGGATGAAAAGATCCTCCAAGGTGGGCCGGCAGAGGGTCACCGAGGTGACCTCCTTGCCATACTGCCTCCAAAGCCGGATTGCCAGGGGAGCGGCCGAACCGCGGACTGGCACGACCTTCACGGAGGCCGGCTCGGCGGTGGCCTCGATCTCCCCTTCCCGACGGATCCGGGCGGCAAGTTTTTTGGGTTGATAGGTTCCCAGGCGGACATACTCCTTGCCCAAGGAGGAACGCAGGTCCGCCACGGGACCGGAGGCCACGCACCTGCCCTGATCCAGCAGGAGGATTTCGTCGGCGGGTTCAGCCTCCTCGAGAAGGTGGGTGGTGAAAAAAACGCTCAGTTTCCGCGTGTTGCGGATGCCGGCGATGATGCTCCAGAGTTCCGCGCGGATGGCGGGATCCAGGCCGGTGGTGGGCTCGTCCATCATCAGGACGCTGGGCCGGGTCAGCAGGGCCTTGGCGATCTCCACGCGGCGACGGAGCCCGCCGGAGAGGTTCTCCACGAAATCCCCTCCCCGGTCTTCGATGCCGAGGGCTTCCAGATTTTTGGTGATCCGTTTTTCCAGGTCGTAGGACTCGAGGCCGTAGAGATGGCCGTGATGGCGGAGGTTTTCCCGGACGGTCAGCTTCATGTCCACGGCGGGATTTTGAAAAAGAACCCCGATCTTGCGCCGGATGGGGGTGGGGAAATCACGAAGGCTTCGGCCGGCGATGGAAATCTCGCCATCCTGCAGGGCAAAAATGGTGGAGAGGATTTTAAAGAGGGTGGTCTTGCCGCTGCCGTTGGGACCGAGGACACAGTACATGCCCCCTTCCTCCAGCCGGAAACTGATGTTGTCGAGGACACGCTTGCGTCCGTAGGCATAGCCCACTGCCTGGGCCTCCACCGCCGCCATGCTTGCCGATGACATACGTCCGCACTCTGATCGGATGCGGCAGGAGGGTCAAGTCACCCGGAACATCATGTGGGAAAAAGACCGGAACAGGTCCGGTTCGCCCAGGCGGATCAGCGGCGGGCCAAAGCTGCCGACCCGCCATTCAGGCGGGCGGGAACGCCCTGTTGGCGCAGGAAACTTTCAATCAAAAAGAGGGCTTGGGATGGAAGAGGAACCGAACCAAAGGAGCGCGACAGGGACAACTGGCATTGATGGGCGATTTCCTCGAATTCCATTCCCCGGGACCGAGCATGGCTGACGGATAGGGATAGCCGGCTTTTCCAGTAATTCATGCGGTTATCCGCACAATGATTTTGCTCGGCATCAGAAACGGCCTGGGCAAACCCCCAAACCTCCCTCTGCAAGTCCTCGGCGATCCGGGAAGCGTGAAGACCTGGATGATAATGGGTTATACGAGAAATCATGGTTCTCTAAATCATTGATTATTTTCGTCCCTGTTACAATCAGGAATTTCCGTTCCGTCCAAATCCCCGAAGCTCTTGGGGGTGAACTTGTTAAAACAAAAAGCGCGGGAGGGATTCCCGCGCTTTTTGCCAAACACAAGGAGTAACTCGAAAACTAAGGGTATAGACAGCCGACCCGCAAAAACGTTCAAAGTATTTCAGCTATTTTAGCCAGCGGATGGCCATAAAGCCGGCCACCCCCAGAAGAAAAAGGAGGGTGACCGCCACTTCCAGGTATTTTTCGATATGGGGCCGGATGGACGGACCACCGAGACGGATGACAGCAGCCACCAGGAAGAACCTTCCCGCCCGGCCAAGGATGGAGGCGGAAACCAATGTGGCAATCGGCACGGCGAAAACACCGGAGGCCACCGTGAAAACCTTGTAGGGAATCGGGGTAAAGGCTGCCGTCAGGATGAACAAAAAGGCGTTCTGCCGATAAAACCCCTCCACTTTCTGGAAGGTGTCCTCGGTGAATCCGGGAACATGCGTGAAAAACCACGGTGCCAACGCCTCCCAGAAAGCATGGCCAATCCACCAGCCAAAGACACCTCCCGCCACCGATCCCACCGTGCACCAAAAGGCAAAATGGGCCCACTTTTTCGGATGGGCAAAGCAAAGCGCCATCAACAGGACATCCGGGGGTATCGGAAAAAAACTGGATTCGATGAAGGCAATCAGAACCAGCGCCGGAACGGCCTGGGGCGTGGCCGCCCAATGGATTGTCCAGGCATAGAGCCGCCGCAACAGATTAGGCTTGGTTGCCCCCCTCATCTCAATCTCCCCTCCTCCCCAGCGGATCCGCTTCCACCGGTCTTTCAGCGCCACCGCTACAAAACCTCCCACCGCCAGTGCCACCAGGGGAAAAATTCCCCCGGGAGGCAGCACGCCCTTCCAACCCAGAACCCCGGCCAACAAAAGGACCGCCCCGGCCACCATGGCGGCGATTTTCAAGGAGGCGTCACTCTTCCCGGACATCGGTCATCAGCTTCGAAGAAAAGACCGGGAGAGACAAGTGTCTACGGCTAGGGGCGCCTGATTTGCAGCCGCAGGAAACGGCGGTTGGCAGAATTCACATCCTCCGTGTCCTGCACCGTGACCACCTCCGAGGCATTGGTTCCGCCACCGTAGGCGTTGGAAGCGCTCGACCACAACACCGTGGCATTGCTGAATCCGAACGGGTCACCGGCGGCTTGAACCTCATAGACAATATCCGTGGCATTTTTTTGCCGCTGGAAGGTCAAAGCCAGCCGGCTGTTCGTCATCCTCATCTCCGGCAGGCCGTTGGTGGCGGGCGTGAGAACCTGGGGGATTCCCAGGGCATACTTGACCAGATTCGCGATGCCGTCTCCCGCCGGCGCGTGGGTATCGGCGCCGATGCCGCTATTCACGGATGATCCGAAATACTGTGCCCGCCAGCTGTCCACCGGGGAAATTGTGGTGATGACCTGGGTGATGGTGTTGTTGGGTGCGTACGCGTCCCCTCCTCCGGCGACCGTAAAGGTGGGCTCAAGCGTGGCCGCCGCGTTGCTGGCGACCGCGACGCTCAGGGTCAGGACCGGGTGGTTCGAGCCGGATCCCAGACTGTCCGACCGGGTGCAACTCGTGCGGTTGGAATTCGCCGTCCAACCGGTCCCTGACATTTCGGTGGCCGTCAGGCCATCCGGAAGATTGGCCGTCACGGTCAGGGGGCCGCTGGAGGCGGTCGAGCCGGCGTTGCTGACGGTCAGGGTGATCTGCCCGGACGCTCCCCGGATCCAAGGGAAACCCGCCGCGGAACTGTTGACCGCCAAATCCATTCCCGTGAAAAACGCGGTGTTGCCCCCGTAGCTGGTTCCGCCGTCCAGATTTGCCGCCGCCACCCGGTAGTTGTAGACGGTGTTGGAAGACAGCCCGGAAAGGCCATTGCTGACCGCGACGGGAGTGATCCCGGCTCCCATTGGGGCGGAACCCAGGACCTCCAGGCTGTCGAAAAGGAGGTCCTGGAAAGACCCGGTGCTATTCCAGGCGGCGAAACCAATGTGCGTGACATCGGTGCCCGTGCCGCTCATCGGGCCCGCCAACCTTTTAAAGTTGGCATCGGAGCGGAACTTCGCGCCCAACACGTAACGGCGGTTGAGCGCATCAAAATCCGCCTGAAAATCGATGATGGTGTTGCGCACATCCGCCCCAAGATCCAAGACATGCTGCCCATCGGCGTCCGTCACCAAAATGCCGTGGTTGCCCCCCGCCGGCGAGACCCCAAAGGAAACCAACTCCCCGGCACCAAATCCGCTCGAGCCAGTTCCCGCGGTCGATTTCAGGTTGAATCCGGTGAACCCCTTGGTGTTGTCCACGTTGAACCGCGCGGACACCTTCATGGTACCGAACTGCCGCGTGGTGCTGATGGGGCGGCGGAAAGAAATGCCCGACCCGGATCCGGCATAAACACCGAAAGTCTTGGATCCGTCAATGGTTTGGTTGGAGGAATTGACGGCCAACCAGGTCCCGGAACCGGTGCCGGCGGTTCCAAACCTTGCGTAGGTTCCAAAGCCGGACCCGCCCCCGTTGTTTGGACTGGAGAAGTTGAAATTCCCGTAGGTCTCGCCGCCGTCCGCCGAAAGAACGCGGGAGGTGGATCCGTAGTTCGTGGACGTTCCCCATTCAAACCAGGAGGAAGCGTAGGAGTTGTTCGGATTCACCGATCCCCGCAACTGGGCGCTGCTCGCCGTCAGGCCGGTTGGACGGAGCGTCGCGACCGAAGGAGGGGGATTCCCCGTGGTGAAACTCTGATCTGTCCCATAGGAAACCCCATAGCTGTTGGAGGCCACACCACGGTAATAGTAGGCCTGCCCGGAGCTTAAACCGGTTAGCGCGGAAGACAGAGAGACGCTGTTCGTTCCGCTGCCGGCATCCTGCACCGCCGTGGCGAAACCATAGGAGGGTGTCAGACCGTATTCGAAATAAAAACGGGTGGCACTGCCGTTGGGATTAACCGCCCCTTGCAGGGTAACCGCCGTGGGGGTGGCCTCCGTGATGCCAAGCGTGGTCACCGTGGGCTTCACGGGAAGGGTCTGAAAACTAAGGGTGCCCCCGTAAATCTTGCTGGTGAGACCATTGCTCACGTTCACGGCGACTACCCGGAAAAAATAGGTGGAATCGGGAGTCAGGCTTCCCAGGGAAGCCGAATTCAGAAGGGCGTTGGTGCCGCTCCCGATCGACTGGGGATGATTGGAAAAGCTCAGCAAATCGGAACGGTCGCCCCACTCAAAATATACGGAGGTCTCGAGGCCGTTCGGATTCACGTAGCCATTCAGGGTGGCGGCGTAGGCCGTGACATTTCCCGCATTGGTCGTGGTTACCGTGGGCAAGGGAATGGCGGTGGTGAAATTGAGGGTGTTTCCCGGGGTGTTTCCCAGCGAGTTGGAGGCCATCGCCCGGAAATAATAGGGGGTGCCGGCCTGCAATCCGGTCAGGTTGGCGGTCACCGCCACCGGCGAATTGCCGCTGCCGATGCCCTGGCTGACCGTGGTGGCACCGAAGGCGGTGGTGGCGCCATACTCAAACCAGACGGAGGTGGCCAATCCGTTGGCCGTCACCGTCGCGTTCAACGTGGCGGTGGTTTCGGCAATGCCCGCCGAAGACGCGCTGTTGATGGCCGGACGGGCCTGCAGGGAGGCTGTCCCGGTGGTGAAACGCGACTCGAACGCCCCCTGCATGGGGAGGCCGCTGGTGTCGGCAGCCGTGCTTTCGATCCGGACACTGTGAAGCGTGCTACCGGCCATATTCGAGGACGGCGTATAGGTCATCACGGTATTTCCGGAGGTCCACGCAAAGGTCCCGGTGGTGGCGGGAATCGTGGAAAAAGCGGCCTGCACGCTGTTCGTGTTCATCGCCTGGCTGAAGGTCACCGCCAGGGCCGAGGAGACGGATACCCCCGTCGAATCGTGATTGGGGGTGATGGAGTTGACCACCGGCTGCAAGGCCTGGTACTGGCCCTGTGAGACAAACGCCTTGTAGGAAGAGGCGGGGATGGACAT
>DDPU01000050.1:0-16677 GCA_002342345.1 Verrucomicrobia bacterium UBA2460
CGGAAGGCCTTTTTCTGGAGGTAGTCGAAGGCCTGGGAGATCTCGAACGGCGTGGCCGCGGGGAACTTCTCGAGGATCTTGGTCTTCACCTCCTCCTTGAGAGCCTCGACGGCTTTGTGGCGCTCGACCTTGGAAGGCTGGTAGATGGCGGCTTCGATGCGCGAGCCGGCAACGGAGTAGGCGATTTCGAGGAGCTCGTCCTTGACGAGCATGAGGGGGGCCTGGCGCTTGGCTTTGCCGCAGGAGGCGGCGAGTTCTTTCTGGATTTTGATGATGGGCTGGATGGCGGAGTGGGCGTGTTCGAGGGCGGCCTTGAACTCGGCCTCGGGGAGTTCCTTGCCGGAACCCTCGATCATGAGGGCCTCGTGTTCGGTGCCGACGTAGACGAGGTCGAGATCGCTCTCGGCGATCTCGGGGTGGGTGGGGTTGACGACAAATTTGCCGCCGACGCGGGCGACGCGGACGCCGGCGATCGGGCCGGCCCAGGGGATGTCCGAGACCATCAGGGCGGCGGAGGCGCCGTTGATGGCGAGGATATCGGGATCATTCAGGCCGTCGGTGCTGAGGAGGATGGCGATGACCTGGGTGTCGTAGAAGTAGCCCTTGGGGAAGAGGGGGCGGAGGGGGCGATCGACCATGCGGCAGGTGAGGATTTCCTTTTCGGTCGGGCGTCCTTCGCGGCGGAAGTAGCTGCCGGGGATGCGGCCGGCGGCGGCGGCCTTTTCCTTGTATTCGACGGTGAGGGGAAAGAAGTCCTGGCCTTCCTTGACCTTGGTGGCGGAGACGGCGGTGACGAGGATGATGGTTTCGCCCATGGTGACGAGGGCGGCGCCGTCGGCGAGCTTGGCGTATTTGCCGGTTTCGATATGGAGGTCGCGATCGCCAACGCGGGCGGTGAGGGTGGTGGGTTTGCTCATAGGATTTGGATGCCGCAAGAAGGCCTGCCGCAACGAGGAAAGGTTGCGGGCGGGGGAGGGGGAATCCGGAGCCGGTCGAAGGCGGCTTTCAGAGGACACAGCGAAGGCCGGTGAGCCTGCGGGGTGTCATCTGCCCAGCCGTGGGCCGACAGAGGGTTCCCTTTTCTCGGGGACTTGGGGGTGGAGTGTCGGGGTGGGTTATTTCCTCAGGTTGAGTTTCTCAAGAAGGGAGCGATAGCGCTTGGGCTCGGTGCGGTGAAGATAATCGAGGAGGCGGCGGCGGCGGCTGACCATGGCGAGGAGACCACGGCGGGAGGCGAAATCCTTGACCGACTTCTGAAGGTGAGCGGTAAGGTGGTTGATGCGGTCGGTGAGGATGGCGATCTGGACGTCCGAGGAGCCGGTGTCCTTCTCATGCAGGCGGTGGCCGGCAATGATCTTACTTTTCGTGGCGGTAGGCATAAGGTAAGGGATTATCGTATGAGAAATCGCCTTGAAGTCAAAGCTTTAAGAATTTCGAAATTCGAATTGGGAAATTCGGAAAAAGCGAAGATCGGAGATCGCAGATGGAAGACGGGGAGGTTCCTGTCTCCGATCTCCCAACTCCCATCTCCGGCAAGGCGGATGGCCGGGTGCTGGATGGCTGTTTTGCTGGTGGCGGTGGGCATGGCCGCGGCGCAGGAGGGGGGATGGAAGGAGGATCTGAAGCGGATGGGGTTTGACGAGGTGCCCATCGGGGAGATGGAGAAAGGGGAGATTGTGGGGCAGAAATGGATCGTGGGGGGTGCCCGGCCGGGATTCTTGGGGGCGAAGGCGTTTTTTCTTTCCCCGGCAAGTCCGGAAAAGACGGCGCGGGTGGTTCTGGAGTTTGACCCGACCCGGGGAAAAGACCTGGCGTGGACGGACGAGGGATCGGTGAAGCTGTATCATGCCTTTCAGCGGCCGGGCGATGCCGGGACCTGGAGCCGTTTCCGTGCGGCCCTGGGTCGCCCGCCCTTCGACCTTTTGCTGCAGGTGGAGGGGCGCAAGGAGGGCAAAATCCATCTCCACGCAGAAGAGTTGGCCAAGGTTTCTTCGGGAAAAATCGACGGATGGGTCCGGATTTTGGAGGAAAAAATGCAGACCTACCATCGCGGGGGGTGGAAGGAGAATGCCGGGGTTCCGTCCGGCCCGGACATGCGTCTGGATTTTGACGAAGAGCTGAGGGATGTGCTTAAGGAAAACGGTCCGGTTCGCGACGAGTTCCGGAGGGTTTTGACCGCGCTGGCCTACGGCGGGCAGGACAAAAAGGAACCGGTGGAGGTTCGTGACTATTGGCAGTTGATGGAAGTGGACAAGGCACCCGCGGTTGCCCTCGGGTGTGCCGTGATGAAGCAGGGCGCGGGAGGCCGCTACGAGGTGGCGGACATGCACTACTTTGCCTCCAACGGGTATTACGGGGCCATCAGTCTGTATGGGATTTGGCCCTATGGGGACGGCAAGTCGTTGGTCTGCAGGATTGACGCGGTGGAGACGGATCCAGAACAGCTTGCTCAGGCCACCGCCCGGATGATCGGGGAGGCTCTTTTCATGAAGGAGGTCAAAGCCGGTTGTCAGACGATCCTGAGCCGCCTTAAGGGCTCCTAAGGCATTCTTGGATTTGGCTTGGATTGTGGGGCTAAGTTCCCTAAGCATAGAGCTCTTTTGAGAACAAAAGAAATACATAAAGTATTACTCATAAGCATTTTAAATGCTTTTTGGGTGCTGCCTTCCTTTGGCCAAGAACCAGGGACTGGGCCGGTTACCGTGGAGGGCGAGGTGGAGGACCCCCTGGCGCCTGTGCGGGAGCGACTTGGACCGGGCCGATCGGCATTGGGTCCAGACCGGAGTTATGCGAAGGAGGAATGGAGCATCGAGATGGGGTTGGACTACGGTTATGTCGGTTCGGCCAGTTTGAAACAGGGGCTGGGCACCGTGACGGAGCAGGCCGCGGAGATCGGTATTGTGGCCAGCCGGCGGCTGGATGACGGGTTGGTCGGGATCGTGGGTGGTGACTGGCAGACTTTTTCCTTCGGCTACAATGGCGCAAACATTCCTTTGCCCGACAATCTGACGACCCTGAACGCGATCTTCGGATGTGACATCGAGATCGAACCTTCCGAATGGTACATGCGGATCCAGCTGGAGCCGGGCGTGTACGGGACCTGGCAGAGTCTGGGCTGGCATCAGGTCAACATCCCCGGGGTGGCGGCGTTCACGAACATCGTGGATGAGGATTTTCAGTGGTTCATCGCCCTGCGGGCGGACGTCTTCCAGTTTTTTCCGGTCATTCCCATTCCCGGAATCCGCTGGCAGTTCGCCGAAAACTGGCTGCTGAACGGAAGCGCCCCCAAGCCAACCATCGACTGGAAAGCCACGGATGATGTGACCGTCTTTGTTGGCGGGGACATCCTCAACGCCAATGTGCGGCTCGCGGACAGCAATCCGGAAACGCTGGGAAACCGAAGCCTGGCCGGCGCTCTTCTGAATTATTTTGAGGCCCGCGCGGGAGTCGGGGTCAGCTGGAAAGTTCATCCCAATCTCTCCCTCCAGGCGGAAGGCGGTTCCGTGGTCTGGCGAAACTATGATTTCACCCGCATTAATGATCACGTGAAGAGCACGATGGCCCCGTATTTCCAGTTGGCCATTCGCGGGCAGTTCTGAGCCCGTCGATGCGCTGGCCCGAGCGGGCGGCGAACGCGTTTCCCCTTTGGATCGGGCTGGCGGCCGTGCTGGCGTGGTTCCAGCCCGACTGGTTTGCCTGGTTCCGGGGCGGTTGGGTGGTCGGGGCGCTGGGAGTGGCGATGCTGGGAATGGGGCTGACCCTGACGTGGGAAGACCTGTTTCGGGCGGTGCGCATGCCGGGGCAGGTGGTCCTGGGTTTTCTCCTGCAGTACACGGTGATGCCTTTTCTGGGATGGGTGGCTGCCCGCTGGATGGATCTACCCCCGGCACTGGCGGCAGGAGTGGTTTTGGTGGGATGCTGTCCGGGGGGGACGGCCTCCAACGTGGTGAGTTATCTCGCACGGGCCGATGTGCCGCTTTCGGTATTGATGACGGCCGCCTCGACCCTGGCGGCGGCGGTAATGACGCCATGGCTGACGGCATGGCTGGCGGGACGCTATGTGGAGGTGGATGGATGGGGGCTGGCTTTTTCCACTTTGCAGGTGGTGGTGTTGCCGGTGCTCGCGGGAGTGGTGTTGAGGAACAGGGCGGGAAAGGCAACGGAACGCATGCTGGTCTGGTCGCCGCTGTTGGCAGTGGCTGCCATCGCCATGATTGTCGCGGCGATCTTGGCGCAGAACGCCCCGGGGTTACGGGAGGCGGGGGGGAGGCTGGTGGCCGCGGTGTTGTTGCTCCATGCGGGGGGATTTGCCCTGGGATGGGGTCTCAGCAGGCTGGCCCGGCAGAACGAAAAGACGGCGCGGACGATTTCCATTGAGGTGGGGATGCAGAATTCGGGTCTGGGAGTGGTGCTGGCCCAACGGCATTTTCCCGACCCGCTGAGCGCGTTGCCGGCAGCCATCAGCAGCGTGGTGCATTCCCTGATCGGCAGCCTGTTGGCCGGACTCTGGCGCTGGCGGGATGGTTGTCTCCCCCGGGGAAGGTTCTAACATCCCATTGATGAGGATCCCCCGCTGGGCGGCCGCATGGATATTGGCCCTGCCGCTTCTCGGCATTGCGGAAGAGGAGATCGCCGATCCCGAGCAGGGGGGGCGAAGGAACATCACGCTGGGGGCGATGTTTCGGGAGGAATTCGCCCAGCAGGAGGGGGCCAAGGAGCTGAAAAACGGCCTCCTCTACCGGGTGGAGGAGACCGGCGCGGGAAAGACCCCGAAACTGAGCGACCGGGTGAAGGTGTGGTATGAGGGCCGGCGGGTGGACGGGCAGATTTTTGACCAGACGGCGGAAAATGAGAGCCGGGAGTTTCGCATCAACCGCGACGTGATTCCCGGCTGGCAGGAGGTACTGCCTTTGATGCGGGAGGGAGACAAATGGGAAGTGGTGATTCCCCCCGAGCTTGCCTACGGGGCGAAGGGACATCCGTTTGGAAAAATCGGGCCCAACGAGACTTTGGTTTTCAAGATCAAGCTGGTTCAGGTGCTGGAGCCACGGGAAAAAATTCCCGCCCCCGAGTCCCCCTGATCAGAGGATCAGCATCGCATCACCGTAGCTGTAGAACCGGTATTTCTCCCGGATGGCGTGCTCATAGGCACGCAGGGCCAGTTCTGTGCCGGCGAAAGCCGCCACGAGCAGCAGCAGGGTGGAGTGGGGGAGATGAAAATTGGTGAGAAGACCACCGACCCTTTGGAAGCCGTAGGGCGGGTAAATGTAGACGGAGGTGGTGCCGGTGTGGGGCCGGAGGTGCGGGGCCGATTCCAGGACGCGAGCGGAGGTGGTGCCCACCGCGATGACGCGGCCGGCGGCGGAGATTTTTTCCTCGAGGCCGGGAGCGATTTCGTAGCGTTCCTCGTGCATGGGGTGATCATGGAAATCGGCGGTTTTGATGGGGCGAAAAGTTCCCAAGCCAACATGAAGGGTGACAAAGGCGTGGTTGAGTTGGCGCAAAAGTTCCGGTGTGAAATGGAGTCCGGCAGTGGGGGCGGCGACGGAGCCGGGGTTTTTCGCGTAGATGGTCTGGTAGGAGGCGATGTCCCCGCGATCGAAATCCGGCTGCCCCTGGGTTTTCCGGGTTTTGAGAATGTAAGGGGGAAGCGGGGGGCGGCCAAAGGCGTCGAGATCAAGTTTTCCCCCAAGAGATCGCAGGACGAGTTGGCCGCCGGGGATGGTTTTTTCCACGCGGAGGAGGGGGGTTTCGGAGGGAGGTCCTTCGAGGGGGTCCGGAAAAAGGTCGGTTCCGGGGGCGAGGCGTTTGGCCGGGGTGCCCAGGGCCGTCCACCATCCGGGGCTGGTTTCCTCGAGAAGCAAAAGCTCCGTCCGGTTCCGGGAGCAAATCAGGCGGGCGGGGATGACCCTTGAGTCATTCAAAACCAGGAGGTCACGGGGAGAGAGGATGGCGGGCAGATCGCGGATATGGCGGTCTTCCCACCGGCCGGTGTCCCGGTTGACCAGAAGAAGGCGGGCCGAGTCCCTCGGGTTGGCCGGATGTGTGGCAATCAGGTCGGGGGGAAGAACATAGGAAAGGAGGTCGCCGAGGGGCGAGGGGGAGCTTCCCGTTTGACAGGGGTGGGGAGTTGGGCGATCGTTCACCAATGCAAACCTTCTTTCGTAAGCTCCACAAACTCAAGGCAAACTCCTTCACGTTGGTGGAGTTGCTGGTGGTGATCAGCATCATCGGCCTGTTGGCCGGTTTGGCGGTGCCCGCCATCCAAAGCGGCCTCGACAAGGCGAAACAGGGGGTGGATGTTTCCAACGCCCGGCAGCTCGGCATCATGTTTTTCACCGAGGCCAACGACAACAACGGCGTTTACCGGGTGAATTCCGATCTGACGAACACCTCCCCGGCAGCGAATTTTCTCACCATCATCCAGGGCATGGTCAGCAACGGGATCATCACCACGCCGAAGATCCTCTCGGGTCAGGGTGCCGCACCGGCCGCCTCGACCAATGCCATCAAGGCGGCGAACATCGCCTTCGGATACGTGCCCAATCTCAACACCTCCGATGACGGCAACACGCCCCTGATCCTCACGAAGGGGCCGACGACACTTGCCCAGAGCAACATCACCCTTCAGGACACCTTTCCCTGGAAGAAAAAAGGCCTGGTTGTGTACCGTCTTGGAAATTCCGCGGAGTTCATCAAGGCGGGGACAGGGGGTGCCCCGGCCGGCAGTGCGAATATCGGGATAACCAACTCCAACCCCGTCCTTCAGCCCTAAGCGCGAAGCTTGGTTTCAGCCCGCCCGGCGGCGGGCATCCTCCAGCTGGGCAATCAGCTCGCTGTACTGCTGCCATCTTTGGCCCGGGGATTTTTGCAGGCACCGATCGATCGTAAAAACGGTCTGTTCGTTGGCATCCGGGCAGAGGCTCCTCAAGGACGGCGGGCGGTCCATCAAATGGCGGCGCGCCACCTCCTCGGCCGTATCCGCCTCAAACGGAGCCCGTCCGGCCAGAGCATGAAAGAGGGTGGCGCCGAGGGAGTACATGTCGCTGCGCACGTCCTCTTCCTGGCGATTTAATCTCTCCGGAGAGACATAATAGGGGGTTCCCCAGATTTCATCCTGTTGGCCCAGGGCGGATTGCGCTCCGGCTGCCAGGCCGAAATCCGCCAGCTTGGGGATGTTGCCACGGCCGAAGAGAATGTTGCCGGGCTTGATATCCCGATGGATGAGGTTGGTCTGCGCATGGGCGAACTGGAGCGCGGAGGCGATGCCGATGCCGATCTCCAGGACATCGCGTTCGGGGATCCGGCCGGGCTTCTCCATTCGTTGCTCCAGGCTGGGTTGATCCAGGTGTTCCATGACCAGGTAAAGACGACCGTCCTGTTCCCCGAGGGTGTAGACCCGGATGATATTGGGGTGGGCCAGGGAGGCGGTCGCCTCGACCTCATCCAGGAATTTCTGGGCGAACGAGGAATCCCCGCCCAGGTCCTCCCGGAGGATCTTGAGGGCCACCTGCCGGTTCAGGCCGGTATCGCGGGCGGCATACACCGTTCCCATGCCTCCCTGGCCGAGTTTCTTCTCCAGCTGGTAGTTTCCGAAAAAGGTTTTTTCCGGGGGCACGGTCTCGGCCATGGCAGAATCATGGAACAAGCGGCGGGGGAAGGCCAGTCGACGGCTTGATTTGGGAGGGGAAAGGTCCTAGGCCAAAAGGATGCCGATCAGCGTTGTGACGGGGGGGGCCGGTTTCCTGGGTTCCCACCTCACCGACCGTCTCTTGCGGGAGGGCCACCAGGTGCTGGCCATGGACAACCTGATCACCGGCAACGAGCGGAATCTGGGTCATCTGGGTGGCAACGGAAAATTCCGTTTCCTCCGCCATGATGTCACCCAATTCATTGCCGTGGAGGGGCCGGTGGATTACGTGTTTCATTTTGCCTCGCCGGCCAGCCCGATCGACTATCTCGAGCTGCCGATCCAAACCCTGAAGGTGGGTTCCTTGGGAACCCACAACGCCTTGGGGTTGGCCAAGGCCAAGGGGGCGAAATTCCTGCTCGCGTCCACCAGCGAGTGTTACGGCGATCCGCTTGTCCATCCCCAGAAAGAGGATTACTGGGGCAACGTGAACCCGATCGGGCCCCGGGGGGTGTATGACGAGGCCAAGCGATTTGCCGAGGCCATGACGATGGCTTATCACCGCTACCACAAGGTGGACACCAAGATCGTGCGGATCTTCAACACCTACGGTCCGCGGATGCGTTTACGGGATGGCCGGGTGGTGCCGGCATTCATCGGTCAGGCCCTCAAGGGGGAGCCCCTGACGGTGTTTGGGGATGGCAAACAGACGCGCAGCTTTTGTTATGTCAGCGACCTGATCGACGGCATTTACCGTTTGTCCCAGGCGGACTTCCACGAACCGGTCAACATCGGCAACCCGATGGAACTGACGATCCTGGAGTTCGCCGAACGGATCCGCAGACTAACCGGAACCAAAAGCGAGATTGTCCGGAAACCGCTGCCCGTGGACGACCCCAAGCAGCGTCAACCGGACATCACCCGGGCGAAAAAAATCCTCGGATGGGAACCGAAGGTCGCCCTGGAGGACGGGCTCCGCGAAACCTTGCTTTGGTTTCAGAATCACCTGGAAGCACCGCGCTCCCCATGAGAGCCGGCCGGCTGGCGGCAGCGTTGCTGGCGGGGCCGTGGCTCTGCGCGGGTCTTTTTTCGCAGCAAACCAACCCGGCCAGCGATTCCCGGGAGGAGGAGGCAAGGAACCGCAGCGCCATTCTTTTTGCCAACGTGGTTGAGTTGATCCGGGAGGAATACCTGGATCCCGAGAAAGCCGATTACGACAAAATGACCCACGCGGCCCTGCGGGGGCTGCTTTCCTCGCTCGATCCCCACAGCCAGTTTCTGGACGCTGAAAATTACGCGATGATCCGCACGGAGACGGAGGGGCAGTTCGGCGGTTTGGGGATTTCTGTCGGGATGGCGGACAACCTGCTGACGGTCAATGTTCCCCTGCAGGGAGGACCGGCTTTCCGGGCCGGCCTGCTTCCGGGCGACCGGATTCTCAAGATCGACGGGCAGGGCACCCAGAAACTCACCCTCCCCGAGGCCATCCGGAAAATGAGGGGGCGGCCGGGTGCCCCCATCAAGCTGACGCTTTACCGCCCCTCCGAAGAGCGGACCCTGGAGGTTTCCCTGGTCCGGGAGATGATTCAGGTGCCGACCCTGGTGGATGTCGGGTTGTTGCCGGAAAGCCGGACGGGCGGGGAAAAAATCGGCTACCTGAGGATCATCCAGTTCGGGGAAAAAACCGCCGCCGAGTTTGACCAGGCCTTGGAACGGCTCACCCGGGAGGGGGCGGGCGCACTGGTGATCGACCTTCGCGACAATCCCGGAGGTCTTGTCGACGCCGCCGTCGAGGTGGTGGGTCGCTTTGTCGCCCCAGGCACCCTGGCGGTTTCCACGGAAGGCAGATCCGGTCCCGCCGGGAGCACGAAATACCTGACCCGGGAGACGAGCCAACGGGTTCGTTGGCCGACGGTGGTGCTGGTCAATGGAAACAGCGCCAGCGCGGCGGAAATCGTCGCGGGGGCCCTGCAGGACCTGGGAAAAGCCCTGATCATCGGCGAGACAACCTTTGGCAAGGGGTCCGTGCAAACCGTCCAGCCCCTGGCGGGATCCGTGACTCCCGCCGTGGCCGTACGCCTGACCACGGCGCACTACACCACCCCCTCGCGAAGAAAAATCCACGGCGTTGGCATCGAGCCCGACATCGTCGCCCGTATGACTCCCGCCGAGGAAAGAACCCTTTACCAAAGCCGGACACCCGGCCTGCGCAAGGCGGCCGAGGCCGATTCCGAGGTGGTGGACGAACCGCTCGACCGGGCCGTGGATGTCCTGCGCGGATGGAAAGTGGTGGCCCGGCGCACCGCCGCCGCCCGTTGATCGTGCGGGCGCTCGGCATCGAAACTTCCTGCGACGAAACCGCGGTTGCCCTGGTGGAGGCGGATGCCTCGGGCCTGACGCTGGTCAACCAGCGGTTGGCCACCCGCCCCGAGGAGAGTTCGGCACTGGGCGGGATCGTCCCGGAACTCACCGTCCGGCAGCACCTGGAACTGTTGCCGGGGATCACCCGGGCTGTGATGGCAGAGGGACCTTTGGAGGCGGTGGGGGCGACGGCGGGACCCGGTCTCGCCCCGGCCCTTCTGGTGGGATTGGCTTTCGGAAAGTCGTTGGCTTGGGCCCGCCATTCCTCCTTCCATGCGATCAACCACCTCGAAGGACACATCTTCAGTCCGTTTGTGTCGCGGGGAAAATGGCCGGAGTACCCGCATCTCGCGCTGATCGCCAGCGGCGGGCACACCCTGCTGGTGGATGCCCCCGATTCCACCGGGCGCTCCGTACTGGGGAGCACGCGGGACGATGCCGCCGGCGAAGCTTTTGACAAACTCGCGAGAATGGTGGGGCTCGGTTATCCGGGAGGACCGGAAATCGAGAAAGAGGCGGCGCGGGGCGAAGTGGGAAAGATCAAATTACCCCGCCCGATGAAAGGTTCCGAAGAGGGAGACTTCAGTTTCAGCGGGCTGAAAAACGCGGCCCGACTTCTTCTTGAAAAGGACCCGGGCCTTGCCGAACCGGGGCTCCCGCGCGCCCATTTTTGTGCGGAGGCCCAGGCGGCGATTGCTGAATGCCTGGCCGACCGGTGCCGGCTGGCTTTGCGGCGAACAGGGCGAAAGCTCCTGACGGTCAGCGGCGGGGTGAGCGCCAACCGGATGGTTTCCAGGGCCCTGGAGGAGGCGGCCCGCGCGGAGGGCGCCTGCCTGATGGCTCCCGTCCAAGGGTGGAACACCGACAACGCCGCGATGATTGCCGCGGTCACCGCCCGGAGACATCTGGATGGGGCGGATTCGGACTGGGAAACGGATGTCGATCCGCGCTGGTCCGTGGCTTCAGGCCAAAAGGCCGCTTAACCAGCCGGGAATCTCCCAGCGCGACGCCCCGTCGTCCAGCTTCGCCACCGGAAGCCGGAGGAGCTGCTCCAGAATCCCGGGATTGGTGCGGACAGCCTCATCCTCCGGAGCCCGATGAAAATTCATGACGATGCCGGGAACCTCCAGTCCGGAGGCCCGGATGGAATCGACCGTGAGAAGGGTGTGATTGAGGGTGCCTAGGCCGGCGCGGCAGACCACCAGCACCGGCAGTCCCAGCTCCCGCGCCCATTCCCGGACCGTTCGTTTTGAATCCAGCGGCACCCGCCAACCGCCCACACCCTCCACCAAAAAAGGACCCGGGCGGGTGGAGGACATTTCCCGCCAGTGGGAAAGGAGGAGATCCCAGGGAAAGGGGCGGTTTTCCAGAACGGCGGCGGTGTAGGGTGCCAGGGGGGAGGCAAAGTGAATGGGGTTGATTTCCGCGAGGGGCAGCGCGCCGCCCATGGCTTCCGAAAACTCGGTGGCATCGGCGCGGTCCCCGCAGGCGACCGGCTTCAGGGCGATGGCCGGAAGATGTTTTTGCCGGAGCGACCGGGTCAGCAGCGCCGTCAGGCGGGTTTTTCCGACTCCCGTGTCGGTGCCGGTGATAAAGACACCCTTCATGCGGGAATCTCGCCGGTGAGCGCCCGGTGCAGTGCCGTCACCATCCGTTCCAGTTCGTCAGGGGTGGTCGAGTAGGGGGGCATGAGGACAAGCACATCACCGATGGGGCGGGTGAGCAGGCCGAACTCCCTGGCAGCCTGGCAAACCCTTGCCCCGCGCCTTTCGGAGGGGGAAAAGGCCCGGCGCGTCGACCTTTCGGCGACGATTTCGACGGCGAGGATGGCTCCTTCCTGGCGGACATCCCCCACATGCGGGTGACTCCAAAACGTCCGGGACAGTTGGCGCAGGTTTTTGGTTAAGTCTTCCCGCCGTTTTTGCTCCCCGGGATCCTGCAAAAGGGCAAGGCTGGCCCGGGCCACGGCGCAGCCCAGGGCGTTGGCGGTGTAGCTGTGGCCGTGAAAAAAGGTGTTTTCCACCGGCCCGTCGAAAGCCCGGAAAATCTCCTCGGTGGCCAGCGTGGCGGCGAGGGGAAGATATCCGCCGGAAAGACCCTTGGCCAAAGCGATGACATCGGCGGTGACTCCCTCGGCATGGGCGGAAAGGGCGGGTCCGGTGCGGCCAAAGGCGGTGAGCACCTCGTCCAGAAGGATCTTGGCCCCGACCTTGCGGGCGGCGGCGCAGGTTCTCTTCGCGTAGCCCTCCGGATGCATAACCATGCCCGCCGCACCCTGGACCCTTGGTTCCAGGACCCATGCGGCGAGTTTTTCCCCCGCCCGGGAAATTTCCTCCTCGGCCTGGGCGGCGCATTCGAAGCCGCACTGCCGATAGGAGCGGGCATCGGCAGTTTCCGGTTTGGCTCGGTTGAACCGGCAACGGTAGCAAAAAGGGGTCATCACCCGGCGGGACGGAAAGAGGAGGGGTTGGTAGTGGCGATGGAAAAGGTCGCTTTTGCCGAGGCTCATGGCTCCGACGGTGTCTCCATGATAAGCGCCTTCGGGGGAAATAAATTCTGTCCGCTGAGGTTGGCCCGTCTGGGCAAACGATTGGACGATCATTTTCAGCCCCGCCTCCATGGCGGTGGAGCCGTCGTCGGAAAAGAAAACACGGCTTAATTTTTCCGGATTTTTCCCGTCCCGGACGTAGGCAAGAAGTTCCTCCGCCAGCCGGGCGGCCGGCTCATGGGTCAGGCCGAGGAACGACGAGTGGGCGATTTTGCCGAGCTGGCCGCGGATGGCCTCGTCCAGGCGGGGATGACGGTGGCCATGGAGATTGGTCCAGATGGAGGAGTTGCCGTCGAGATAGCGCCGCCCCTTGGCATCCACCAGCCAGGAGCCTTCTCCGGCGACGATGGAAACGGGATGGAAGGACGGATCCATCCAAACCGAATTCGGGGTGAAGGGGTGCCAGAGGTGTTTCCGGTCCAGCCGGATGGTTTCGTCCGAGTTCACTCCGCAGGGAACCGCGCCAACTCTTCCACCAGTCGCCGCACCTCGGCCGGGGAGTGCCGGGCGGAGAGGCTGATCCGCAGCCGGGCGGTTCCTTCCGGGACGGTGGGGGGGCGGATTGCGGCGACTTCCAGGCCGAGGGAGCGAAGATGGTTGCGGGCGCGAACGGTGACATCGTTGGACTTCAGGATCCAAGGCTGAATCGGCCCCTGGCGGGACGCGGGATGGAGGGAGGCATAAAGGAGGATGTTCCTCTGCAGATTTTCCCGAAGGCGGTTGCCTTCGGCGGATCCAAGGACGGCGAGGGCCTCCGTGGCGGCAGCCATCGCGGCCGGGGCCGGGGCGGTTCCATAGAGGAAGGTCCGGGCCTCGTTGAGAAAATGGTCGATGATCTCCGCGGAGGCGGCGACAAAGCCCCCGGAGGAGCCCAGGGATTTGCCCAGGGTTCCCATGTGGATGTCGATCCGGTGCGCGCAACCCCGTTCCGCCGCCCAGCCGGCTCCTTCCGGTCCGACCACACCGTTGGCGTGGGCCTCGTCCAGCAAAAGCCATGCCCCGAACCTTTCCTTGAGCTCCGCCAGAAATTCGAGCTCCGCGAAATCGCCATCCATCGAGTGAAGGGATTCGGCGACCAGGAGGACCTTTCCCTGGGGATTCAGTTTCCGGTTCGAAACGAGGGCCTCCTCCAGGCTTTCCCGGCTATTCCGGAGAAACAAACGAAGCCGGGCCCCGGAAAGCCTGGCTCCATCGAACAGGCAGGCGTGGGCGTTTCGTTCCAGCAGGACCGTGTCCTTGGGGCCGACCAGGCAGGGGATGACCCCGAGGGGTGTCTGGTAACCGGAGGAAAAAACCAGGGCGGCCTCGGTGCCTTTCCATCCGGCCAGTGCCTTTTCCAGCCCGGCGTGTTCCCGGCAGGATCCGGCCAGGTGGCGGGCGGCGCGTGCTCCGGTGCCGGCATCGCGAATGGCACGAACGGCGGCTTCGGTCACACGGGGGTGCCGGGAGAGTCCGAGGTAGTCATTGTCGGCAAAGGACAGGCTGGCCTGTTCGGCGGGCAGGGATCGTTGTGTGCCTTGCGCCACCCGGATCTCCTTTTTCTCCCTGGCTTGTGCGGTCAGCGAGCCCGACATCCTTGCTATCGTGCCGAGGGCGTGGCAGCGGGACGAGTGGAAAACCTAAATCCGTTCGGGGCGATGCAGGCGGCCGGCCACGCTGATGATTTCGGCGGGATCGGTCGAGGTAAGGATGGCGGCGGCGGGATCCGCGGAGGGATCGACTTTCCAGCCCACCCAGTCGGCCTCCGCTCCCGGCTGCAAGCTTCCCAGGATTCCTTCCTGTCCCAGGGCTTTGGCCGGAAGGGTGGTCAGCATCGGCCAGATTTCCGCATAGGGAACCTGAGGATGGGTCTGGTGGAAAGTGCGGGCTTCGAGCCGGAGGTCGAAGCAGCGGTTGTCCGAGCTGGCCGGGCTGTCGGTGCCGAGGACGACGGGAAGACGGTGTTGGCGGAATCTCTGCAGGGGGAAAGGTTGCCGGCCAAACCAGGCGTGGGAGGTGGGGCAGTGGACGGCAACGCAGTCCCGCGCCGAGAGGATCGGAAAATCCGTTTCCGCAAGGTGGTTTCCATGGGCGACCAGGGAAGCGGGAGGCATACTTTCCAACCGTTCGGAAAGCTTTCCGTGGGCCCAGGATTGGGGCAGGAGTTGCCGCAGGGGACCGCCGCCGGAACGGAACAGCTCCTCCTCCTCGGGGGATTCCGCCCAATGGGTGGTGAATGGCAGGTGCAGTTCCGAGGCAAGGCGGGCGCATTCCCGATAGAGCCCGGGCGAGGCCGAATAGGGTGCGTGGGGGGACAGGGCGGCCTTCCAATCGGCTCCCGGATGGCGGGAAAGCCAGGCGGCAAGGCGTTCCATCTGCCGTGCCGGTCCCGGATCTCCGTGCAGATCCATGAACTCCAGGGCCCACCAGATCCGCGGCAGGGTGCCGGCCAAGCCGGCCAGGGCGGCGGGGTCGGAGAGGATGGTGAGGACCGTGGTGGTTCCGGTTTCGGCGGCTTTGCGGCTGGACTCCAGGATCGAGGCGGTGCGGGCGGTGGAGTGAAGCCCCGGAAGCAGGGAGAGAATTTGACGCAGCCACCCGGCAAAGGGCAGGGCGGGGGGGATTTTCCCATGGAGGGGGGCGAGCTCGAGATGGGCGTGGAGGTTGAGGAATCCGGCCGCGAGGGTGATGCCGGGCAGTTCGAGGATTTCCTCGCCGTTTTTTGGGCGGAGGTTGGCACCGGCCTCCAGGATCCTGCGGCCGGAGACCCGCAAACGCCCGGGGCGGAGGACGCGATCCGGTGCGGAGACCAGAGCGTCGGCGAGGATCAGCATGGGGTTCAGCGGCCGCTTGCGCCGGACTTGGTCCGGGCGAGCATCTCGTCGAGAACCGGCTTGATCGGGCGCCGGACATCGGGGTCCATCCGGTCAATGAAAAGGACGCCCATGAGGTGGTCGACCTCATGCTGGATGGCGCGGGCGAGCAGGCCACCGGCGGCGAGGCTCATCTTTTTTCCCTCAAGGTCGAGATAGTCCATCTGGATCCTCAGGCTGCGGCGGACGGATCCGCTCAGGCCGGGAAAACTCAGGCAGCCCTCCTCCGAATCCTCGCGTTTCCGGGTGAGGGTGAGCACGGGATTGCAGAAAAAGAGCGGCATGTGTTTTTTCCAGTCGACCGGTTTGCCCCCGAATTCCAGGGAGGAGGGCCGCTTCTCCACCTTGCGAAGGTCAATCACCGCGATCTGCAGGGAAATGCCCACCTGGGGTGCGGCGAGACCGACGCCTTCCGCCTCGTTCATGGTGGTCTCGAGAACGGCTGCCAGCTCGTGAAGCTTGGGGTCAGGAGGCCGGACCGCCAGGGCGGGCTGGCGGAGAACCGGATCGCCGTAGAGGCGGATGGGGAGGGGGGTGGCTTTTTTCAGGGGCCGGGGTTGGCGCTGCCGATCTTGGAGGTGCGGACGGAGATGGGCACGCCGGCGTCCTCACACGCGTCAAAGAATTTGAAAAAGACCGAGATCGGGGTGGTCTCGTCGAAATTCAGGATGACACTCTTCACCCCGCGCTCCTTGAGGGCTTTGGCGAGATCGGCGCGGAAGGAATCGGATTTCGGGTCGAGATTGAGGGGTTGGTCGCCGAGGTAGAGGGGAAAACGGTCGGTGTCGTAAATCCGGGCGTACTCCTCCGCCTTGGAGGACTTCATGGTGAGTTCCGGGGGCGTCTTGGCCTCCTCGACGGACTCGGTGCCCTTTTCCGATTTCGGCGGGGTGACATCGACCTTGGCGACCTTCTTTTTAAAGGAGGTGGTGACGATGAAGAAAATGAGGAGCATGCAGAGGATGTCGATCAACGGAATGACGTTGATCTCCACGCGGCGGCGGCGGGAGGGGTGGAACTTCATCTCGGGACGGCCCGGGGCGGGATCAGGCGGGCACTTCCTCCGTGTAGAGTTTCTTGAGGAGAAGCATGGAAAGGTCCTCCAGTTCCACCGCGAGGACCTCGATCTTTTTGCTGAAGAAGGTGAAGGGGAAAAGCATGACAATGGCCGTGCCGATCCCGAGGACGGTGGTGTGCAGGGCTTCGGCGATGCCCGCGGAGATCTTTTCCGGATCCGCGTTGGAGGATCCGACGGCGGCAAAGATGGTGATCAGGCCGGAAACGGT
>DDPU01000050.1:16714-19961 GCA_002342345.1 Verrucomicrobia bacterium UBA2460
TCCAGGCGTGCCACCTCGGTGCGGGCGGCGGTTTCCAGCACCTCGACATTTTCCGAGCGGGGAAGGGAGGCGTGTTCGAGGCAGCTGTTGACGAGGCGGGCAAGGGCGGAGTCGTTGCGGACGCAGAGGCGGGTGAGGGCCTCGGTGTTGCCTCCGGGGCGTAGGGCGCGGATGGCATCGACGATGTCCCTGGGGGTGACCCTGTCACGGCGGAGGCGGAGGAAGATCAGGGTGCTGAGGAAGATGCCCGTGGTCAGGGCGGTGATCAGGGGGAAAAGGATGAGAATGAGGACGAACGGGGAGACGTTCAGTTTGAGGAAGTGCTCGAGAAAGGGGAGGGTGTTCATGGGGAAAAGGGTAGGGATGGGAGAGGGATTGGCGAGTCCGGATGAATTTCAGTAGATGCGGAAGGCCAGTTGCCAGGTGAAGCCGTTGGGTTTTTCCTTGAGGAGGGCCGCGGGAAAGGGGCCGATGAGGTTGCTGGATTGCTGGATGGAATCCGAGCTGATCACGGAAAGCATGGAGTTGGGGTTGCCCTGGATCACGTCGAGGCCGGTGATGCTGCCGTCCGGGTTGACCTCGAACCGGATGACAACGCGGTCGACCCCGACCTGGGCCATTCGCTGCTGGATCTGGAGGTTCCAGCGGGAGCCGATGGCGAGATAGAGCTTGTGCTGGTAGCGCCCCAGGGCTGTGGCCATGGAGGCGAAGGAGGCGTCCTGCCCCATTTGCGCGCCACCTTGGACCGAGGACCGGTCACGAAAAATATCGGGGGGTGGGGCCAAGGCGGAAGAGGAGTCGGAGGCATCCGCGGCCGCTTGGGCGGCGGAAGGAGTGGGTGGCGTGGAGTCTTCCGACGTGTCGGGTTTGGTGTCGGGAGGCGTGTCGGTGGAGGTTTTTTGGATCGGCGTTCCCGGACCGGGGATGGGTTTGACCGGATCCTGGGGTTTGGGAAGAGCAGGCGAAGGCGCAGGCGGAGGTTTGGTGGCGGGCTGAGGCGGCTTTGGGCTTAATCGTGCCGATGGGGAGGGAGGGGGTGGGGATGCTTGATTTGGTGCGAAGCGCGTGTTCCGCATATTCAGGGAGTCATCTTTTTTCCCTTCCTGTCCGCCGAGAGTGGGGTCCGTGCCAGAGATGACCTTGCTGGCGGCGGCGGTGTTACGGTCACTTTGCAGGGCGGTGCGGGGGTCGACGTCTTTGGATTCCTGCAGGCCGGAGGCATCCACAAAGCGACTTTCCGGTGGTGGGGCCGGAGGGGCCTGGGGTGGGAGCCGTTTCAAGGAAGTGATCTGGCGCACCTCGGGCACGTCCGTTCGTTTGGTCAGGCGCGTGATGGCCTCGGTGGACATCCAAAAGAAGGCAATCAGGAGAAAATAAAGGAGAGTGAAAGCGGCAGCAATGAGCAGATCCCGGCGTTCGCGTGCCTCCTCACCGGCATACGGCATCGCCATGGTCATAGGATGAAACTAGAAAGCCGTCAGGAAGGCGACAAGACCGGCTCGGAGGCCGTTTTCCGCGAGAGCAACCGGTCCAGGGCCACGTAAAACACCGGGACAAGGTAAAGGGTGAGAAAAGTGGAGGAAAGCATGCCGCCGACCACGGCCACGCCGAGGGGACGTCGACTTTCCGCGCCGGCTCCCAGACCGAGGGCAATGGGGAGAATGCCGATCACGGTGGAGAGGGCGGTCATGAGGATGGGACGGAGGCGGATCCGGCCGGACTCGCGCATGGCCTCCTCGGCGGAAAGCCCTTGGGCTTTGCGCTGGTTGGCGAATTCGACGAGAAGAATGGAGTTTTTTGTGACGAGTCCAAGCAAGAGAACAAGGCCAATCAGGCTGTAGAGGTTCAGATTCATTGAGGGAATTTCGGGCATGAGTCCAAACAGAAAGGCCAGGGGGCCAGGCAAGGCCCCGGGTGGGGCGTATTGCGGAATGATGGCCATCATGTTTACGAAGCCGAGGAGGTAGAGAAGAAGCAGGGCGCCGATGGCGGCGAGCGGCACCGCCACCATAATGGTAATCGGGTGGCTGAGGCTTTCGAACTGGGCGGCCAGCGCCATGTAGACGATCAGAAGGGCAAGAACAACGATCTGCCAGGCCTCCCCCCGGCCGGAGCGCAGCTCGCGGGCCTCCCCGTCGAATTCCATGGTCACACCCGGAGGAAGAAGGGTTTTTCCGATCTCCTCCGTCCTTTCGATGGCCTGACCCAAGGTCACGCCCTGCGGTTGTCCGCTGACGGTGACACTGCGTTGCCGCATGAAGTGGGAGATGGAGTTGACCGAGCCTTTTTCGCCCGCCTTGACCAGGTCGCGGATGGGAACGAGTTCGCCCATGCGGGAGCGGACATAGAGAGTGTTCAATTCGTCGGGGACCAGACGGTCGCTGCGGCGAAGCTGGGCGATGACATCATATTGTTTGCCCTCGAAGTTGAACTGGGAGATGTCGAGGCCTCCGAGGAGGATCTGGAGGGCCTCGGAGATGTCACGGACCGAAATGCCCAAGTTGGCCGCCCGGGCACGATCGATATCGAGATTGAGCTGTGGTTTTTCAAAATTGAGACTGACGCGGGGCTGGCTAAGGAAACCTGCCTGATCGATCTCGTTGCGGAGTTGGCGGGCGGTCTTTTCCAATAAGGCGAGATCCGGTCCCTGGAGCACGACTTGAAACGTCTCACCAAATCCCCGGCCGATGGCCTTGGGCAGGAAGGGAATGACCACGGCCCCGCGGATTTCCGTGATCATCCGGGTGAACATGGATCCGCGGGCACCTGGTCGGGCGAGCTGTTGGGCGGTGCGCTCCCGGTCCGGGTTAAGCCGGATGAACATGATTCCTTGGTTGGCTTGACCGGGGGCCCCTCGGGCAAGGGCGACGGCGGAGAAGAAGACCCGTGTTTCGGGATAGTCGGCCGCAATTTTTTCCGCCTGGCGGACGTACTGGTCGGTGGACTCGCTGGTGGATCCCTCGGGTGTGATGATGACGGCGACGACCACGCCTTTGTCCTCCTCGGGCAGAAACTCCTGCGGAATCAGACGGTAGAGCAGAAGGGTCAGAATGAGGATGACCACACCGATGCCGAGCCAAAGTCTGCGATGGCGGAGGGCCGCGTCGAGGCTGCGGGCGTAAAAGCGGTAGACCCAGTCCAGACCGGTTTCGAACCAGCGAGCATATGCAGGAACTTGGGCCGAGGCCATGGGCCGGAGAAAGTGGGCCCCCAAGGCGGGACTGAGGGTGAGTGCGACAAAGGCGGA
>DDPU01000050.1:20049-20459 GCA_002342345.1 Verrucomicrobia bacterium UBA2460
CTGGCTTCCTTCGGCGCCATGCCCTCCTCCATGTGGCGGACGATGTTTTCCAGCACGACGATGGCGTCGTCGACGACGATGCCGATGGCAAGCACAAGGGCGAGAAGGGTCAGGATATTGACGCTGTAGCCAAGCAGGTAGAGCAGGGCAAAGGTGCCGAGAATGGAGATCGGGATGGCGGCGGAAGGGATGATGGTGGCGCGGACGTTCCGAAGAAAAAAGAAGATGAGGATCACGACGAGGAGGGATGAGATCCCGATCGTTTCGGCGACTTCGCGGATGGCGGACTCGACGTAAAGGGAGGAGTCGTAAGGGAAGTCCAGTTTCACATCGGGCGGGAGAAGGGGTCGGATGCGGTCGATCTCCGCACGGACCTTGCGGGCGACATCGATGGCGTTGGCATCCGACTG
>DDPU01000050.1:20505-21421 GCA_002342345.1 Verrucomicrobia bacterium UBA2460
ACCTCTCGCAGGTGAACCGGGGATCCGTCGATCTCGCGGACCACCAGGTCGGCGTACTGCTCGGGTTTGTCCATGCGGCCGCGGGTGACAATGCTGAGGGAGCGGGTTTCCCCCTGAATCTGGCCGGAAGGAAGTTCGACGTTTTCCCGCTGGAGGAGGGCGCGGATATCGGCGGCGGTGATCTTGCGGGCGGCCATGCGCTCCGAATCGAGCCAGATGCGCATGGATGGTCGTTTTTGTCCCCCGAAGTTGATGCCACCCACGCCAGGGAGGACCTGGAGACGGTCGCGGATCTGGCGTTCGGCGAGGTTGGAAAGCTCGAGAGTGGAGCGACTCTCGCTGAAAAGGGCGATCCACATGACTTCCTGGGCGTCGGCATCCTGTTTCGCAACGATGGGTTCCTTGATGTCGTCGGGGAGCTTGTCCCGGACACGACTGATGCGGTCCCGGATATCCTGGGAGCCGACGTCGACATTGTGGTTCAACTCGAACTCGACGGTGATGATGCTGACCTGCTCCCGGGATTCGCTGCGGAGGATCTTGATGCCGGGGATGTTGTTGATTTCCTGCTCCAGGGGTTCGGTGACGTCGGCCTCGACGAGTTCGGCGTTGGCCCCGGGGTAGATCGTTGTGACCGAGACGATGGGCGGGTCGATGTCGGGAAGCTCGCGGACCGGCAGGCGGGACAGTGCGACCACGCCGATGAGGGCGAGGCCCAGATTGAACATCAGGGCCGCGATGGGGCGCCGGATGCAGAATTCGGGAAGGTTCACTTGGAGGCGGGCTGGGGCAGGAGTTTCCGTCCCGGCGAAAGGCGGAGGTTGCCGGAGCGTGCGACCAGGTCACCGGCCTTCAGGCCGCTGAGGATTTCGACCCGACCGGGAATGCGAAGGCCGGTTTCGACCGGGACGAGTTC
>DDPU01000009.1:0-1716 GCA_002342345.1 Verrucomicrobia bacterium UBA2460
TGGGAGTTGTTGCCGATCTCCCGCTGGGAGACCTGGCACCCCACCGGGGAAAAGACATATTCGATGGGATCCTCCAGCGTGATGATGTGGTCTTTCCGCTCCTGGTTGATGTGGTCGACCATCGCGGCCAGGGTGGTCGACTTCCCGCTGCCCACCGCCCCGGTCACCAGCACGAGCCCGTTATGGTAGCGCGTCAGGGTTTTGAGGACCGGCGGCAGGCCAAGCTCGTCCATCGAGCGGATGCGGGAAGAAATCACCCGGAAAACCGATTCCCATCCCCTCCGCTGGCGGACCACGCTGGTGCGGAACCGGCTCAATCCCGGCGAGTCGTAACAAAAGTCAATTGAACCGTGTTCCTCCACCCGGGCGGTCTGTTTCGGGGTCAGGAAGGAGCGGGCCAACTGCTCGGTCTCGGCCTTGGGAAGGATCCTCGCCCCGGCCCCCTCCAGCGGCGTGAGTTGACCGTGCACACGGACCAGGGCGGGGGCGTCGGGCCCCAAATGCAGGTCGCTTGCCCCCATCTGCACCGCCGCCTCCAAATAGGCACGGATCACCCCGGCATCCTGGACGGCTCCCGCCGCGGCCTGGGAAATCAGCTCCCGCAGGGTTTTGACATGGGCGGGTGGCAAAAGCTGTTGCTCCTCCATCAGATCCAGGGCGGCCACCGCCGGATTGGCGGACAACAACAGGCGAACCTGGTCCACCTGCTCCCGGGTGATCCATCCCTGTTCGTGACTGGTGCTCAGGACGTAATCGTTGAAGGCCACACTCATGGGGACTCGCCAAGAGCATCGCCCTTTCCGCCGAGGCGGGCAACAGCAACCCGCCCTTTCGCCTCCCTCACGGCCGAAAAAGAAAGTAGCCTTTCCCCATGACCAAGGACGAGGCCGCCGCCGCCCTGCGCGAAATCGGCACCATCCTCGAACTCCAGGGGGAAAACCCCTTCAAATGCCGCGCCTATCACGCCGCCGCCCGTACCCTGGAAACCGCTCCGGCCGACCTCGGCGAGCTGGTCCGCTCCGGCCGGCTGGGGGAATTGCCCGGCATCGGTGAGGCGCTCCGGGAAAAAATCACCACCCTGGTCATCACCGGCCAGCTGCCTTACCTCGAGAAACTTCGCGCCTCCATCCCCCCCGGCCTGCTGGCTCTGCTCGACATTCCCGGCCTCGGCCCCAAAAAACTCAAGGTTCTCCGGGAAAAACTGAAGATCGAATCCCGCGAGGCCCTTGAAAACGCCTGCCGGGACGGTCGGCTCGCCGCCTTGGAGGGCTTCGGCGAGAAAACCGCCTCCAATCTTCTCGAAGCCATCGCCAGACGGGCCGCCTACGGCAAGCTTCACCGCTTGGGGGATGCGCTGCCCGTCGCCCGGGATCTGTTGGCCCAACTCCGGAAATGCCGGGCCGTCCAAAAGGCGGAAATCGGCGGGAGCCTTCGCCGGGGCAAGGAGGTGGTCAAGGATCTCGACCTTATTGTTTCTTCCTCCCGCCCCACGGAAGTGATGAAAGCCTTCACCACCGCCCCACAGGTGGAAAAAGTCGTGGCCCGGGGCGAGACCAAGTCCAGCGTGCTCCTTGCCGGCGGCCTTCCCTGCGACCTGCGCGTGGTCCCCGCGGAATCCTGGGCCAGCGCCCTCGCCCACTTCACTGGCTGCAAGGAACACAACATTGCCCTGCGTCAGCGCGCCATCGACCGCGGCCTTCATCTCAGCGAGTGGGG
>DDPU01000009.1:1732-2214 GCA_002342345.1 Verrucomicrobia bacterium UBA2460
CACCGGGCCCTTGGCCTCGCCTACATGCCGCCCGAAATCCGCGAGGACCAGGGCGAAATTTCCGCGGCCGAGAAAAACAAAGTGCCGGAACTGGTCACCCGCGGGGAGATCCGGGGCTGCCTCCACAACCACACCGTCGCCAGCGACGGGCAGGACACCCTGGAGGCCATGGCAAAAGCCGCGGCTGACCTCGGCCTGGAGTGGTTGGGCATCGCCGACCATTCCCGCTCCTCCTTCCAGGCCAACGGCCTGAACGAAAAAAAGCTCCGGGAGCAAATCGGGGCCATCCGGGCCTACAACAGGAAAAAGCCGGCCTGCACCCTTCTGGCCGGCACGGAATGCGACATTCTCAAGGGAGGAAAACTCGACTTTCCCGACACGATCCTGGCCGAACTGGATTATGTGATCGCCTCGATCCACGCCGGCTTCAGCTCGGAAGAAAAGGAAAACACCAACCGCCTCATCCGCGCGATGGAAAATCC
>DDPU01000009.1:2294-2662 GCA_002342345.1 Verrucomicrobia bacterium UBA2460
TGGATCGAACTGAACTGCAACCCCTGGCGGCTCGATCTCGACTGGCGCTGGTGGCACCGCGCCCGCGACCTCGGCGTCCTCTGCTGCATCAATCCGGATGCCCACCAAACCGGACACCTCCGCTTTCTCGACCTCGGCGTCACCGTCGCCCGCAAGGGATGGCTCCGCGCCGCCGATGTGATCAACACCCGCACCCTTGCCCAACTCCGGAAACTNNTCATCCGCGCGATGGAAAATCCGTTCGTCACCTGCCTCGGCCATCCCACCGGGCGTCTCCTGCTCGAGCGGGAACCCTATCCCGTCGATATTCCCGCGGTGCTCGCCGCCGCCGCGGAAACCGGCACCTGGATCGAACTGAACTGCAACCC
>DDPU01000009.1:2713-3325 GCA_002342345.1 Verrucomicrobia bacterium UBA2460
TGACCATGTTCCTTCAATCCATCGGTCTTGCTGTTCCTGCCCGCTCCTTCGCCCAGGCGGACGTGCTGCAAACCCTCGAGAAGGATCCCACCTTCGCCGGGCTGACCGAAAAATCCCGCAACCTCCTCCGCAAGGTCCTTTCCGGAAAAAACGGCATCGAACGCCGCCATCTGGCCCTCGATGAGGTTCACGAGGCCTTCGTTTTCCAACCCGATGCCATGATGGCGCGGTTTCGCCGTCACGCCCCGGAGCTTGCCGGCCAAGCGGCCCGTCAGGCGCTCACCCGGGCCCGGATCTCCCCGGAAAACATCGACGCACTCCTCGTGACCACCTGCACGGGTTATCTCTGCCCGGGACTTTCCAGCTATGTCGCCGAGATTCTCGGCCTCCCCGCCTCCGCCAGCTTGTTGGATTTGGTGGGACAAGGCTGCGGGGCCGCCCTTCCCGCCCTGGATCAGGCCGCCGCCCTGCTCGATTCCGGACGCGCCCGCCGGGTTCTCGTCGCCTGCGTGGAAATCTGTTCCGCTGCGTCTTTTCTCGACGATGATCCCGGCGTCCTCATCAGTGCCTGCCTTTTCGGGGACGGCGCCGCTGCCGCGCTCCTCGGCACCG
>DDPU01000009.1:3332-3637 GCA_002342345.1 Verrucomicrobia bacterium UBA2460
GCCCCGGAACACCGGGAGCATCTTCGTTTCGATCATCGCCAGGGTCTTCTGCGCAACCTTCTCTCCGTCGAGGTGCCCTCCCTCTCCGCCCGTCATGCCCGGACCGTTTTTGACCGGGCCTGTGTGGCTCATGATCGGCGGGCGGACGAGGTCTCCGGCTGGATCTGGCACGCCGGCGGCCGGGAGGTGCTCCGCGCCCTCCGTCGGGAATTCGGCCTGACGGAAAAAGACACCGAACCCAGCTCCTCCGTTCTCCGGCATCATGGCAACATGAGCAGCCCTTCCTGCCTTTTCGCCCTCGACCA
>DDPU01000009.1:3762-8124 GCA_002342345.1 Verrucomicrobia bacterium UBA2460
CGGCTTCACCCCATTCTGGGACAAGTCGGCCTCTGGACCCGCTGGTTCCGGGAAAATTACCCGGTTCGTCCCCCCGTCTCCTTTGCCGACCTTGGGGCCGGGGACGGTTCCCTTCTCGGCACCGTGTTGTTGCGGGCCTACCCCAAGGGTGGCCACGGTGCCCGGGTATTTTTTGTCGATCGCCAGCCGGTCGTGCCCGAATCCACCCTCGGACATCTTCACCGGTGCAACTGGTTGCCAACCGTGGTGACGGCCGACGCCCCCGCCTGGATCGAGGACGGGCCGCCCGTCGAGGCGGCCATCGCCAATCTGTTTCTTCATCATTTGGAAGAACCGGAAATCAGGCGGTTGTTTTCGGCGCTGGCCGGAAAAACCACCGCTTTTGCGGCGGCCGAACCCCGGCGACACGCCCTGGCCCGATGGGGTGTGCGGGCTCTCCGCCTGCTAGGGTGCGGTCCGGTGACCCGCCACGATGCCCGCGTCAGCGTGGAGGCAGGCTTCATCGGCCGCGAGATCAGCGACCTTTGGCCGTCCCCCGGCGGTTGGCACCTGCGGGAAATGTCCGCCGGGCCCTTCACCCACTTTTTTTTCGCGGCCAAGAACGCATGAAAGCCATTCGGATTGTCGGGGGAGGCCTTGCCGGATTGACCCTTGGTTTACGCCTGCGCCGGATGGGGGTTCCTGTGGAGCTTTTCGAGGCCGGCACCTACCCGCGTCACCGGGTCTGCGGGGAATACCTCAGCGGCCGGGGAAGAGACCTGCTCTTTTCCCTGCTCGGAGAGGAAACCTTGTCCCGGGCCGGAGCCAGAACCTCCGTAAGATTACGCGTCTTTCGCGGAAAGGATCCGCTGCCCGATCGCCCGCTGCCCCGGCCCGCCCTTTGTCTCTCCCGCTACCGCCTCGACAAGCTGCTTGCGGATGAGTTCTCCTCCGCAGGNNCCGGGCGCCGGCCCTCCGTTCAGGAGGCAGGCTGGCGATGGCTGGGCCTGAAGGCCCACGCCCTCCATTTACCGCTCGCGGACGGGCTGGAAATGCACCTGACCCCGCGGGGGTATGTCGGTCTTTGTGCCGTCGAGGGAAACCGGGTCAATGTCTGCGGCCTTTTTCGCACCCGGGAAACCGTTCCGAACCTGGGCCACCAATGGCACGAGTGGCTGGCGGGAGACCCTGGCTCCACCCTGCACGAAAGACTCCGTGACGCCCGTTGGGATGACACATCCTTTTCCAGCGTCTCCGCCCTCTCCCTCGATCCCCGCCGGGCGGCGGACCAGCAAGATGTCCGCGTGGGGGATGCCCTCACGATGATTCCCCCGCTCACGGGAAACGGCATGTCCATGGCGGTGGAGGGCGCATTCCTCGCCGCCGATCCCTTGGCGGAATGGTCAGCCGGTGCCATCCCTTGGCAGGAGTGCACCCGGAAGATTTCCCTATCCCTTGACCGGACTTTTTCCTCCCGCCTCGGCTGGGCGCGCCGTCTCCAGCAGGCCGTTCTCCACCCCGTCGGCCAACCCGTCGCCTGGAACCTGTCTCTTGTTTTTCCCTTTCTTCCCCAGCTCCTCTTCCGCCAAACCCGTTAGCCCGGCCAATTCCAAATCCACGGGGAAAATTGTCTTTGCGCCGTAGAGGACTCGAACCTCTAACCTTCTGATCCGAAGTCAGATGCTCTATCCGATTGAGCTAACAGCGCCTGACTTCCCTAACTCTGCGCCATCTTTCGCGCCGCCGCCAGATCCAGCTTCCCGCTCGCCAGGAGCGGAATCTTCTCCACCCGCCGGAACTTTCGGGGAATCCACAGGTTGGGTAGCTCCGCCTCCCGGAGCGCCTTCTCCGCCTCGGCCGGATCCAGATCCACCGCATGCAGCACCACCAAGGACTCGCCCTTCCGCTCGTCCGCCACCGCCGTCACCATCACCTCGAGCACTCCCTCCGCCCCACGCCCGGTCCGTCTGCACCACTTGGCCAGTTCCTCCTCCACCAGCCCGTGCGGCACCATTTCCCCGCCGATCTTGGAAAACCGCGCCCTCCGCCCCTCAATGAAAAGAAAACCGTCCCCGTCCAGCCGCCCATAATCGGCCGAGTGATACCATCCCCCCTGGAGCACTCCCTCCGTCAGGTCCGGTCGGCCGAGATAGCCTGGGAAAATGTTGGGCCCCCGGAACTCGAGAATGCCCGCTTCTCCCGCCGGCAACACCTGCCGGCTGATTTCATCCACGGTCCGAACCTCCATGCCACCGACCGGCTTCCCCACCGACCCCGCCCTCTCCGCCCCCGGCGCATTCACCGAAACCACCGGCGAAGCCTCCGTCATCCCGTAACCCTCGTACACCCCGACCCCGATCTTCTCCACGAACTCCCCCCGCAAAGAGCCCGGCAACTTCTCCGCCCCCGTCACCACCATCCGTAATCCCCCCAGCTTCTCTTTCCCGGCGCGCCTCATCAGCGTCCGCAAAAAAGTCGGCGTCGTCACCAGCAGTTCCACGCCGTGTCCGGAGATCACTTCTCCCAAAGCGTGGGGATCCAGAGGACTCGGGTAGGTCACCACCCGCGGGCCGCCCGTGAGCGGCCACCACAAGGTCACCGTGAATCCAAAACTGTGAAAAAGCGGCAGGCACCCAAGCAACGATCCAATCTTCAGCCCACCAAGGACACCCTCAATCTGCCGCAGGTTGGATAAAATGTTCCGGTGAGTCAGCACCACCCCCTTGGGATCCCCGGTGCTTCCGCTCGTGAACAGCAGTCCCGCTTCCCGCTCTCCTCCCTCTTTCGGCACACCGGCCAACCGCGCCAGCCAGCCCGCCGGCAACACCACGGCGAGCAGGGACCAAAAGACCGCGGCTTTTTTCTCCTCCTTGAGCCAAACCGCCAGATCCAGCTTTCGGTCGGTCCGGGGAAAATGCTCCTTCACCTTCTCTTCCATCGCCCTGGCCGTGATCACCGCCTTCAGACCGGCCTGCCGTACGGCCGACTCCGCCGCCGCCCGGCCCGAGGTGAAATTGAGGTTCACCGGCGTCTTGCCCGCCAGCACACACGCCAGATTGGCAATCGCCCCGCCTGCCCCCGGCGGAAGCAGAATCCCCACCCGCCCCTCCGGCACTTCCCGCTTCAGCCTTCGGGCCAGGGCCAACCCGGCTCCCAGCAACACCCCCGCCCGGATCCTTCTTCCCCCCATGCCCGCATCCACCAGCACCGGACGGGTCGAGCCGCGGGCCAAACCCCGCACGCAAGCCAGGCCAAGGGAATCCCGGAGCGGGCTCACCCCTTGGGGCTTATTTGAAGAGATTTTGGAAAAATCCGGCCGCCTCTTCCACCACTCCCGGCACCGGCACCCCGAATCCCTCCGCCAGGTTGGTCACGTCCTGCCCCATCTGGCCGGCCAGTTCCGCCATGTTCCTCATCACCGCGGTCGTGGCCCGTGAGGTGATTTCGGTGGAAATCGCGGCGGCAATGTCGGCGGGGGGCGCCCCGCTGGTTCCGCCCAGATTGGTCATGCGGATGGTGCCGAGGTCCAGCTTGCCGACCTTGACGATACCCGACATGCGCACATCCAGCTTCACGTTGTTCATCACCAGGGTGTCGATTCGCATCTTCTTTTCCTTCGTCTCCTTGCCTTTTTCGGGCCGGGAGGATCTCTCGTTCACCTGGGCCTTCAGGGCGGTCATGTTGTTGCGCTTGCCGCTCCCCTCAAAGAGGATGGAAACATCGTTAAGATCCACCTTCTGGATCCGGATGACCGGTCCGGTCACGGACTTCAGCTCCAGATCCACCGTTCCCTTGCCGACTGCCAGCAACTCTTCCCGGCTGAACCCTTTGGGATTCCCCAGACGGAAGTCCTTGAGCTGCCCGTCTCCCTTGGTCAGCTCAACCCGGATGCTCCCCAGGTGGACGCTGACGCCGGTGGCCTTTTCCGTGGCGCTGATGATGGCATCACGGATCAGCCAGTCCTTCCCCTTGTAGAGCCACATCAGCCCGGCCACGGCGGCCAAGGCAACAACCACGATCAAATAACGGGATGATTTCATTGCCGGGAGTATGGGCTGGTTTTCCGGCGCGGGGAAACGCCGAAATAACCCAACTCCGGCCTCGCCCTGGCCGCGGAAACTGCTAGTTTGGGATTTTTATGGCGAACCTGAAACTCAGAAATATCGCGATCATCGCGCACGTGGACCACGGGAAGACCACCCTGGTGGACCAGCTGCTGCGCCAGGCCGGCACCTTCCGGTCCAACCAGGTTGTCGCCGAAAGAATGATGGACTCCATGGATCTGGAGCGGGAACGGGGCATCACCATCCGGGCCAAGAACGCCGCTTTTGAGTACGAGGGGACCCGGGTCAATATCGTCGATACCCCCGGCCACGCCGACTT
>DDPU01000009.1:8157-9030 GCA_002342345.1 Verrucomicrobia bacterium UBA2460
CGCATGATCGACGGGGTTCTGCTGGTCGTGGACGCCGCCGAGGGGCCCCAGGCCCAGACCAAGTTCGTGCTCCGCAAAGCCCTGGCCGTTGGCGCCAAACCGATCGTCGTCCTCAACAAGATCGANNGCCCAGCTCGACTTCCCCGCCGTGTACGCCTCCGCCAAGGAGGGCTACGCCACCCTGAAATGGGAAGGCAAAGTCACCCCGGAAATCAAAGCTGCCGGAATGAAGCCGCTTTTCGACACCATCCTGCAGGTGGTGCCCCCGCCTCCCGGCGATCTGAACGCCCCTTTCGCCATGCTCGTCGCCAACCTCGACCACTCCGATTTTGTCGGCCGTATTTCCATCGGTCGCATCGTTTCCGGCACCATCAAAATGGGCGATCCGGTCGCCTCCCTCAACCCGGAGGGCAAACCCGAAACCGGACGCGTCACCAAACTTTTCTCCCACCGCGGCCTGGAGCGCATCGAGATTGAGAGCGCCTCCGCTGGCGACATCGTCGGTCTGGCCGGCCTGGCCACCCCCGAAATCAGCGTGACCATCGCGGACAAACCGGACCGCACCCCGCTGCCCTACGTCGCCATCGATCCGCCCACCATTCACATGCAGTTTCTCGTCAATGATTCCCCGCTCGCCGGACGGGAGGGCAAATTCCTCACCGCCCGTCATCTCCGGGAAAGGCTCGAGAAGGAGATCCGCACCAACGTCAGTCTGCGCTTCACCGACGGCGGCAGCGCCGGCTCGTTCGAGATCAAGGCCCGTGGAGAAATGCAGATCGCCATCCTCCTCGAACAGATGCGCCGGGAGGGCTTCGAGGTTCTCGTCTCCCGTCCGGAGGTCATTTTCCAAAAAGCGGCGGACGGCTCGGTGCT